>CAYSHU010000069.1:0-10779 GCA_964430965.1 uncultured Ruminococcus sp. | reverse complement strand
CGCTTATGGCAGGGTGGGTAAGGTCGCCCAATGGTTTCGCGCTCCCGCCGACTGTGGTGTTCCACAGGAGGTCTGCAATCCGCCGCCGGAGTCGAGATCCCTTTTTAATAGTGTTCGGATCATAAATAGTGCCGTAGGCTAGCAAGGCAGTAGGCTTAGTGTGAACAGCTCGCGGGGATTTATCCCTCGTTTGCGCCGTCAAGTTCTTCCAAATCGGAAATGTCCATTTCGGGGAGCTCGGCAAAGCGCTCCAGAAACATCTCGCCGACCCTCTGATACTCGTCGTCATCGTCCACCGTCGCGAGCATCATCTCGCCGTTTATCTCCGCTTCTTTTAGTACCACGAACTCCGCCGAAACCTCGGGGTTGTCGTCGCTCACCTCGGGGATAAGCGCGTAGTAAACCGTGCCGTCAAGCTCCGCGCGGTCGACAAACTCAAATCTGGCAACGTTTCCGTCCTCGTCCTCAAGCTCGATTATGCCCTCGTCCTCGTCGAGAAACGCATCGTTTTCGTAATTTTCCATATCGCTCATAAATCTCCGCCTTTCACAGCGTGAAAATTGTCCGATTTAAGAACCACGCTTGAATATATTTTACACTATTCTAAGCCCTTTGTCAAGAGGAATTTTTTGAAAAAATCCCACATTTCGCGTTTTCATCGAATTTATCATTACTTTGACTAAATAGCGGCTTGAAAATATATACAAATTCACAACAAAAAGTTTAAAAAATTCTATTGACATTGACGAAAAAATGTGTTATTATATAATCAAGGAAAGGGAACCGAGGTCAAGCCGAGAGGTCGGTACGGGGAACTTCCGAAAATCTTCCAAAAGGAGAACGGTCCGATGGCACATTAAGCTTTTCCAACGCGAGAACACTTCCGAATTACGCGAAGTGCCTGTTGCAGAAAAGGAGTAATCCGATGGGTCATTAAGTTCGACGAGAAGTTTAAATCTCAACAGAAAGGGAGGCGAGTCCGATGGAAATTGAAGAGTCATTTGTCCCGGCGTCTGCGGAATCGCCCGACGCTTGCCGCTGAGGTTCGATTTCAGGCGATGATTTGCACGAGGCGATTATCTCCCTCGAAAGTGCAAAATCCGTCGAAGTAAGGTGCTTATACCGTTGTAAAAACCGCACGGTTACGTTAGTTCCGCAGAAATTTTAATCGCTTTAACGCGTTTACATAGATAAGCCATAATGAAAGTGGTGGTTGCGATGTGCGAGTTAAAACCTGAGGTTAGAATTTTCTGACAGGAGGTTCAGTCCGATGTCCGATGAAATTTGCTTCAAACACAAATTTTGACAAGGAGAACGGTCCGATGTAATACCGCGACTTTATACAATTGAATATACGCTTCCCCGCGGTGACGCGGGGAATGCTTTTTGCATCAAAATAACGCTTCGTGTCGATTAAAGCAATTCCCCCGCCTTCGGCGGGGGAATTGCGAATTGTATGCGCGGGGGAGTTTTTATCGCTGCAAAGCGTCGCGTTTTAAATATAGACAATGCAGAACCGCACAATATCGTCAAGGCTGTCGCAGTCGTTGCTCTCGTGCGTGAACACCACGCACCACGAGAAGCTGTCGTCGAACACGTAAATGTCGCTTGGGAGCTGAGGGTGCTCGATGTAGCAGTCGTGCTTTTCGGCTTCTATCTCGGCGTTCCACTCCGAAACGGCAAGCCGCCCGAGCTCGCCGCCGCTCATTTTTATCACGGCGTTCGGGTATTCGTCGGCGAAAACCGTGCCCTCGCGCCAGAAGTCCCACATAAAATACACGCGGTCAAAGCCCTCGAGGAGCTCCGCCGCCTGCTCCTGCGTGCGGCAATGCCTCTCCGCGGAGTAGTTTTTCAGGCTGTCCCACAAAAAGCGCCCGCCGTATTCGTTTTTATCGTAGTATTTTCGGTAATTCTCGGTGTCTTTGTCGATGAATTCCGCTATAAAGCGCTCGCGGAGCTGCTTTGCGCGGTCATCGGGAATAATCTCAAATTCCATTGTCATTCCTCATAAAATTCGGTTTTACAGAATCACAAGCAGCGCACCCCGCTCATAACGGGAACGCCGAACAGCTTCGCGGTGTAGCTTGTCACTCCCGCCGCGGGATCGGAATCGGTGCCGATGAAGTCGCCCTTGATCTCGAACGAATAGCCGAGCCCCGTGTATGTTCCCGAGCCGCCGTCGAGATACCGAAGCGTCCACCTGCTGAAAATCGGGAGCTTGTAGCTGTGAACGCGGGAGAAATCCACGACGCCGAGCGTCACCCAAAGCGCCGCAATCGCAGCCGCAGTCAAGATGATGACGGTGATAATTTTCTTTCGGGATTTTTTCACGGCTCGCTCCTCCCCACAATGCTTTAATCCCCCTCCAAGGGAGGGGGAGCTGCTTTTTTGATCGCGTGCGAAGCGCCGCTATTCCTTATCGTGCGACGGCCGCTCGGACACTATTTTTATCGCGTAGGACACCGCAACGTTAATGTCTATGGAATTCTGGCGCATCAGAGAGTTCAGCTTTGAGAAAAGCTCTCCGTTATGCGTGCTGACATACTTCGCCGGGAGCTGGTTTAATGCCATTGCCCTCATATCCTCCATACAGCGGTCGCATTTGCAGCAGTTCTCTTCCTTGAGCTGCGTGTTCAGCTTTTCGTTCACTATGCTCTCCATTACGTTTACAAGTGCCATAACTTCCTCCTTGAAAGCGCCGCTCGGGGCGTTTTGGGCTTTTGCGTATTAATTCGAAAAAACCGTTTTTCGGCATAATCCTCTGCTTATATTGTACAACAAATCGTTCGTTTTGTCAAGGGTTTTTGTGAAATTTTGTGAGTATTGCGCAAAAACGCGCCCCGTTTTTGGAGCGCGTTTTTTTAGGTAAATTACTTTCTCTTTCTTGTCGCGACGAGAATTGCGGCAGAGAAGAGTGCTGCGGGGATTACAGCTTTAGTGGTCACTCCGGTAGGCGGATTGCTTGTAGTACTTGTTGTAGTTGAAGACGAGCTGCTTGAGGACGAGCTGCTCGAAGACGAAGAGCTGCCGGAGCTGCCTTGAGAATCGTCATTGTTATCGGAGGACGAACTGCCGGAGTTTCCTGTGATTTCCGAGGAGGATATCATATAAACGCTGAAATGGGTTGCGGTAAACGTGATGTAGCCGTCCTTGATATCGGCGGACAGGGGCGTGTTTGTGCCGCCCTGAACATAGTATACGTAAGCGGTTTCCCAGCCCGCGGGGAGAGGCACGGAAACCTTAACGCCGCTCTGCGGCTGAACCTTGTTTCCGTAAGCGTCGGTGAAGGTGAGGTCGTAGGAGAAGCTGTCCGACTGCGAATCAACCAGCTTGGCGTTGAAGATTACTCCCTCGGGGAAAACACCTGCTTCCGCCGTTACCTTTACGCCGGTTGCGGTATCGGTGAAAATGGTCGGCTGTTCGGTGGGTTCGGTGGGCTGGTAGTTGGGGGCAACGTCTTGGGGCTTGGCGTTGTAATGAACGGTGATGTTTTTCAGCGTTCCGGTGTCGTCGGGTTCGGAATACCAGAAAGGGGTAGTTTCAGAATAATGTGTTTCGCTGTTCCACTCTTCTTCCGTACCCTCAAAATACACCTCCGTAAGGGACGGGCACTTGTAAAAGGCGCTGTTATTTATGCTGCTGCACAGGCTTTTCGGCACATAAATTGTTTTGAGATGGCTGTTGTTGAACGCTCCCAGAAGTATATCCGTCACATTATCGGGAATAACATAGACCTCATCGGTTTTACCGCCGAGATAGCTGTCTAGCCACAGACCTTCACCCCAACGATTTTTCTCAAACAAAACACCGTCTTCAATAAAAATTCGCTGGTTTTGCGGGTCCACATCAATAGTTGCGAGCTTTTCGCAGCCTATAAACGGATTAATTTCGCTGCGCACAACCATATTTTTGGGAATATTTACTGTTGTAAGGTTTGTGCAGTTTTCAAAAGCACCATACCCCATTCTCTCAACGGTATCAGGAATGGTTACGGAACGCAGGTTAGTACAATTTGCGAAACCAAGATTGTGATAGTATTTCATATCATTTCCGCCCATACCATCCCACTCTCCCGCAGCTTGTGCGCTGATACCACGTACTGTAAGGGTTTCTTCTTTGCCGTCTACGGTATACTTAACAGATGACGGTATAACCACGTCCGTTAAGTCGTTTTTGTTATCTAGAACTGTGTTGACGCTCAGCTCAACATCATCCTCATTGAAATAAAACCCGCGGAACATAAGTTCGCCGGCTATTATTCCGTCATACTCGGTAACAGTTCCCTCAACAGGGGCTCCCTCCGCCGCCGCGGTGTAAGCCGCAAGCGGAGTGACAGCCATAGCCAGAACGGCTGCCCAAGTTAATGTTTTCTTTAATTTCATCATTTTTCCTCCAATAAGTTAAACCAAATTTACACCTAATAAAGAGTATAAAATCCTCACAAGATGTTACAACCATTATAACACCTTTTTAATTACTTGTCAAGTACATTTTAAAAGATGTAAAATATTTTTATAAAGTTTAAATAATTACGGAGGGCAAAATTATGCAAATTAACACAATTCCGCTAATATTAAAGTACGTCCGCAAGCAAAAGGGATACAGCCAGAGCCAGATCGCCGAGGTTTTAAAAACCACCCAGCAGCAGATCTGGAAATACGAAAACGAAAACCCCAAGTACAACCAGGAGATCCCCGTGCGGCATATTATCACGCTTGCGCGGCTCTACGACGTGAGCGCAGACTATCTGCTCGGGCTTACCGACGTTTCAAAGCCCTACCCGCGCTCCGCGCCCGAGGCGCTTGAGGAATAGAAAAAGCTCCCCGAAATTCGGGGAGCTTTCTTATTAACTTGTTTTCCTGCGCTTGATGACCTTGCTCAGCTTAATCGCTCCGCTGTATAAAGATGTCCGTCTTTGGTATATCCCTCGAAATCGAACGTATATTTTACGCCCGCCTCATCGTCGATGAGGGTTTTGCTGTCGGCTATTCTGAGCCTGTCGGCGGAGAACGCGCTTAACATACTTGTACTGCCGTCCTCATCATACAGCTTAAGCTTCAGAATACCATTATCGTCATTGTAGTCAGCAAGCGGAACACCGATACCCTTGTCAAACGTTCCAAAGAGCGAATGCTCAACCGCATCATTTCGGAGCACGCGAAATTCAAGGGCTTGCGGCACAATTATTCCGGGAGCGTCCTTGTAATAATACTTCATCGCAAGGACGGGATATTCAAGCTCGTACCAATCGAGATATGTGCCTATTTTCTCGGGGAGCAGCCTGTATTCCCTCGCGAACTGCGACATAAAAATAACATACTCAGTATACTCGGATGTACAATTCTCAACCAATACGCCGTTCTTCTCAAACTCGGCGCGCAAATTTTGCGTGTAAATGCAACCCGGGAAATACTCGTTGTCGGTTCGCACCTTGTCGCCGACAAGCCGCACGGTGTAATCGCCGAAGGTGTGCGTTTCAAAAACCATACTGTCGAGGCTTTGCTCCAGCGCGAGCTGATCGCTCTCCTCGTAAGAAATAGCCCTGCCGTCGCTGTCGTCGCGGATATGAATATCGGGTATCTCCGTTTCGCCGTAAATTCCAACTACCTTTTCAACGGGCGTGATATCGGAAGTGTTGGTCGTGCTTTCGATGACGGTGCTTTCAACCGACGATGTTGTGCTTTCGGTGCTTGAAATTACGGCGCTTTCGGCTTTGGAGCTTTCCGTTTTCGATTCGTCAACGGGTGCGCTGCTGTTGCAGGCTGTGAGGCTTGTGAGTATAAGCGTTAGTGCGAGAAATAATGTGAGTGGTTTTTTCATAATTGCCTCCAAAAAGACAAGAAAATGTGTTATAATCTTGTTTTCCTCCGCTTGATGACCTTGTTCAGCTTATCCGCTCCGCTGTATAAAGATGTCCGTCTTTGGTATATCCCTCGAAATCGAACGTATATTTTACGCCCGCCTCATCGTCGATGAGGGTTTTGCTGTCGGCTATTCTGAACCTGTCGGCGGAGAATGAGCTTAACATACCCAATTGTCCGTCTTCATCGAGAAGCTGAAGCTGTGGATAATGTGGAATGTCACCATAGTGAAGTAAATCTATACCGATACCCTTGTCAAACGTTCCAAGTAGCGAATGGTCAACCGCATCGTTGCGCAGCACAAGGAACTCCAGAGCTTGCGGCACGGTTATCCCGAAATCCTTGTAATAATACTTCAACGCGAGCACGGGATATTCAAGCTCGTAAAAATCGAGATATGTGCCTATTTTCTCGGGGAGCAGCCTGTATTCCCTCGCGAACTGCGACATAAAAATAACATACTCAGTATACTCGGATGTACAATTCTCAACCAATACGCCGTTCTTCTCAAACTCGGCGCGCAAATTTTGCGTGTAAATGCAACCCGGGAAATACTCGTTGTCGGTTCGCACCTTGTCGCCGACAAGCCGCACGGTGTAATCGCCGAAGGTGTGCGTTTCAAAAACCATACTGTCGAGGCTTTGCTCCAGCGCGAGCTGATCGCTTTCCTCATAGGAAATAGCCCTGCCGTCATAGTCGTCATGGATATGAATATCGGGTATTTCCGTTTCGCCGTAGATACCT
Organism: uncultured Ruminococcus sp.; assembly: GCA_964430965.1. GTDB lineage: Bacteria > Bacillota > Clostridia > Oscillospirales > Ruminococcaceae > CAG-115. The sequence continues at coordinate 4,174 of CAYSHU010000069.1, read as the reverse complement.
ACTACCTTTTCAACGGGTGCGGTATCGGACGTGCTGTCGGTGCTTTCGATGACAGTGCTTTCAACCGACGATGTTGTGCTTTCGGTGCTTGAAATTACGGTGCTTTCGGCGTTGGAGCTTTCCGTTTTCGATTCGTCAACGGGTGTGCTGCTGTTGCAGGCTGTGAGGCTTGTGAGTATAAGCGTTAGTGCGAGAAATGATGTGAGCGGTTTTTTCATAGAAACCTCCAAGTAGTATTTGTAGTGTTAAATATTTGATGTCCTTCCGAAGCTATGTGTAAGTATATTAATCACCAATATTAGCATAAACTGAAATCCACAGACCTCCCCTAACTTCTGTAAGCTCAAGCATCTCGTTATAAGTTATAGTATGTTTGTTGCCTAATCCAGGACTGTAATTCGGGTCCATAACCGTGATGGTCCTAGAGTTGGTATCAACCTCTATGACAGTTACATAGTGTGCCTGCGACACATTATTATAATATCTGAATTTACTTGTATCAGATACTTTGACGATTGGCGCACCGTTATTTTGGAGACTATATGTCAAAAAGCCAATTACGTTACCTTTTGTATCGCTATCAAACCATTTTGATATATAACTTTTACTGGAAGAGATATTTTGATAATACTCTTGCATATATTCGGTTATCTTATAAACATATGTTCCTTCTTTCTCTGTTGTTTCAAGAGCATCCGCAACGTCTTTCTGTTTTGCATAATTCTTATTATTGCTTTCGTTAGTAAGATATCCAGCTCCGATAAGTGCCTGTAAAACTGACGCAGGACCGCAATAATATTTTTCAATTTGCATAACATAAGGAACCGTGCAAGCCAATTTGTATACTCCATTAACAGCATAATACGGTTCGGGCGTGGGTTCAAGCGCATCTCTCAACGAATCTTCAACGATCTGGAATGCTTTGGCACCCTCGTTTTCAAAGATGTAGATAAATTCATCATCTGCCGAAAGGATATCAACGATCTCGTCAATAACATCATCATTATCGGGATACCTTTCCTTGTAAATTCTTTTGATGTTTTCGGCGCAGCTTTGCAAGTCGTTTGCAGGCGCAGATTCCTGCGTTTCCGCCATAGCAAGCGTTTGAGCACCACTACTTCCAAACAACACCGTTGCCGCAAGCAATCCCGAAAAAATACCAAGTTTTAAAGTTTTCATAATAGACCTCCTAAAATTTATGTTAATGTCATTCTACCATACTTTGGTGTGTTTTTCAAGTACCCCTTGCGCAAGATGTCAGTATCCTGCGCAAGGGGTAAAAACTTTGGGGTTTTAAACAAAATATTGTGCCGATATTTGTTGATTTACACGTAAAGTTTGCTTCCTGCAACACTTATTATTGACAAACTTACTATCAAAAAGCTCCCCGGATCGGGGAGCTTATTGTATTATAATGTTGTCTTTCGCCGCTTGATGACCTTCTGCCTTGAAAACTCCTCGCGCTCCTTTTCCTCCAGCGCGTTGGTGATGAAATGCACCTGCTCGCGGAAGCGCGGTATCATTATGTTTTTGAGGGCATTCGCGCGCTTTTGCGTTTTCTTTATCGCGACTGCTAAGCGATAAATGCCGTTTTCAACCTCGGCAAGGCGCACCGTTATCTCCTTTGCTCTGTTGAAGCAGATATACGCGTGGTCGAATGCGGAGTTGGTGCTGCCGAGCGCGTAAACGGGGCGGTCGGCGGGCTTGATGTCCGCCTCCAGCCGCGGGAGCTCCACGCCCATTACGCTTCTCGTCGCGAGGCTCAGCGACTGCTCGACGGGGATCGCCCTTGCTAAGTCGCTCACCACGCCGAGCGAGATGTTCGCGTACTCCAGCGCGCTGTACGCCGCGGAATACGTTTGCTCGATATCCGCGAGAAGCCGCTTTGCCTCGTCCGTCAGCGAAACCATTTCCCGCACGAGAATATTGCGCTTTCTGTCCATAAGCTCATAGCCAAGCTGCGCCTGCTTAAGCTGCCGGCGCGACTTTATTAAGTTGCCCTTAGTTGGGAAAATCTGTTCTGCCATTCTATCACCTTTTATTTTTTCGGCGTGCTTTCCCCGCCTCAGACGGGGAAAGCACGCCGATGCTGTTAGAACCTTGCCGCTCTTTCGGTATCGTATTTCTCGTTCAAGAGCTTTTCATCAATTCTGTCGAGCTCGTTCTTCGGGAGGGTGCAAAGCAAATCCCAGCCAAGCTCCAGCGTTTCGTCCATAGAGCGGTTTTCATCGAAGCCCTGATTGAGTAAATTATCCTCGAACAGCCGCCCGAAGCGCATATAGGCGCGGTCGGTGTCGGAAAGCTCCTCCTCGCCGATTACGGAGGCGAGGCTTCGCGCGTCCTGAACCTTTGCGTATGCCGCGAAAAGCTGATTGGAAACGGCGGCATGGTCGGCGCGTGTGTAGCCCTCGCCGATGCCGTCCTTCATCAGACGCGACAGCGAAAGCAGAACGGACAAGCCGGGATAAACGCCGCGCTGGTCTAAATCGCGGTCGAAAACTATCTGTCCCTCGGTGATGTACGCCGTGAGGTCGGGAATCGGGTGCGTGATGTCGTCGTTCGGCATCGTGAGGATCGGTATCTGCGTAACCGAGCCCGTGCTTCCCTCAATTACGCCCGCGCGCTCGTACAGCGACGCGAGGTTTGAGTACAGATAGCCCGGATAGCCCTTGCGCCCCGGAATCTCGCCCTTGGAGCTCGAAAACTCGCGAAGCGCCTCGGCATAGCTTGTCATGTCCGTCATTATTACAAGAATATGCATATTCTTCTCGAACGCGAGATATTCCGCCGCCGTCAGGGCGCAAAGCGGAGTGAGCAAGCGCTCGATTATCGGGTCGCTTGACAGGTTGAGAAACATACAAACGCGCTCCGACGCGCCCGTTTCCTCGAACGAACGGCGGAAGTAATCCGCGACGTCGTTCTGAACGCCCATTGCCGCGAACACTATCGCGAAATCGCCGCTTCCCTCTCCCGTGAGCTTCGCTTGTTTAACGATCTGCACCGCGAGCTTGTTATGTGAAAGTCCCGAGCCCGAGAAGATCGGGAGCTTCTGCCCTCTTATAAGCGTCATCAGCGCGTCTATCGAGGAAATTCCCGTGTGAATGTAGTTTCGCGGGTACTGCCGCGCTACCGGGTTGAGGGACTGTCCGTTTACGTCGCCCATTTTTTCGGGGAACACCGCGCCAAGCCCGTCGATAGGCTTTCCCGCGCCGCTGAACACTCTGCCGAGCATTTCCGTCGCGAGTGGTATCTCAAGCGGCTTTCCCGAAAAGATAGTCCGCGTGTTTTCAAGCGAAATGCCGTTTGTGCCCTCGAACACCTGAAGAATGGCTCTGTCGCCCTCAAGCTCGACAACGCGCCCGATGCGCTCTGTTTCAGATCCGCCGTCGTTCAAGCGAATTCGCGCGATCTCGTCATACGCCACGCCCGAAACGCCCTCAAGCGCAATCAACGGTCCGTTAATATCTTTAAGTCCTACATACTGCAAGCTCATCGTTGTCACGCTCCCATTACGGCTAAAGCGCCGATTTTTTCATCGATTTCCTTTAAATATACGTCAAACATATTCAGCCTGTCGTTCGGAATGTCGTATTTTATCTTGACCGCTTTCTCAAATAATCCCGTCGCGAGAATATCCGACAGCATCACGCCGTTTTTCAGCGCGTCGAGCGAGCTATTGTAAAGCCGCGTTATTACTCGCATCATCAGCATTTGCTTTTCAAGCGGAACGTAGGTGTCGTCCTTGTGATAGGCGTTCTGCTGCAAAAATCCGACGCGGACAACTCTCGCGGTTTCTATCGTCAGCTTCTGGTCGTCGGGAAGAACGTCCGCGCCGATTAGCTTTACGATCTCCATCAGCTTGGTTTCCTCCTGGAGTATGTTCGAGATTTCCTGCCGAAGGCTCATAAAATCGGAGCTTACGTTTTCGTTGTAGAACGCGCTCAAATCCTCGATATATTCCGAATAGCTCTGGTTCCAGTCGATTGCGGGATAGTGACGCGCGTAAGCCAGCGACTTATCCAGCGCCCAGAAGCAGCGGACAAAGCGCTTGGTGTTCTGCGTTACGGGCTCGGAGAAGTCGGAGCCCTGCGGCGACACCGCGCCGATTACGGTGACTGAGCCCTCGTTTCCGTTGAGGGTTTTTACGTAGCCCGCGCGCTCGTAGAATTCCGCA
>CAYSHU010000068.1:0-10969 GCA_964430965.1 uncultured Ruminococcus sp. | reverse complement strand
ATATCTCCACTCACTTGTATATCCCATTGTTTTTGGGTCAACTTCACCATTTGTACCCAAAAAAGAAATATTTTCCTCATTATACCACAAAAATCCCCAAATGTCAACCCGAACTTATTCCCTCAAAATCTTAAGCAGCTCGTCGTCCTCGTCCTTGTGTACGTCCTTCGGGATAGTCCGCAGCGCGGCGGACACGCTCATACAGTTCTCGCGCTCTATGGCGAGCTTGGCCTCGCGCTTCTGTTTGATCTTGAGATCCGCGTCGGAGATTTGCTTGAGCAGATCACCGCGGCGCTTCATCAGCTCTGCAAGTGCCTCAGTAACTGCCGCAACGCTCTCGGCAAGCGCCTTCGCCCCGTCTTCGTCCAGCTCGTCTCGAACATCGGCGATCTGCCCGACCGCCGCCGTGACCTCTTTTGAGAGCCGCGACAGTTCGGAAAGCTCACCGCGAAGATCGGCGGCGAGGTCTTTGTAAAACTCCTCCTCGGAGTGCAGCTCGGCATAGCGGTTGATCTGCTCGGAATAGAGCGCGTCGTCCTTGCCGATCGCCCGCATAAGCGCGACCACGCGCCGATACTCACCGTGAGCGACCGCGTCCGCGCGAACGCGCTTTCTCTCGGAAATCTTCTTCCCCGACAGAAGCGCCTGCTCATAGTGCTCGCGCTGTTCCTTCTCCGCGGAAGTCAAGTGCTTTCGGTTAGTCGCCACCGGCTTTGATGGTCTGCCCACTTCCTCACCTCCTCAAAATCGCCATTTAGGGAACATTTTGTTTACCGAGGGGGCCGTCTGATGTCACGGCGAGCGATTATTCAAAGGACACCCCCTCGGGGGGTATGCTCGCCAGCCCGAACAACCGCGCCCGCGATATTCCGCCGCACTCTGCCTTGGCGTGGCAGAATCGGCACAGCGTAATGAGGTTGCTCTCGTCAAGCCTCCGCTCGTAGTCCTCGGCTAACGGTACGATATGATGCACCGACAAGCCGCGGTTGGTGAGTATCCCCGCCGCAAGACACACTCGACAGCAATGGAAGTCGCGTTCGAGAATTGCTTTCGCGGTGCGCTTCCATAGCTGCGTGTTTCTGAACTTGTCCGCTTGAGAGTTGCGCTCGCCGCTTATGTTCCTGCACTTACAGCGTCCCTCGTGTATTTTCCCGCATTTGGGACAGTATCGTTTTAACCTAAACTCCATAATACCATTATACCACACCTAAAACGGACAAAACGGACAACTTTATAACTTATCGCAAAACCGTGTGTATATCTTGCGAACGCTCTCTTCTGTATTTCCGCCGCCGACCTCGTAAGCCACGCGCCGCCAATTCATAAGGCTCACACAGCGATAATATACCACCATACGCGTGACGCTGTTGGGTATTGTCAAAATGTACTGAACCGCCTCGTCCCGCTCGGTCTGGAGCTTGTCCTTTAACTCCCGAATTTTATCCTCAAGAGAAATTAAGCGCTCGGCCTTTTGTGCAGTGGGATTCGATATACCGCCGCCGGAGCTGATATGCGGCCGAGGAGAGCTTACGAGCGAGCGGGCTTTTAAACGCTCCAGCTCGCGCTCCCACATTTGAAGCGCTCGCGCCGTATAGTAGATTTGTTCAAGCTGTTGTTTTGTCATTGATAGCTCCTTACATTAAATGGTGGTTTGCGCTCCCATAATTGTTTTCAGATTAGACCGAACATCTTCTGAAAACAGAACATCGTCGCCCGCGCGTCGGCGAGGCTGTCGTGCGGTTTGCCGTTCCAGTCGTAGCCGTAATATGCGGCGCAGGTTACGAGCGACTGCCACTTGCGCGAAATGCCGTCCTTGGCGATCTCGTTCTTGATACTCTCGAAGATCCTCTTGATGTCGAGCGTTTCCGCGTCGGGCAGCTCAATGCCGCCGCTCGCGAGGAAGTCAAGATCGAATTGAATGTTGTATCCGATGATCAGATCCGCGCCGTTCAGCAGACTTTCTATATTCGCTTTCCTGTCGGTGAGCGGCGGGCAGTCCTTGACCGCCGCGGGAGATATGCCGTTGATCTTCTCGGCTTCGTTCCACCGCTCGTGGAAGATCGGCTTGATCAGGAAGTCCGCCAGCGCGTGACCCTGCATATCCACCGCCGAGAACTGTATGATCTCGTCCTCGTTCGGGTTCAAGCCCGTGGTTTCTGTGTCTATGGCGATTATGTTCATTTTGTGTCCTCCTCAAAACTTGATCTGTCCGCGCTTTTCAAACGATGCTGTTACGGTTGGATACTGCAAACTGCCTATTTCATTGAAAACACACGGATGAATTCCCAAAATAACGTACCCCTCCGGCAGTGCCACAGGCGGATGACCGTGCCCAGCAACGTATGTTATGCGGTACAGTGCGCTTCGCCCCGTGTATCCGCTTTCACTTGTAAATTCGTTCAATGCGATATAATCGCCGACAAGAAAATTTCTGTCGTTGTTGCGTATTTCAAACGTTTTCTCGCCCGAAATAACCTTATTGAAGTATTCGGGGAAAATCTTTAATGCGTGTATCATTGTGATGTACCGTCCTTTCCGTCCATTTTTGCGCCGCATTTTGGGCAAAACTTTAATTCAAATTCGTATTTGACTTCTTCCTCACCATCATAGCCCGAAGTATCTCGCATGACAAATTCGCATTCCGAGCAAATGAACTCATCGACAGGATTCATGTCTGTTATGTTTCTGCCGTGTCTTTCGGGGCGAACGTCGACGGCGGGTATTTGGTTCAGCTCAGCAACTGCCGTGTCTATTGCCTTATCCCAGCCGTCCGACCAGTTTTCGGGTTCTGCACCGCAGCCCCCCAAAGCGTTCAGCATTTTATATACCTTTTCACGCTCTATGTATTCAGCCATTGTCTTTGCTCTCCTTTCCGTCCATCTTCGCGCCGCATACATCACAGTACGAAGCACGAAAATCTTCCCAAGCGTGTTCTTCTCCACACTCGGAACAAATTTGATAATCTCCGTCTTCAATCCACTGCCCGTGCCTTTCAGGGCGAACGTCGGCGGCGGGCAGCTTATCGGCGATCGTTGCAAGCTCCGCACCAAAGCCTTTACTCTCTCCGCCAAAACTGACATTGTATTTGTCGCACAACAGGTGTAATTCCTTTTTAAGTGCGTCAGCGTCTATGTATTTAGCCATTTTCAGCCCTCCTCAAAATCCCAAATAAACCCTATTACCATTCGTATCGAGATTGTCCAGAGGTCTTGAAACTTCGTAAAGAATGTTATCTTCATCCTCATAGTCCATAACCGTCCCGCTTTCAACCTCATTGACCGTGAGCGCCGCCGTGCAAAACACCTCTGCTCCGCTTGGAAGTTCCGATAGTGCGGTCATTAACTCATATACCCTCATTCTGCTCCTCCTCAAATCTCATCTGCATATCGGATTCTTCCGACATAGTCTCTCGACGCGCCATATATTTGTTTTGCACTGAAGTTATGATTCCGGCCAAATCATCAAACCACCCGTCCAACGCGCTGTTGTCAAATTTCACGCCAAGGATCACCGCCTCCGGCAAAAAGCCCTTTTCACGCACAGCACATTTTCGCCGTCCGATAAAGTGCGTATATGATATGTTGTCTGATCATCCGTGACTATCGGCTTTAAATAGTCACCGTTTATGAAAATAAGGTCATTTCCCGTTTCAAAGATCAGAAACTCCACGTCTTTGATTATCACCCGCTTCGGCGGGTTCTCAATCTGAACGTCACTGCCTTTTTCATCGCTGAACAGCTCTTCCGAGGCGTGTATCTCCGTAAAGCTAATGGCGGCGATGTCCTTCTCGGAGTAATCCAGCATTGAAGCGAGGCTGTCCGCCGACATAGGCTCAATTCCCGCGAGTATATACATCGCGGCTCCGTCGCCGATCCATTGTGTGTTGTCGCGCAGAGTCTGCATCGTCAAGTGTTTTTTTGATTTGCAGAGTGCCGCGACGCGCTTTTTCTTTATCATTCCGCCGCTCCTTTCTGTATCAGCTCGGGGGTGTCGTGGATATTGCCGATAATCTCCACGATCTGCAACCAATACCCCAAGTCCACCCTAAGATATGCCTTGTTGCTCTCTCCAAGCCAATCAATGTAAAATCCTATATGCTTTGTGGAATTGTGTTCGTTAAACGGCTGCCTGTATTCGCCGTATCTGATAACTCCTATAGCGGCGATATACTCAACTTTTACTAAATCGCCTTCAAATGCGAGTTTGCTGTTCTTGTCGGTCGAACCCGTACACTCGCCGAGTGTATCCGATATTACCTCAACTTCGCCATACCCGTAAATGTGCGGAAGTATTGCGGACGTATTATCGTCAAGTTGTATATAATTCCCCTCTATCCACTCTCCCTTCATATAGGGCTTAGTGTCATATTTCAGTTTCCCGCGCCAAAGTCCTCTATGCTCGTTCACTCCAGCAGCCCTCCCATTCTCTCAACAATAGCTTTCAGCCTGTCCTTAACCTTCTCGCGCTCCTCTTCCGGGAGCTTGCCGATCGTTTCAAGCGCAACATTGAAATTCCGCTGGACCTCTTCCAGGCAAATCTTGATACGCTCCTTTTCGCTTGTCGGCGGCGCTTTTTTTGCATTCGACTGCAAAGCCGCGTTTTCGGATTTCAGCCGCTCGATTTCGGCGAGGCTTTCCTCTCTTGCTTTCTTAACAGCCGCGGCTTCCCTCGAGTGCATTGTTTCGCGGAGCTCGTCCATGTCCTTTTTGTACAATTTTTGAGCTGCTTTTTTCGCCTTTTCGGCAGCCTTTTTCTCGATCTCGGCGATCTCCGCCTTGGAGGGCTTTTCAACCGCGACCTCAACGGGCTTTGCTTCAAGCTCTTTTATGCGCTCGTCCTTCTTTGCCTGTATGTCCTTTTGAGCGGCAAGCTCCGCTTTTGCCTTCTCGAGTTCGTTTTGCATTTTCTCAAGCTTGTTTTCCTCTTTGGACTTCTCGCTGAGATCAAGCGTCAGCTGTTCGCACTTGGATTGAAGCTCCTTGACGCGCTGTTCGAGCTCGCGCACCGACATCTCCTCCGCCGCTCCGCTCTCGATGAGTTCCTCGCGCTCCTCGCTGTCAAGAGCGAGCATTGCCGTAAGCTTAGTGATACCGAGGTGCTGCAATCCCGTCAGCTGTTTTCCGTAGGTCTCAAAGCAGCGGATAAAGTTGTATGCCTGTCGCTGTCCGATCTTGACTTCGAGCTTGCAATACTCCTCAAAATCGCCGTAACCGAGGGCGCTGTAAAGCTTTTCGTCACGCATGATCTTCAAGTCCTGACCGACCCTTACAATGCTCTCCGCCGCAATTTGCGCATTCGCGATTATGCGACTGTTCAGTTCCTGTGCTTTTGACCTTACTTCTTTTGTGAGTTCCATAGTTTACGCTCCTATTCTGAATTGATTTACCGTTTTCGGCTTTATCGTAACGCCCGGGACGAGCGACATTTCAATTAGTTTCTTTTTTACGATTTTAAGCCACTTGTTCACGAAACGCTTTACTTCCTCCGGCGGGGCGCAGTTTCCCAACCCTCGGTTTTGGATCAGATGACCGTCATTCGCGATATTCACCGTGAAATACGGCTTTTCCGGCTCGGATGTCCTGCGAAGAGCAAATATGTTTGTACAGCCCTCGGAGCATTGAGTTATATACGTCTTTACACAGTGCTTTAACAGTTTGCTCTCATTTATAAAATCGTCTGCGGTCCGCAGCGGAAATATTGTGAAATCCTTATCCGAAAAGTCAAGGGCTTCAAGCAGCTTCACGCGCTTCGCAAGCATATTCGCATGTATGGCGTCCTTTTGTTCATTATACAGTACCGTGACGCGGTCGTGCTCCTTGACAAGGTCTGCGGGGTACCGCGTATCGGCGTTCAGACTGCCATACAGCCTTTTTGCCACTTTGAGATAATCTCGGAACGTTATTGCCAGGCTGTCATCACTCCTGCGGAGCCTTTCTTGCTTTGCGAGGTACGACACGATTTTTTGCGGTCTTACGCCATATCGCATAATCTCGATTAGCGCGTTGTCGTCGCACTCGTCATACTCGGCGCATAATGCGTGAATGTCGCCAAGCTCTGCCGTTTCGAACGCTTCCTTTGCCTCCATATAAATGCTATACTCCCGCGAGGTTACGTTTATTTCCGCGAACCGCACGACCTCCGGGCGGCTTACACAGAGGAACTCCGCCGCGGATCTTCCATCGGGTTTGATATGCTTTCGGAAGTCGCTGTTATAGAAATTGCACTGTCCGTAATAAACGTCACAAGAGTTCAGCACTTCATTTGCCAGATTTGTCAGCCCCTGTTTCACAAGATTTTCGATTGCCGGGACTTTCTTTAAAACAGTATAAAGCTTCGAGAAACTCCCCGTAACGTTTCGGGCGACGACCGATATCTCAACGTTCTTCAGCTGACAGTCAGTACTCCCGACGATGTTGTTCAGATTGTCCGGATATACCGAAATGCCGCCGCGCCAAATCGGATTACCTTGATTGTTCGAGCACCAGCGCTCCTCGTTGGACTGTAAAAAGACATCTTCGTAGTAATGATACTCACCCGCTTCGTTGCTTTTACTCGTAAACTCGTTATCGGGATTGTAAAACCGCCGCTCTACTTCGCTTGTATATAACTCCGAATGTAAAGCCGTTTCCCAACGTCGTATATTCCTTATTGTGAATTTTGTATAGAAAACACGCTCCACTATTGCGGGTTTACCGTCGGTATCGGTAACACGCTCGACATAGGAAACATTATTCCAGTGATCTATCTCATCTCCGCATCTGCCTTTTGAACAGCACCGAAGGATCGAGCCGCATTCGGGGCATACAGTCGTTTTGCCGTTCTTGGCGGGCGCGGAAAAGTATGTTTTGCAGAATGTACATCTGCCGCTCTGTTCCTTCGCCTTCGGATCGCGGGTGTATATGAAATATCGTGCGTTTAAATACACGGTATCGCGTATCCAGTCGAAAAACTCCGCGGGAGGCTTGTCCGGGATCACAGCCATTCGTGCGTCGATGATCTTCGTTATCTTGTCGTAGCGTTCCTGCCGCTTTGCGCCGAGGATTTTTTGTTCCTCTTTGTTTATCGCCTGAAGCCCGGTCAAAACGTCCTCAGCACCGAGATAATCCAAAATGATTTTCTCCACGCCGTCCGCATATACGCTCAAGCCGTCCCAGCAATATGTGTAAATCGCGCCCGTGCCCTTCTTCCCCTTATCAACCTTTTGTGTAACATACTTTTTATCGGTCTTGTCATAAAAGTGCCGGAAAACGAGCCAAGATGTCTTTGCGCCCTGCTCGAAAATATCAACAATCAAGGTTTCCTCCGCGACCGACGCCGTGACGATGTACTCTTTCTTACGGTATCTATCAAGAGAACGGTTTTCATCTTTAAATGCTTTCTGATCGGATTTTGTGGGGTATTTTACGGGCAGCTTTATCAACTCCGAATACTTTTTCATACGCCCGCCTCCTTAATCAAAGAGGCTGTCAAGATCAAAATCGAGCCTCGGTGCGTTCTCCCCGGAGAGCTTCAGCGGCTCTTTCGGCGGTACGGCCTCCGCCGCTCCCTCTATGCCGAAGTATTCCCGAACCCACGTGCGCTCCTGCTCCTCGCTTATATCCGCGCAGCCGTCCTTTGCAAGCTTGCGGCCCTTTTGATGGCAGCTTTTCCAGCAGCCCTCAAGCGTCAGCTTCTTGCCCTCTATATCCTCCTCGTTCATCTCGGTAAGCAGAGGTTCTATGTATGCAAGCGTGCGCTTGTGAAACGACGTTTCCGGCGTTCCCAGTATTTTTCTTGTTTTATCTTTCATTTCGGTTTTCCTTTCCACACTTCCAACAAAATCCGCTCGTATCGCATTTTAGGCTAATCCGCAGCGATAAAACACGCAAATTTCATTGAAATCTTCACTTTTCCCTTTGATTTTCTTCGCTAACCGCCGCTCGAACGGCTTTTAAGGCTATTCGGCGGAGATTTGCCCTTGACCGCCTTGTACAGCTTTATGTAATGCCCGTACCGCTCGCGGCGTATCATTCGGATATGCGCGTATGGTCGCCCGGTGACCTCGTTTGTGCCGACCTCCGCCGACAAGACGATCCACCCGATATATATTCGCTCCAGATACCGCTTGACCTCGTCGTTTCTCGCCGCGTCCCGGAGCTTCCGCATACGCTTGCGCGATACCGCGTTATCGTCGGTGATCTCGTCGGGGCGTTTGAGGTTCGCCGAGCCGTTCCAGCTGCGCTCGTACTTCGAGGCGTGCTTTTGCTCCTTTGCAAGATACTCGCACATCGCCTCGCACAACCCGCTGTCGTCCGGCTGGAGCACTCGCGTATTGGTATAACCCAACTGCCAGAGCTTCACGGTCTCGTCGCTTGATATCCCGGGCGCGGCGTTGATCACAACGTGATAATGCGGACGCGTCCCGGCGCACTTCCCTTCATATACGTAAAGATATTTCAGCACCGCGCCTTTTCGTTCGTAAAGACGCCTCACCCGCTTCACGAAGTTTCTGAACTCCCGCTGCGACTGCTGCTTGCACGTTACATTTTTGAACGTGAGAGTTATCATAAAATCACCCGCGCCGAAGTTGTTGTGAAACAGCCATCGGTAATTCCGTCTCGAATTTGCGTCGTTCAGGTTCTTGATCTTCGGCGGAGAAGCCCTCGCGCGGGTGCGCCGCGGCATTTTCACCGCCTGCTGCTCCTCCTCGGAGTACTCGTACCAGTCCACTTCCTTGTATCGGCAGTTATGCCGACTAAGGGACTTTTCCCTTATAAACGTGTGTTTCCTCATGTTTTCACTTTCCCTATCAAAAACAGTCTCAGCTTCTTTTTCTTTTTAGAAAAAAGAAAAAGAAGCAAAAAGAAAAATCATTCACACATGGTGTGGTGGTTTTTTGAATGAGCCTAAGAGCGATTTTCCTCTCAAACGGTCGAGAAGTTAATACTCATTACAAGCCCGTTACGCGGCAATGTGCCGCGATTTTTTTCAAAAAACTATTGACTTTTTCACGGGAAAGTGATATAATATTTATAGGGTTTAAGTTTTGCAGTCGAATGCAAAACCAATCTTTCACTTTCCCTTTCCTCGCCGGCTTCGGCGAGGATTTTTTTATATGTCGAGTTCGTTCGCGCCGATGCCGAGCGCCTGTGCTTCGGCTTTCCACCGCTCGATGATTCTTTCGCGGTAATAGCATTGCCATAGAGATGTTTCAGTTTCGCTGAAATACTCACAGCCGCCGTTCTCGCTGCAATGCGTTTGGCATATCAGTGCATTGTATCTTCCGCATTTCACTGCTGGACGGAGTTGGTTGCCACACACAGGGCATTTCATTTCCCGTTCACCTGCCTTTCCCGACGCTGCTGGGAGCTCTGCTCTTTATCAGCCCGATCCCAACGTCGCGGCGGCGGTCGCTGTACCAGATCCACGCTGCCAGCTCGTCAAAGCCGAAGCCGCGCAGATCGCCGTTTTCATCTATCACGCCGAAAAACGGCACGCCTGTCGTGAGCTTTTTCACGTACTTGATCCGACCGAAGCCGTCGATGATGACCCAATTTCCGTCGTTTTTGAGTATGGGCGGCTCGCATGGAGCTTGTCCGGGCTTGTCCGAAGCGTTGTCCTTTGTGTCCTCGGGAACGTCAAGGACTTCCTGACGCTCTATGTACACCGCCTTAAGCTCGCAGAACTCCACGCGCTCACTGCCGGAATGCTCAATGTGCCTTATCGCGCCTTTCGCGCCCTTTTCGTTTTTGTATGTGCGGACGCGGCTGTTAAGGCTCTCCAGAACAGGATCGCCGCTGTCGTTATCGCCGGTATAATACACGTCGTCCTTGCCGTCGTATACTACCCACTTATTTTCTATCAGCACTTCATCACTCCCAATCCTTGAAGAATCTGCAATCGCAGCACGTCAGCACATAGCAGAAGCTCTCGTGCATTGTGCTTTGGCAGAAGTTCGGGTTGTAGTAATATCTGACTGGCTCCGTCGTCGGAAATATCCCGAAGTCGAAAACGTCCGAGACCGCTTGCTTTGTGGTCTCTGTCGGAGCCACGTCGTGCGTCAGCCAGAAATCGCCGCGCGCGAACAGCTCCGAGGGCCGAAGTCCTTCGCTTTCCGCGCCGTTAAGTATGCACAGCGCCACAAGCGCTTGGAACTCATAACCGCAATAACCGCCCTCGCTCGCCACGATGCGCTCGATCTCCCGCCGCTCATCGTCCGAGATTTCGTAGCGGACGGCGCGAGCGTCGGCTTTCGGTACTCTCTCCTGTTCTCTCTCCCAATTCTGCTCGTATCCCGCGTTTATCGCCGCTATGCACTCCTGCGTCGTGTAAGTCGGCGTGATGTCAACGCTCTTGGCGGGCGTTCCGCCGCTCGCCGTGACTTCGATATGCCGCGCTCTTACAACGGGGTGTTCGGCTGATTTTTGCGCGTCGCGCTCCGCTTTCAGCATTATCAGCGGGATCGCGATCACGAATATCAATACAAATAATGCTATCAGCTTTTTCATGTAGCTTCTCCTTCCTTTGCCTCATTAGCTTTCAGAACTGTATTGGCAATCAGTGCTATCATTCACTCCGCTGTCTCTACAAATGACTTTCCGGATGCTGTCGCCTGCGCATCAATTAATGCATAAAGGGCTCTTGCCGACTCTGCCATAAGAATTCGAGTATCGCCCTCTAGCTTTGTCCGCTTGCCTTTTATAAGTATCATTTACATTCCTCCGAAATTTCAAAATGGATAGTCGTCCGATTCATCGCCGTATGTCGCTTGTACCGCCGCTCCCGGAGCGGTCTGCTCGGTCTGAGAGCTTGAGCTCGGCGCGGGCGGTTCGGGCGGAAGCTCCGCCGGAGGCTCTTGCCGCGTGGTTTTCTCCCCGGTGAAGTATATGTTATCCGCGATCACCTCATACCAAGTCGCGGAGTTGCCGTTCTTGTCGGTGTACTGCCGCGTCTGCATTTCGCCTTCGATAAGGATCATTCTGCCCTTGCC
>CAYSHU010000067.1:0-10985 GCA_964430965.1 uncultured Ruminococcus sp. | reverse complement strand
CTCGCACAAACCATAATGCAGCATCAGCTGGATGATAAGAAGTGACCGGATCAAATTTTTTGCTTATCGACGAGGTGACGGAGCTGGAGCCCGGCGTTTCGGTTACGGCAAAGAAATACTTGAAGCCCGATGAATACTGGTTCAAGGGGCATTTCCCGGGTCAGCCCGTGACCCCCGGCGTGCTGATGATAGAGATGTTGGCGCAGGCGGGTGCGGTTTGCGCGCTGTCGCTCCCCGAAAACAAGGGGAAAATCGCGTTTTTCGCTGGGATAGACAAGGCAAGGTTCAGAGGGCAGGTGCTCCCCGGCGACACGCTGGAGCTTAGCGTCACGATGACCGACCAGAAGGGCGCGATAGGCTTCGGCAAGGCGGTAGCTAAGGTGAACGGCAAAAAGGTAGTCACCGCGGAAATCAGCTTCGCCGTGGCGGAACCTAAGGCTGAATAAAATCGCGTAAGCTCGGCGGGAAGATGCCCCCAAAAAGCAAACTCGGCGAGATTTTAACCTAAAAAAATATTCGGGAGCGTATAAAAATGTTCAATAAAATACTTATCGCAAATCGCGGGGAAATAGCGATACGAATTATGAGAGCCTGCCGCGAGCTTGGGATAAAAACCGCCGCGGTGTATTCCACCGCGGATAAAGCCGCGCTCCACGCGCAGATAGCGGACGAGGCGATTTGCATAGGCCCCGCGCCCTCAAGGGACAGCTATCTCAATACAAAGGCGATAATCGCGGCGTGCGAGGTGACTGGCGCGGACGCGCTTCATCCCGGCTTCGGCTTTTTGTCGGAGAACGCGGATTTCGCGCGGCTTTGCGACAAATGCGGGATTACGTTTATCGGTCCTACTCCCGAAACAATGGACGGCATGGGCGACAAGGCGAGCGCCCGCCAAACAATGATAGACGCAGGCGTGCCGGTAATTCCCGGCTCGGACGGAATCGTCCCCGATATCGAAGCCGCGAAGAAGCTCTGCCGAGAAATCGGTTATCCTGTTATGGTTAAAGCCACCGCGGGCGGCGGCGGACGCGGAATTCGCAGAGTAGACACCGAGGAGGAGCTTGAGGCGAAGTTCGCCGAGGCGCAGGCGGAGGCTTTGTCTTGCTTTGGCAACGGCGATCTGTATATTGAGAAATTCGTCGTAGACCCGCGCCATATCGAGGTGCAGCTGCTGGCGGACAATTACGGGAATGTCGTGCATCTCGGCGAGCGCGATTGCTCGCTCCAGCGGCGTAACCAAAAGGTACTTGAGGAAAGCCCCAGCCCGATCATGACGGAGGAGCTCCGTGCGAAAATGGGCGCGGCGGCAGTCGCGGCGGCAAAGGCGTGCGGCTATCGCAACGCGGGCACGATAGAATTCCTTGTCGACAAGGACAGGAATTTCTACTTTATGGAAATGAACACGCGAATTCAGGTCGAGCACCCCGTGACGGAGTTCGTAACGGGCATCGACCTTGTAAAGGCGCAGATAAGAATAGCGGGCGGCGAAAAGCTGTGGTTCACGCAGGACGACGTTAGGGTGACGGGTCACGCTATTGAGTGCAGAATAAACGCCGAGGACCCGAAAAACGGCTTCCGTCCGTGTCCCGGAACGATACGCTCGATACACGTTCCCGGCGGCTTCAACGTGCGAATTGACAGCGCCGTTTACGCGGGCTATGAAATTCCGCCGTTTTACGACAGTATGATAGCGAAGCTCATTGTCAAGGGCGAGAACAGGGATGACGCGGTTTCGAAAATGCGCGTAGCGTTGTCGGAGTTCATAATCGACGGCGTGGAAACAAATATTGATTTCCACCTGAGATTGCTGAGAAATGAGTGCTTCGAGCGCGGCGAGTTCGACAACGGCTTCCTCAACAGAACGGATATTATGGAAGGCTGATTATATTTGATTATCCCGTTTCTCCCTGCCTGCGGCGCGGTTGAACAAACGGCTTCGGGGAGAAACAGAAAAATAAACAATCGGGGGAGTAAAAATGGCTTCAATAGAAGATCTCTTCAAGGTCGTTAAAAATCGGTTCGTGGACGATTCGCGCCCGACCTCTAATTCAAATAACAAGGGCAAAAGCGTCGAAATTCCGCAGAATTTGCTGTTTAAGTGCCCGAGATGCGGCAATGTTGTTTATAATGAGGAGTTCGAGCGGGCGATCAAGGTCTGCCCGAAGTGCAATTACCACGCGCGGCTGACGTGGCAGGAGCGGCTGGAGCTCACCGTTGACACAGGCAGCTTCCGCGAGTTCGACCGCGAGCTTCAGTCGCTGAACCCGATAGGTTTCCCGAGATACGAGGAAAAGGTTTCGAGTATGAAGCGCCAGTGCGAAACAAACGAGGCGATCGTCACGGGCGAGTGTACGATACGCGGCTATCGGTGCGTTCTCGGAATTATGGACAGCCATTTTATGATGGCGAGTATGGGCAGCGTCGTCGGTGAGAAGATAACGCGGGCGTTTGAGTACGCGACAGAGCGCGGCTTGCCCGTCGTTATGTTCACGGCTTCGGGCGGCGCGAGAATGCAGGAGGGAATTATTTCTCTTATGCAAATGGCGAAAACAAGCGGCGCGGTAAAGCGCCACAGCGACGCGGGCGGCTTGTACATAACGGTGCTCACAGACCCGACAACGGGCGGCGTTGAGGCGTCGTTCGCGAGCCTCGGTGATATTATCATTGCCGAGCCTAAGGTGCTTATCGGCTTCGCGGGGCGCAGAGTAATTCAAGACACGATCCGCCAGCGCCTCCCCGACGACTTCCAGAGCGCCGAGTTCCAGTTTGACTGCGGCTTTGTGGATATGATAGTAGAGCGCGGAATGATGCGAAAGGCGCTGTCGAATGTTCTTAAATTGCACGGGTTTCCAAAAGAAACGACCGCGAGGTGAGCCGCAATGCTTGATATGAACAAGGTCTATCCTTGGATAAAGTCCGTTGCGAGCGACGGAGAAACGCAGTACATCACGGCGTTCGCTCAAAACGGTCAAGAGGGCAGACGATACCCGATAGGCGGCGACATTCCGTGGCACGTTTTCGGAGAGGACGTCGGGGTGTTTTACGTTTTTGATACGGGCGAGCGCTTTACAATGGCGCAGTATTCGATGCTGTCCGAGGGTATGACCGAGGACGAGCTGTACGGGATAGCGTGCAGAAATTTGTGGAACGACGTTGAGTTCAGGATACAGCAAGCGAACTACGGCGGCTGGGGAGTTATCTGCGGCGGAAATTTCGAGGCGAGCAGCATACTTCTGCTGAATGTTATGAACACTATCGGCGAGCAGTACAAAGGCGATTTTTATTTCGCGGTTCCGGCTCGCGATATGATGGTGACGGCGGCTGCCGATAATGAGGAGCAGATTAAGGGACTGGAACAGATCATCGACAATATAATGGAGAACGGCGAAAGTCCGCTTTCGGGGACGATTTTCAAGTGGGAGTACAAGAATGAAAGTTGAGTTTTCGCAGAAATGGGTTGAAAAGGCGGTTCAAAAGCTGTTTGGCAAGGACGAGCTCGAAACCTCCGATCTGGCGCGGGTGAAGTATCTTTCGATAGGCGAGAGCTTTGACAACAATTTCTTTATCGAAGCGTCGGTAGAGCAGCAGCCAAAGCCGTTCGTTGACAGCGAAGGCGGCGACGAGTGGTATTTGTGTCTGCGCGGCGGCGATATTGCGAGGCTGGTTGAAAAGTTCAAGGACAATACGTCGGACGTTAGGATATTTATGTTCGGGCTTACGCGTGAGGACAAGGATTGGATGAAATATGTGTCCTCCCGCGAGGCAAAGAGGCTTTGGAGCGATTTCTCCGAGAGCCTTTTGCGTGAGCGGTATTATGAGAAGCACGATAATGATGACGAGTTTGACGCTTGGTATGATGGCGTTGCGCAAAATACTTGGCGCGATATCACGCTTTTCACGGGCGTTGAGGTGCTGCGGATAAACGGCTTGGAGTTTTCGGATTTCTCGTTTTTGGAAAGTTTTCCAAATCTGCGGGTCGCGGAGTTTGTGGAAACGATGTTTCATTCCGCAAAGGATATTGAAAGACTGAACGGTTTGGAGCAGCTGAGCTGTTATTTGAGCTGACGCAGCGTAAAACAGCTTACGGCGGCGCAATCAAGCGCGTACCGATCGGAACCGCAAAACAAGCGAAGTGTGAAATTTCAAAAAGTGTCGACCAGAGCAACGTAACGGCGGCAAGTAAATTTCAAAAAGTGTCAAGATTTTGCGCAAGCAAAATTTTGACCGGTTCCCTCGGCGCTGCAGAGGGAGCGAAGCGACCGGAGCAGCGGTGAGGGAATTTTGAAATTTTAATTTAAATAAGGAGCTAAGATGAGTAATTTAACGGCTTGGGACAGAATGGCTATAGTTCACGGCAAGGGCCGCCCTACGGTGAACGATTATATCCCCGCGATATTCACGCGGTTTATGGAGTTCCACGGGGACAGATATTACGGCGACGACGCGGCGATAATCGGCGGGATAGGGTATCTGTCGGACACGGCGGTGACGGTTTTGGCGCAGGTAAAGGGGCGCGATTTGGACGAGAACAAAAAGACCAACTTCTCGATGCCGCACCCCGAGGGCTATCGAAAGGCGCTTCGCTTGGCGAAGCAGGCAGAGAAATTCCATAGACCCGTGATCTGCTTCGTCGACACTCCCGGCGCTTATTGCGGAATTGAGGCGGAGGAGCGCGGTCAGGGCGAGGCGATAGCGCGAAATCTCTATGAGTTTATGACGCTGAACACGCCCGTTATTTCGATAATCCTCGGCGAGGGCGGAAGCGGCGGTGCGCTTGCAATGGCAGTCTGCGACGAGCTCGCGATGCTCGAAAACTCGCTTTACAGCGTAATTTCCCCGCGCGGCGCGGCGTCTATCCTCTGGAAGGACGGCTCGAAGGAAAAGGAAGCGTGCGAGATCCTCAAAATCACCGCCGACGATTTGACAAGGTTCGGCGTGTGCGACAAAATCATAAAGGAGCCAGAGGGCGGCGCTCAAAACGCACCCGCGCAGGTCGCGGACAGCATTTACGAGTATCTTGTCGACGCGGTTTCGCGGCTTAAAAAGGTCGACAAAAACGAGCTTTTAGAGCGGCGTTATCAAAAATTTAGAAAAATCGGTATGTTCACCGAATAAATTTGGTAATTTTTACCCGGTTTTTTTTCGGTTTGACTATTGATTATTTTTTGGATTTGATTTATAATATAACTTGAAAACGCGGAAATCTGCCGCAAAATATAGGAGGTAACTTATGGACATTTTTGAAAAGGTAAAGGATCTTATCGCGGATCAGCTGGACGTTGACGACAAGGAGAGCATCACCCTTGATTCTTCGATAACCGACGACCTCGGCGCGGATTCCCTCGACGTTGTTGACTTGGTTATGGCTCTCGAGGACGAGTTCAGCGTTGAAATCCCCGAGGATCAGGTTGAGAACATCAAGACCGTTGGCGATATTGTAAAGTATATCGAGGATAAGCAGTAATTTATCTCAAATAGAAGTCTATGCCATAGTGTTTCCGGCTTTCGGTCGGAAGTGTTATGGCTTTTCTATTGATACGGATTTTAACAGGTGATTGAAATGCCAAGCCACAATTTTGGTGTTATGCAAACACAACCTCAAAAAGGTGAAAGATTTGACCGTTATGAGCCTCAAAGGTATAATTGCATTTCGGTAGACGATGATGACCTTCTTCCTCTTTTGGAAAAATTCGAAGAGGTGAAATGTTATTGGCATACGTTGGACAGAGCTGAAACGGGTTTAGCTTATTGCGGAATAACGCTGATTCCTCCCGAATCCTTGGGGTCGTTGATTGAAAATATTTGGAGTAATCAAAATCTATCCGAATTGCTGTCTTTATTTTCGCTCGCCGAAAAAGAGAACAAGTTTGTCATACATTTCGGAATCTGAATTCCGCTTTAACATTGAGATTTTTTATGTCAGAAGCACCCCTCCACGCCTGCGGCGAGGAGGGGTGTTTTGTGACGGTATTTACGTTATTCCGAAGCCTCGGCAGTTTTTTCGACCTTGACGAATTTTCTGCGGAACAACGCCTTGAAAACGGTTCTGATAAGCGGCTGAATGAAAAACAGCTGCGACAGCACGGCAAACGGGAAGTTAAAGCAAACGAGCTTCAGCCAAGTTGCGAGCAGCGAGATAACGTCAAAGCCCGCGTAGTACGGATAGTAGAGAAACGCGGCGATGAAGCTCATCGCGGGACACATAATTCCCGCTGTCGCGCAGATGATCGCGGTTTCGAACAGCACGGGATTCGTTTCGCGCGGGTTGAAAACCCTGCACGCCAGCTTGAACGAAACGGGACTGCCCATAAACACCTCAAGCGTAAATGCAAACGCGAACTCCACAAGGACGACCGCCCAGATCGGCAGAAATCCCCCGAACATATAAACGCCCCCTTGGCTTTTTATAGCGCCAAGCACGCTGTCGGCGTTGTTCAGCGCCATAAGCGTTTGTCCGTTTACAACGTACAGGCTGTAAAAAACGTAAGCGTGAACGGTCACAACGACGGTCAGAAACGCGAACGCGGCCCTTTCAAATCGATTTTGCGGCATAATTACCAACTCCTTAAATAAATTTCGGCAAACAAAAAGCGCCGCCCTGAAAAAGGTACGGCGTTTTCGCTATCCATAATTATTATAACAAAATTCCCAAATCCTCGCCATAGGGATTTTTAACAGAGTTTTTTAACTTTCGGCGGGAAAAAATCGGAAAAATTCCTACGGATATCGGGGAAGTGATCGCCATAGAAAATTTTCGCATTATTTTCAAAAGTCGGTTGAAATTTTCGGGGGAATAATGTATAATAATAACAAGGGGAGTGTTTGGAATTTATTTGGACAATTGCTGCTATAACCGCCCGTATGACGATCAGCTTCAGTTCCGTATATTTATCGAAACGCAGGCTATTCTTTATATCCAAGATATGATAAGAAACGGCGAGGTTGAGCTTGTTACATCATTTATGTTGAATTATGAGAACAATGCAAACAGCGTGGCAGAGAAGTTAAAATCAATTGACGATTTTGAGAAGCAATGAAGCTGTCTATATTGGCAAAGACAGAGCAGATGAGGTAAGACCTATTGTAACTGAAATTATGAAAACGGGCGTAAAATCAAGTGATGCTGTTCACGTTTCATGCGCAATTCTTACTGATTGTGATTATTTTATCACGACAGATAATCGTATTGTGAAATACAAGGATGAACGTATTCAATTGGTGTCGCCGTGTGAATTTGTTAGGATTTATAAGGAGGAATTATTATGAATACCAATACAACAAATATAATGGAAGCCGGATTTGAGTGTTTGATTGAAAAGCTCGGATATGTCGACGCGCAAAGATTTATAGTAGAGATTAAATGTGACAGCTTTGATTACACCGAATGGCACCGCAACCTTTTTGAAGGTATGACAGTTGATGAAATAATTGAGGAAGCCGTAGCTTTTGAAGAGGCTCACCCCCACAAAGGCAACGGCAAGCGCCTTTAAAATTCACAAACGATCCGCCGAGTGAAAAACCTCGGCGGTTTCCATATTTTTGAAAAAATTTTTATGAAATTTGCAAAAAACCCTTGAAAAATTTCTCAAAATATTGTACAATATATAGTGTAATGTGTCGGGCGGCTGTCCGATAAATATTTCATTCACGAAAGGAAATAATCACTATGGCTAAGCTCAATAAGAAGAACGTCGAGGACTTGAACGTCAAGGGTAAGCTCGTGCTCGTGCGCGTGGACTTCAACGTACCGCTCAAGGAAGGCAAGATCACCAACGATAACCGCATAACGGCGGCTCTCCCCACGATAAACAAGCTCACCGAGAACGGCGCTAAGGTAGTCCTCTGCTCGCATCTCGGCAAGCCCAAGAACGGTCCGGAGGCTAAGTTCTCCCTCAAGCCCGCAGCTGACAGATTGGCGGAGCTCGTTAAGTCCAAGGTAACGTTCGCTCCCGACGATACCGTTGTCGGCGAGAACGCTAAGAAGGCTGTTGCCGCTATGAACGAGGGCGAGATAGTTGTCCTCGAGAACACCCGCTTCCGCGGCGCGGACGAGACCAAGAACGGCGAGGGCTTCTCCAAGGAGCTTGCGGATCTCGTAAACGGCGAGGTTTTCGTTATGGACGCGTTCGGTTCTTCGCACAGAGCTCACGCTTCCACGGTCGGCGTTACCAAGTTCGTAAAGGAGACTGCCGTAGGTTATTTGATGAATAAAGAGATCGAGTTCCTCGGCAACGCCGTTGAGAACCCCACCCGCCCGTTCGTAGCGGTGCTTGGCGGCGCTAAGGTTGCGGATAAGCTGAACGTTATCTCCAACCTGCTCGAAAAGTGCGACACGCTCATTATAGGCGGCGGTATGGCGTACACCTTCCTCAAGGCACAGGGCAAGGAGGTCGGCAAGTCGCTCGTTGACGACGAGAAGCTCGATTACTGCAAGGAAATGATCGCTAAGGCGGAGAAGAACGGCAAGAAGCTGCTGCTCCCGATTGACACGACCATCGTTGACGGCTTCCCGGATCCGATCGACGCACCTATCGAAACCGCAGTTGTTGACAGCGGCGCTATTCCCGCTGACAAGGAGGGCTGCGACATAGGTCCTAAGACCATGGAGCTCTTCGCTAACGAAGTCAAGTCCGCAAAGACTGTTGTCTGGAACGGTCCTATGGGCGTATTTGAGAACCCGATCCTTGCAAAGGGCACTATCGCTGTTGCAAAGGGTCTCGCGGAGGCTAACGCTACGACTATCATCGGCGGTGGCGACTCCGCTGCGGCTGTTACTCAGCTCGGCTTCGCTGACAAAATGACCCACATCTCCACGGGCGGCGGCGCTTCCCTTGAGTTCCTCGAGGGCAAGGGCCTCCCCGGCATCGACGCTATCCAGGACAAGTAATTCAATTTACGATTTATAATTGACAATTTCGGTGAGCCGCCGCGCTGCGGCGGCTCATTTGTTTTTGGAGAGGCATTATGGAAATCGACAAACGCATCGCCGAAATAATGCTCAAAATGGAACGACTTTCGGAGAAGCACCCTCTTGACACGTGCGGCGAATTCCCGCCGAAATGGAGCGAGCCGCTTTCCGAGGAGTACGTTGCGGCGTTTGAGAGCTCTAACGGGATAAAGCTCCCCGAGGATTACAGGCGCTTTATAACCACCGCCGCGAAGGGCGGCACACAGCCGTTTTACGGATTGTGCAGTATTGACGAGATACGAAAGCACGACCTCACAGCCGATGTTAAAGCAAAATTCCCGTACACGCTGAAAAATCCGCTGAATATTGACAAGCTCCCCAATGAAGAATTCTGCAGGTTTTTTGACGACGGTTATTCCGATTTGGGATTTATCGAGCTTTGCGACGAGGGCTGCGGAATGTTCAACATTCTTATCGTGAACTCCGACGACGTGGAAACCTACGGCACGGTGTGGTTTTACGACCTCGCGAACGATATGGGCATTTTCCCGCTCGCCGATCCCAAAAGCGGCAAAGCAATGCGCTTTCTCGACTGGCTTGAATACTTCGCTGACAGAACCCTTGAGCTTGACGATGACGATTATTTCAGCTATGGCGAGCTGGCGACAGAATTTTAGACAGGAAACCGATGACGGAAAGAAAGTATTTCATAGACAACCTAAGGGTAATATGCATTTTGCTGCTGTTCCCGTTTCACGCGTCGATGTGCTTCCTTTCGGGCGGCTATTACGGCTTTTATGTTTACGGCGGGGAAATTCCCGCGCTGCAATATATCGATCTTGCGGTGTATCCGTGGTGGATGTCCTTGCTGTTTGCATTAGCGGGAGCGTCGGCGTTTTACGCGCTGAAAAAGCGAACCGCCGCCGAATACGCTAGGGAGCGCGTTCTGAGGCTGCTTGTTCCGTTTGTGAGCGGGCTGCTGCTCTGGATCCCGATACAGAGCTTTATCGCGGACGTTTTTTACAACGATTATCAAGGCGGCTATTTTAGGCACTATTCGGTATTCTTCACCAAATGGACAGACTTGACGGGCTATGACGGCGGGTTTACGCCGGGGCATTTGTGGTTTATATTGTTCCTGTTTGTGTTTTCGCTGGCGTTTCTTCCTTTAAACGCTTGGTACTCCAAACGGGATAAAAAGCCCGACTTGTCGAAAATTCCCGTTTGGGTGATGCTTATCGGCGGATTTGTGCTGTTAAGCGCGGGCGGTCTTGTCGCGAACATCGGCGGAAAGGGCGTGCTTGAATTTGCGATATGCTTTCTGTTGGGCTTCTTTTTGCTTACCGATGACAACGTTCTTGAAAAGCTGAAGCGCAATTGGATATTGCTCGGCGGCTTGTGGCTTGCGATGATGACATTTCGTTGCGTTATGGGAAGTGTCGGAGCTGAAAGCGAGCTGTTTTGGTATCTTGATTTCCGAGCTCTGGAGTGGACGGGCGTTCTGGGAGCGGCGGCAGTCGGGGCTAGATTTCTGGATTTCAGAAGCAGGTTTACCGACTGCCTTTCTCCGGCCTGTTTTCCGATCTACTGGCTTCACCAGACAGCGCTTACGGCGGCTGCGTTCTTTATCGTAAGGCTCGATTGTGCGAACCTTATACAATTTATATTGATAATGCTCGTCAGCTTTGTCGTAACCGTTGGGCTTTATGAGCTCTGCAAAAGATGTGCACCGCTGCGGTTCATTATCGGAATAAAAACAACAAAATAATTTGAGAGCTAATCTCAATTGAAAGGAATGGTTATACTATGAAGAAAAACGTAAGAAAGGCGATAATCGCCGGAAACTGGAAAATGAACAAGGCCCGCCCCGAGGCGAAGGCTCTGCTTGAGGAGCTTAAGCCGCTCGTTGCGGACGTAAAGAGCGTCGAGGTTGTGGCTTGTGTGCCGTTTACTAACCTTGAAACCGCGCTCGCCGTTACAGCGGGCACGAACATCAAGATCGGCGCGGAGAACTGCCACTTCGAGAAGAGCGGCGCGTTCACGGGTGAGATCAGCGCGGATATGCTCGCGGAAATGG
>CAYSHU010000066.1:0-11028 GCA_964430965.1 uncultured Ruminococcus sp. | reverse complement strand
TAATCCGACTTCTGAATGACAACAAGTTCACCACGCCCGCTTATCTGGCGCTGCTCGTAAAGTAACCAAAGCCCCCGCGAACGGGGGCTTTTTTCAATTCCTCACCAAAAACCTATCCAGCAACTCGTTGAGGGGGAGCTCGGCGACGTTTAAATCCCCCTTGCCCGACGCTCCGACCAAGAACCTGCCGAATTCTAAGGCGTTCGTGTCGGGGAGCTCAAGCGAGTTTACGCCGCGCAGGTCGCGCGTTATCCCAACGCCAAGCCGCTTCAGAAACGCCTCCTTTTTCACCCAGAAGCGAATGAAATCTTCGTCCGAGCTTGCCTTTTCGCGTTCCTCCTCGCAGAGCGCCCGCGCGTACATTCGCTCGTTGACCTTGCGGTCGCGGCGCTCGATATCAACGCCGATTTCTTCATTCTCCGCTCCCATTTCAAAAGCGGCGACAACCGCGCCGCGCGTGTGCGACAGCGAGAATTGAAGCGCGTTGTTTTTGAGATACGGCTTCCCGAACGACCCGAGCGTCAGCTTGATTTTCCGTTCGGGAATTCCCGTGCGGCGCTTTATTTCCGAAAGCAATAACAATCGAGAAATTAGCGAGTTTATTTTGTCGCCGTCGTTAGCCTTGTGTTCGATTGCGGCTCTGCGCGTCGGGTCGAGGCAGCCCGTAAAGCCGCTGAGCTCTGCCCAAGTGACGTTTGCGTCTATTTTCACCACAATAATATCCATTTAAGCACCTGCCGTTTCAATCAAGGTTTGCATAAGCGTCGGGAAATACCAGCCGCCGCTGCTGCGGTCAAGCAGCCCGAAGAGCTCGCCGTCGCCCCAGCGTGCGTTGTTGTCCCACCAGCAGCACGGCACGCCGACCGTCTTCGCGGAGTTCAGAAAATCCACCGCGCATTGAATTCTGTCCTGCTCGTTTTCCTTGTTTACCGAGCCGAACTCCGTGATTATCACGGGAATTCCCTTGTCGAGGAAAAGCCGCTTGATGTCGCTCATAAGCGTCGCGACCGAGCCGTCGTTGTAATAGCTCGCCGTGCCTTGGACATTCAACGCGAAATCATACGGCAGATACGCGTGAACGGACACGATGACATTCCCCGCGTTCTCCGGGATTTTCAACGCCTGCAAATTCTCCGTCGCGGAGGACGCGGCATACGGCGACACTAAAAGCGAGCGGAGCTCGTTGTTGCCGCCCGTCGCGCGGACGGTTCTGACGAACGTTTCCGCATAGCGGTTGACGATCTCCCGCGCCTCGGGCGTGCCCCACCATTCTAAGCTGTCCCCACGGAGCCGCGGCTCGTTCACGCCCTCGAAAAGCAGGCGCTCGTCATAGTCCTTGAACTCCTCCGCTATTTGCTGCCACAAGCGCTCCAGCTCGCGCAAATCCTCGTCGGCATCGCTTTGGCGCGGCATATACCATTCCTCGTGGTGGGTATTGAGGATAACGTACATATTGTTGTCAATGCCGTAATCCACGACCTCGCGCACGCGGGCAAGCCACGCCTTGTCGATGTTGTACTCGTTATCCAGATGCAGCCCCCACGACACGGGAACGCGCATTACATTAAACCCCGCCGCCTTTACTTGCTCGATCATAGCCCTTGTCGTCACGGGATTTCCCCAAGCCATTTCGTCGTCGAGTGTGCCCATTCCGAGCGCGTCGAGAGTGTTACCCAAATTCCAGCCGATTTTCATTTGCCCGACGATCTCCGCCGCCGACGGAAACGCATCGCCGTGCATACTCCCGCCCGTTTCGCTCGGATTATCGGGAACAAGGTGCTCGGGGAAATCCGAAATAATCGGGTCGGGCTGGGGCTCGGGGATTTCCGTCCTCATCACGAATAACCCGAAAAACAGCGCCAGAACGACCGCCCAAATAACCTTAAAGTTCATAATTCTCCTTTCCCAAGCGGAAACTCCCCGCCGTGAACAGCCTTACGCGCCGCCTTAAACAGCGGGCTTTTCTTCGTTATCGTTTCGGATTTTATGCCGTCCGACCCGCATAATTTAAGCGTGACAAAGCCGCTTTGGATCTGAGGCTTTCGCAGGACTCGCGCCGCGCATGGCGTGAAGTTTCCCCGCGCCGCCGCGACAAAGCAGAACTTCTCGTCCTCATACGGAACATCGGCGTTTTTCAGAGCTTTGTGTAGCTTAGAGCGCCCCGCCCGCGCCGTAAAGTGGCACCAGTCGTCCTCCGGAAGCGGACATTCGTTTTCGTGAGGGCACGGCGCGGCAATTTCCAAGCTCCTTTCGATAAGCGTTTGACGCGTTTGCTTCATTTCCCCGAACGCGAACGGCGTGCCGGGTTCGACAATAACAAGCAGCTTTTCAGCCGCGCCCGCGAGCAACCTCACCGCGCGTTCACGCTGAGCCTCTGGGAGCTCGTTCAGGCAATACGAGCAGATGACCAAATCGGCGCGTTTCGCGATATTATCCGAAATATCGCCCTTTTCCCAAGCCGCCGAAACGCCCGCCGCCCCGCAAAGCTCTTTCCCAAGAGCAAGCATATTCTCCTCGCACTCAACGCAGGCGATGTTCGCACACCCCGTAAGCCGCGCCGCCGCGATAGCGCCCGCGCCCGTCCCCGCGCCAACGTCGAGAACGGAATTTATCTCGCCGTTAAATCTCGCCAGCGAAAGCTCCAGTGCCTTGCTGACAGCCGCGAAAGTCGCCGCCATTCGCACCGCCGCATACGCGAGCGCGTCCGTTTTCGAAACCGCGCCGCGCTTGCCGCTCGAGCTTTCGTTCCTGTAGTTTTCGGAAAGCCGCGCCGCCGCCGCTTTGAGAGTTTTCAAGTCCACGCCCTCGGCAAGCTCGTTTATCCTGTTTTGAACCTCCGCGGGGAATTCCATACGCGTCACCTCTAAATATATTGTACAGCAAAAATGAGATTTTGTAAAGGGCTTTTAAAAATTTTATCCGTTTACGAAAATACCGCCGAAACGCTCGGCGGTATAAATTCGCTTTTAGAGTTCAACAAGAACCTCGTTTTCGTCTTTGAGAATGTTCTCCGTGATGAGATTTCCGTCAAGCTTCACTCCATTGACGGTTATCGACTTCACGCCGCTTTGAGCGCCGTTCGGGTTCGTGACCTTGATGTTCAGCCGCTTGCCCCTGAACGTTTTCTCCATTGTGAACTCCCGCCACTCGCTCGGGATAGACGGCTCGATAACCAAGCCCTTGGTGTTCGGGCGAAGTCCGAGAATTCCCTCGACCGTGCCGACCATAACCGTCGAAGCCGTGCCGGTAAGCCAGTGAACGTGCGCTCTTCCCGCGAACGGGCTGTCCTTGCCCTCGACGAACTGCCCGTAGACATACGGCTCCATTTCGCGGAGCTCGGCGTTGTCGTTGTACGTCGCGGGGCTTGCTTCCTTCCAGTATTTATACGCCATATCGCCGCGCCCGAGCTTCGCCTCCGCGAGGATAAGCCAGCCCTGGCTCTGCGAGAAAATGCCCGCGTTTTCCTTGACGCAGCGGTTAAAGCAATGCATAAGCGCCCCGGGGAACGCGTGCTCGGCATACGGCGGGTACATCAGCATCGCTCCGTAGGGGGTGTTCAGCTCGCGGTCAACGCTGTCGAGCGCCTTTTCCGCCTGTTCCTTGGTCGCGTAGCCCGAAATGACCGCCCACGACTGCGGGTTCAGCCACATCGAAGCCTCGGGGTCGGTACGCTTGCCTATGACTTCGCCGTCCTCCTTATAGCCGCGGATAAAGCGGTCCTCATTCCAGCATTTTTCGAGTATAGAATCAAGCTTTGCGCCTATCTCGTCGAGATATTTTATATACTCCGCGTCGTTCTTCAGCTCGGCGTAGGATTTTAGGAGCTTGATCGCGTACACAAGCTGGAACGCCACGAACGTGCTTTCGCCGCGTTTTCCGAGGCGGAGGCAGTCGTTCCAGTCGGCGTGGAGCCCCGCGGGCATTCCGTGGTTGCCGAGGTTGTTCATCGAGAAGTCTATGGCGCGCTTTAAATGCTCGTAAACCGTGCCCTTTTCGCCGTTGTTCGCGAAGAGCATTTCCTCGTCAAGGAATGCGATGTCGCCGCTTTCGCCGATGTATTTCTCGATAGTCGGGAACAGCCAGAGCGCGTCGTCGGCGCGATAGCTCGGGTGCCCCGTTTCCTGAACATACTCGGGGTCGTCGGGGGTGTTTTCGTTGCCCGCGTCGTGAGTGTACTTCACAAGCGGCAGTCCCGCGCCGTTCGTCACCTGCGCCGAAAGCATAAAGATTATCTGCTCCTTCGCCATTTCGGGCGCGAGGTGAATTATCCCTTGAATATCCTGCACCGTGTCGCGATAGCCGAAGCCGTTGCGCAGCCCGCAGTAGATAAACGAAGCCGCTCTGCTCCACGTGAACGTGATAAAGCAGTTGTACGCGTTCCAGATGTTCACCATATTGTTGAAGTCGCTGTCGGGTGTGTGAACAACGAGATTGCCGAGCTTTTTGTGCCAGTAGCTTTTCAGCTCCGCAAGCTCATTCTCCGCCTCTTTTTCGTTATTATACCGCGCGAGAATTTCCCGCGCCTCCTCCTCGGTCTTCTGCCCGACGATGTACACAAACGAGCGTGTTTCGCCCGCCCGAAGCTCGATGTCGCTTTGAAGCGCCCCTACCGAATTGCCGCAGAAGTTGATGTCGTTTTTTAAGCCCTGCTCAACGCCGAGCGGATTTCCATAGCCGCGGTAAACGCCGAGGAATTTCTCTCTGTCGCCGCAGAACGCGTCCGCCTTTTCGCCCGCAAGCCCGAAAAACCGAGTGCGCTTGCCCTTGCCCCAGCCGACAGCGTCCGCCTGGAGCTCGTTCTCGCGCTGGGTGAGAAGATTGTCCGAATAGTACGTGTGCGTGATGAACTGCGTGTATTGCAGATTCACGCCGTCCTGCTCGTAATTGTTGTCGTTGACGAACTCGCACACGCCGAAAACCGAGAGCTTGCGCGGCTTGTCGTCAAGGTTCGTCACCATGCAAGCCCAGACCTCGTAGGTTTTTCCGAGCGGAACATAATACGCCGTTTCGGTTTTGATTTTCCTGTACTCCGAGGAGATGACGGTGTAAGCCGTGCCGTGGCGGCACTCGCTTTTGAAGCTGTCAAGCGGCATGCAGACAGGCGCCCAGGAGCCGCTCCAGTATTCGCCGCTTTCGTCCTTGATATAAATGTACCGCCCGGGCAAATCGTTTGACGTGCTGTTGAAGCGGAAGCGCAGAATTCGCCCGTTCGCGCCGCTTTTCTCAAAGCTGTAACCCGCCGCGTTGTTTGAGATCATCGCGCCGTAATTCGGGTCGCCGAGGTAGTTTGCCCAAGGCGAGGGGGTGTCGGGTCTGGTTATTACATATTCCTTGTTTTGTTCATCAAAGAAGCCGTATTTCATAGCGTTCCCTCCGATAAGGTGATATTTTATTGTTTTTCTCCCCGCCGAGGGCAGGGAGAAAAAACAGTTTACAGTAGCTTGATAAGCTCCTCGCGGATCGCGTCATAATGCTCGTCGATAATGCCGTAGTCCTTGTTCTTGTAGTTCCAGGCGGCTCGGGCAATGCCCGTTTTCTCAAACGCCGCGTGAATGTCGCGGAACCAGTTGAGCGTGCTCTGCGGGTCGGCGCGGTCAATTACGCCGTACTCGCCGCAATAGAGCGGAACATCGTTTTTCTCGGCTATTTCGATAGCGTCCTTGAAAATCCTTTCAAAGAATTCGGAGGACATCGGCGCTTCGTTTTCCTCCAGCCCGTCGAGGTATTTGTTGACGAAAAGCCGCTTGCTTTCGTCGAGGATTTTCTTCTCCGGGAGCGGGTAATTCATTGTATAATCCGACGGCATTTCGGGAACCCAGTACGCTCTTTGGTGCGTAAAAATCAGCGGGTCGTAGCAATGGAACGTGAACACGATGTTGTCAAACGCGGGCTTTTCAAGCAGCGACAAGCCCTCAATGCTGTCGTTATGGATTCCGCCGATTATAATGCGGATATCGTTGTTCAGCTTGCGTATCTCGCCGATAGTCCGTGCGGCGATTTTGTTCCACTTCTGCGCGACAGCCTCGTCGGTGACTTCGTTCAGCAGCTCGAAAACGACGTTTTTGCGATTTCCGTAGCGCTTTGTCATCTCTATCCAGAGCTTCACGAACAGGTCTTGCAAATCCGCGTTGTCAAAGAAGTCAAAGCAGTCGGTGTTGTCGAACACGAAGCCCGCCGTTTTGTGCAAATCAAGCACGATGTTCAGCCTGCGCTTTTCGCACTCGTCCACCGCGAAATCGATGTGCTTAAAGCCGCTTTCAATAAACTCGCCGCTGTCCGTCATAACGACGTTATAGTCGAACGGCAGCCGAACATGATCCAGCCCCCAGCTTGCAATTCTGTCAAAATCCTTTTCCGTGATGAACGTAGAGTAATGCTCCTCGTTGTAGTTGTTGTCAACGCACTGAGAGATCCAGCCGCCAAGGTCGACGCCGCGTAAAAAGCCCGTAAATTTTTTCATTATAATAACCCCCGTAGTGATTTGGGATTTTCCCCGCAAAAGCGGGAAACTCGTCCCTTATGGCTATATTATATCAACTTTATTTCCGTTATGCAAGGGCGTGAATTTGCACGAATTTTTTTGGGAGCTTTTGGTTATACTGCACAAATCACTCGCGTTTTCGAGCTAGCGTCAAAACGAGCTTCGCTATGCCGCAGCCGATGACTGCGCCGAGGGTGTTCGCGATGATGTCGTCGAGGTCGCAGGAGCGCTCGAGAAACGGCTGAACAAGCTCGATCGTCACGGTCGTTCCCAAGCCGATAAGGTCGACAGCCCACCAGCGTAGCTTTTGAAACGACACGGCGAGGAGAGCTCCGTAAGGTATGAACATAATAATATTCCCGACAAGCTCCTCGTCCTTAAGCACCCAAAGCTCGCCCTTAAACAGCGCGAAAAAGCGAAAGTTTTCGGCGTAGTCGCCGCGGGCAAAGGTCAGCGCGAGGAACTCCGACAGCGGTATCTGCCCGAAAACGAGCTTTGGCAGCTCGGGAAACCAGACGATGATAAAAAGCACGACAAGATAAGCCGCAAGAAGCCCTCGCGTTATTTCCGCCGACAAAGCCCCGCGCGGCTTTTTAGCGCAGCGCAGATACGCTATCCGAGCGGCGGCATAAATCCCCGCCGCCGCGAGCGCCAGCGGCAAAGCCCCGAACAGCCCGTAAGCCTTTAAAGTTCCCAAAATCCAACCCATTTTCTCACCTCAAGAATATTGTAGCATGTCCGTGCCGCGATTTCAACGGGTTTTGCAAAATGTTAGAGAAATGTAAGATTTGCGGGGAACATCTTGACATTTTCTCGAAAGTATGGTACAATATATAGAGTTGGAGCGAAAAATGCGTCTGTAAATGCGGAGTGGAGCGAAGCGGAACGGAGCATTTGCAGGCGGCGAGGCGAACGGAGCGCGAAGCGCGGAGAGAGCCGCTTTTTCGCGACTTTAAAATCAGGGTTTGCATTAGTCCCAACCTACCGAGAAAGTCAGCTAAACGGCGGGGCAAGCAAGTCGGTATAGACGTTTAACTCGACTTCCGATATATCCGGTCGACGCTCTGCGTCGTGGGGAGCGCGCAATGACGCTTCGCGTCAACGCTAGGACACCCTTTCGGGAGGAGGGGGGAACGAGAAAAATCCGACAAAAAGCGGGCATTTCCCCCCTCCTCCCTACGGGGTTTCCTCTCGCGCTCTTCTTCCCCCTCTCCCTTCTTCCCCCTTTGCCCGCTTTTTCTCACGACCTTGAGTGAAGACTATGCTTTACACGGGAAAATGACAACTAGATTTCCCCGCTGCTATGCCGCAGTGTCCGTCCCGAAGACGGCTATAACCGCCCTACAAGCAGTTAAGCAAGCCGTTTACCTAAACAGGCATCTAACCCCAAGTTCAGTTGGAGCGAAAAACGCGCCTGTAAATGCGGAGTGTAGCGAAGCGGAACGGAGCATTTGCAGGCGGCGAGGCGAACGAAGTGAGCCGCTTTTTCGCGACTTATAAATCAGAGAGAAGTTTTCTAATAAATAAAGTTTTACATTAGGAGAGTGTCAACATGAAGTGTTCACGCTGCGGGCGAGAGTTTGATTATAGAGAGCGGGATTTCTGCGGGTTCTGCAAGACCGTTCACAGCAGAAGCGGCGAGCCGATTCGGGATATAAAGGGGATTTTGTGCTACGTTTCGGAGAAGTTCGGGGCTGAGGTGCTTAGCGACAGACGGCGCTGCGACGCGCTTATCGCGGACTTCTTTCCGAAGGAGGACGCGGCGCGGCGGCTGGCGTATGTGACGCTGTACGACGGCACGGCGAAGAAGCTCGCGGCGGTGCGCGAGAAGCCGTTTGAGGTGAAGTGCGCGGCGGCGGCAAGGTGTATTCAGTCGTTAAGAGATGAGATAGGGCTCAAGGGAAAGGTCGCGGCGGAGGCTGTCGAGGCGGTGGGCTGCGCGGTCGGGTGCGAGATCTCGTTCAAGAAGTCGGAGAAAACCCCCGCCTCGGAAACGGAGGGCAAGAAGAACGTGACGGACGCGGCGGAGCAGTATTCGCTCGGGCGGCATTTTGACAGGATCCGCGAATATGAAAAGGCCTTGTACTGGTTCGAGGCGGCGGCGGCGCAGGATTACGGCGAGGCGGAGTATTACGTCGGCGTTTATCGGCTGGAGGGCCGCGGCGGAATACAGAATACGGAGCAGTCGCGGGAGTGGTTTTTGCGCGGCGCGGAAAACGGCGTAGCGCAGGCGGAGTATATGGTCGGGTATTTCTTCGCGGAGGGAATTTCCTGCGAGGTCGACGAAAACAAGGCTTTCGACTGCTTTCTGAAAGCGGCGAGAATGGGCTGTCCCGACGCCGCGAATATGGTCGCGATGTGCTATGAAAACGGCGTCCACACGGAGAAGAATCCCGAGCTCGCGCGGAAATGGCGCAAGGCGGCGGGCGGCTCAGTCGAGGCAATGCCGGAGATGACCCCCGAATCCCCAAAGCAAGCGCCCAAGCTCCCCGACCCGGACGAAACCCCGCAGACTACCGCGGACGAGGGCGAGGAGCTCTACCAGAGCGCGCGGCGTTGTCTTGCGGACAAGGACGCGGAGGGCGCGGCGATCTTCTACAAACGCGCCGCGGAGCTTGGTCACGCGCGGAGCCAGTGCTCTTACGGGAAGTGCCTGTACACGGGCAGCGGCGTGGGCAAGGACACCGCCGAGGCGTTCCGCTGGTTTAAGCTCGCCGCGGAGCAGGAGCTCAACATCGCGCAGTATAATCTTGGGGTGATGTACTTAAAGGGCGTTTACGTGCCGAAAGATATGACCGAGGCGAAGAAGTGGTTTGAAAAGGCGGCGCAGAACGGGCACGAGGACGCGGGGAAGATACTCAAAAAGCTGACAAAATAGTTTATCAAAATCAACACGGAGGACAAAAAAATGAAAAACTTTCAAAGCTACAAGGCGGACAAATACGCGGAGCAAACGGACAAATTCGTCGAGGTCGAGGACGGCATTTACAAAACCACCGACCCCTACGGAATCCAAAAGGGCGATATCTACGTAACGTCGCTTACGTTCGAGCTCGAGCCCGAGCGCTACGGCGAGGACGAGGGCTCGCCCGAATATATCCCGCAGGTGCCGTTCGAGGATATGCTTGACGAGTTCGGCGTGTATGTCACGGACTTTTACGAGGACTTGAACAAGGCGAGCGACAGCGTCTGCTATCAGGAGTTCGGTTCGGCGGGGATTGACGATATCAGAAAGCTCCGCGGGCTTATCGGGAAGAAATACTACGCGGAGGTTTATGAGAAGGAAGGGAACGAGTATATAAGACTAGTGACGGAGTAAACGCTATGAAGAAGACGCTGTCTGCTTCCCTTTGCGCGGTAATGCTGTTAAGCCTTACGGCGTGCGGAAAAACGGAGAATATCAGCGCGGACTTGCCCGCGGAGCGTTCCATGCTTATTGCGGAAAGCGTGCCGGAAAGCGTTCAAAGCGCGCCCGAAAGCTCCGAAATATCCGCTCCCGAGGACACAAAAACCTACGAAATCCCGAAGCTCGGCGAGCTTGTGGGACCCGAGGACTTTCCCTCGCGCGGACGGGCGGCGTGTATCGTCACGAAAAGCACGATATATCTTCAGAACGAGGAGTTAAACAGCTCCGAAACGGAGGTTTTCGACGAGCACGGAAACAGTCTGTTCAAGGAAAGATATTACGGCGAGCCCGAAATCAAATCTTATGAATACGACGATCGCGGCAACAAGACAAGGGAGTATTACGAAGCGGATTATTACTGCGATTATGAATACGACGAAAACGGGCGGCTTGTTTCTTACGCGGCTTTCGAAGACGGAAAGCCCGCGTGGTCTGGATATTCGGTTTTCGACGAGCACGGCGAGGTATGCGAATCACATTCCACGTTTTATTTCGGCGACGGGGAACCCGGAGAATCGGTAAGTTATTATGACAAGATATATGACGACGGCGGCAGGGTAATTTCGTCAACGAACTATTTCTTCGACCATACGAAGATATGGGAGATTAACGAGTATGAATACGACGGCGATGTCCTGAAACGCCGCGTCTGCACCGAGCCGCGCGACGACCACAAGATAATCGACGAGTATGAGTTTGACGAAAACGGAAACATCGTCAATTACAAGATGACGTACTATGGGGCTGACGGTTCGGTCAAGAACACATACCGCAAGGAAAGAAGCTACAACGCGGACGGAAAAATAGAGCAGATGCTCCACTACGACAAGGACGGCGAGCTTGAAATGAAAGAGCTTTACGAATATAAAACGGAGGAAACATTATGAAAGCAGCGGTAATTTTAACGAAGTGCAAGGAAACACATGAGCTTTTCGGCATACGCGCCGAGGTTCGCCCCGGCGAGGACGCGAACGTCGAGGAGTGGTACGCGACTTGGGCGTTCAAGGTAAGCGAGCACACGGCGGGTCGTGAGAAGTTCGGCGACACGGAGATCAACGGCAACATCTACATCACGACGGAATACCCGTCCTGCCCGTATTGCGGCTCTAAGGGATTTTTCCAGTGCAGCGAGTGCGGCAAA
>CAYSHU010000065.1:0-11161 GCA_964430965.1 uncultured Ruminococcus sp. | reverse complement strand
GTCGTGGAGTTGTCGTAGTTCGGAACTAAATCCACCGCGTCCTTGTCAATGTCCGCGAAGAGCTCCGCGCTGATAGCGTCGAGCTTAGCCTCGGTGTAACGCGAGGCGGCGTAAGCCATATCGCGAGAGTACGCCTTGCCGAAATTCCCCTTACTGTCAACATAAGGGTGCAAAAGAGCCTCGTTGCCCTTTGCGAGCCGCACCATAGTTTCATAAATCGCCGCGTCGCCGTGGGGATTAAGCCGCATAGTCTGCCCGACAATATTCGCGGACTTAGTGCGTGCGCCGTTAAGCAAGCCCATTTTGTACATCGTGTAAAGCAGCTTTCGGTGAGAGGGCTTAAAGCCGTCTATCTCGGGGAGCGCTCTGGAGATGATAACGCTCATGGCATACGGCATATAATTCTCTTCAAGAGTATCAACAATGCTGGTTTCAACGACCATTCCCGAATTTTCTATATAGGCTTTGGGAACTGCCTTAGTTGTCTTAGTTGTCTTTTTCTTCATACGTTCCTCTGTTTATTATAGTGGAAATTTTACTGCCCGCGGCGGGAAACCCACAGAGTTTACATTACGTCCGCGGTATCAAGATACCTGTTCCCGTTCTCGCGGATAAACTCTTTTCTGCCGTCAAGGTCGTTGCCGAGGAGAACATCAAACATCTTCCGGGTAGCGTCAGCGTCGGTCGGAGTAACCTTGATAAGCCGCCTTGTTTCGGGGTTCATTGTCGTCAGGCTCATCATATCCGGATCGTTTTCGCCAAGACCTTTCGAGCGCTGGATCGTGTATTTCTTGTCGCCTATCTTCCCCAAAATTTTGGATTTCTCCGCCTCGGTGTATGCGAAATACGTGTCCGAACCGCTGTTGATCTCATAAAGCGGGCTCTCTGCGATGTAAACATACCCGCGCTCGATAAGCGTTGGACAAAGCGTCTGAATCATTGTGAGAATAAGCGTGCGTATCTGAAAGCCGTCCACGTCGGCATCGGTGCAGATAACCACCTTGTTCCAACGCAAATTATCAAGATTGAAGCTGTTAAGGTTCTTGTTGGCTTTGCTCTTCACCTCAACTCCGCAGCCCAGAACTTTTATAAGGTTGGTTATGATTTCGGATTTAAAAATCTTGTCGTAGCTTGCTTTGAGGCAATTCAAAATTTTACCCCGCACGGGAATGACCGCCTGGAACTCCGCGTCGCGGGCGAGCTTTACCGAACCGAGCGCCGAGTCGCCCTCGACAATATAAACCTCCCGCCGCGAAACATCGCGGCTGCGGCAGTCGACAAACTTGTCGATGCGGTTGGTCAAATCAATCTTCGCGGAGAGGCTTGCAATGCTCGTCGAGCGGACTTTCTCCGCGTTCTCCCTCGAACGTTTGTTTACAAGAACCCTCTCGGCAATCTTAGTCGCCTCATCGGGATTTTCGAGGAAATATACCTCAAGCGAGTGCTTAAGCCATTCCGTCATCGCGTCCTTAATAAACGCGTTCGTAATAGCCTTTTTAGTCTGGTTGGCGTAGCTTGCCTGCGTCGAGAAGTTAGAGGAGATAAACACCAGACAGTCCGCAATGTCGTCCCATTTAACGGACTTCTCGCCCTTGTTGTACTTGTTGTTGGATTTAAGATAACCGTCAATCTGCGACAAAAACGCCCGCTTCATAGCGTCGTCGGGCGAGCCGCCGTGCTCCAGCCACGAGGAGTTGTGATAGTGCTCCGCGAAGTGGAGCTCCTTGGAGAACGCAAACGCGACGTTCATTTTCAGCTTGTATTCGTCCTTGTCCTCGCGGTCGCGCCCCTGGCGCTGAGCCTGCCAGTACTGCGGCGTTGTAAGGGAGCTCTCGCCTACTGTTTCCTTAAGGTAATCAAAAATGCCGTTCTCATAAAAGAACGTCTTTTCATCAAACTCGCCGTCCTCGCCCTCAACGCGCCGAACAAACTCCACGCCGCCATTAACAACAGCCTGGCGGCGGAGCATATCGTCGAGATACTCAACTCCGACGTCAATATCCGTGAAAACCTCCAGATCGGGCTTCCAGTGAATTTTAGTGCCCGTGTGCGCCGACTTTGACTTCACAAAGCCTTTTTCATTCTCCGAAACATTAAAGCCCTTTTCAAAGCGGAGCTTGTAGAGCCATTGCCCGTTGGCGCTCTCAACGTCCATATATTCCGAAGCGAATTGCGTCGCGCACAAGCCAAGACCGTTCAGGCCCAGCGCGTAGGAGTAATTCTCACCCGAGTTGTTGTCGAACTTGCCGCCCGCGTAAAGATTGCAGAACGCCAGCTCCCAGTTGTACTTGTCCTCCGCCTTGTTGAAGTCAATCGGAATACCGCGCCCGAAGTCCTCGACCTCAATGGACTTGTCCGCGAACATTGTGATGACAATGCGGTTTCCAAACCCCTCGCGAGCCTCGTCGATAGAGTTCGAGATAATCTCAAAAACCGAGTGCCGACACCCCTCAACGCTGTCCGAGCCGAAAATAACGGCAGGGCGCAGGCGCACCTGGTCGGGACCCTTCAACGCCTTTAAGTCGTTGTATGCGTTTTGTTTAGCCATTTTATCACCTTTACAAATAAGAATACATCTTAATTATACCACATCTTGTTGTAAAAATCAAGTATGTACACAAATTTTCTTACGAAAAAAGGAAGCCCCGCCTCTCGGCGGGGAAAAATATTACTTCGTAGGGTCTATGAATTCTTTGCTGTCAACGCAGTAAACAATGCCCGAAATCAGCGTGAGAAGCGCGGAGAGGTACATCAGAATGTCTATAACGAGCTGCGCGGGAAAGCCCTCAAGCAGCCCGAAATCTATCATCAGCACCGCGAGCAGCAGCACGACAACTATCGCGACCATTGTCACCGCCGTTTTCAGCTTGCCCCAAATGTTCGCGGGGATAACCTTTTTCTTGTCCGAGGAAGCCGCGACAAGGCGTATTCCCGACACGACGAACTCCCGCGCCAGAATGATGAAAACCACCCACGCGCTTGTCCAGCCGAGCTCCACGAAGCACACAAGCGCCGCCGCAACAAGTATCTTGTCCGCAAGCGGGTCAAGGAACTTTCCGAAGTTCGTCACCATATTGTATCTCCGCGCGACCTTGCCGTCGAACATATCCGTGATGCTCGCCAAAGCGAAGATCACAAGCGCTATCGTGAAGCGGAACGGCACCGCCGAAAAGCACATAAAAAACACGAAAAACGGCACTAAAATCACGCGGAACATCGTTAGTTTATTCGCTAAATTCATTCGCTTACCTCGCCACTTATCATTAGTTTTGCAGTTTTCCCGCGCCTGCAGCGGAGAAACCGTCGTTTTATATTACTTCCCCTATCGGGTTATTCTCTACCACTTTAGTAAGTTTTACGCTGACGAACTCGCCGACCTGCAATTTGGTTTGTGATGTAAAGTAAATCAAGCCGTCTATCTCCGGCGCGAACATCGCCGAACGCCCGAAGTAATGCTCTAAGTACCTGTCGTAGCCCTCAACGACGACTTCCTGCGTTTGCCCTATCATCGCACCGTAGAGCTCGGCAACTCTCGTGTCCTGCTGCTCCTCCAAAATTTCCTTGCGGTGCTCGCGCTCGTCCTCGTCGACTTGTTCGGGGAAACCCGCGGCGGGCGTGCCCTCCTCCTCGGAGTACGCAAAGCAGCCCATTCGCTCAAAGCGCATTTCCTCGGCGAACTCGCCAAGCCTGTTGAACTGCTCCTCGGTTTCGCCGGGAAAGCCCGTTATGAACGTTGTTCTAAGCGTAATTCCGGGGACTTTTTCGCGGAGCTTTTTGATTAACTCGCGCAGGCTCTGCTCGTCGCCCTTGCGGTTCATTCTCCCGAGAATTTTGCCGTCGCAATGCTGTATCGGAATATCGAGATACTTGACGATTTTCTCCTCGCTTGCTATCACGTCAATTAGCTCGTCCGAAACGCGCTCGGGGTAGGCGTAGAGCAGTCTTATCCACTTTAAGCCGTCGATTTTGCAGAGCTCCCTGAGGAGCTTGGGGAGCCGCAATTCCTGATACAAATCCAAGCCGTAGCGCGTTGTGTCCTGTGCGATTATGACAAGCTCCCTCACGCCGTCCTTTGCAAGGCCCTTGGCTTCTTCGATGACGCTCTCAAACGGGCGGCTTCTGAAGCACCCTCTAATTTGCGGAATCGCGCAATACGAGCAGCAATTATCGCACCCGTCCGCAATTCTCAGATACGCGTAATGCGGCAGGGTTGAGAGAATTCTGTCGCCCTCCATTTGGTGGGAGTCCTTAAGCCCATACCGCGCGATTTGGGTGTCGCTTTGCAGCATTTCCTCGATAATTTCCGCTACAAACTGATTTCTTCCGATGCCTATCACCGCGTCGACCTCGGGGAACTCCTTTTCAAACTCCTCGCGATAACGCTCGGCGAGGCAGCCCGTGACGACTATTTTCTTGATTGTCCCCTCGCTTTTCAGCGTGATAAGCTCGTTCAGCCACTCGATAGCCTCCTCCTTAGCGGCGGTGATGAAGCCGCACGTATTCAGCAGCACGATGTCCGCGAGCCCGGGCTCCTCCACAAACGCGTAGCCGGCTCCCGCGAGCTTAGACATCATCATCTCGGCGTCGACCTGGTTTT
Organism: uncultured Ruminococcus sp.; assembly: GCA_964430965.1. GTDB lineage: Bacteria > Bacillota > Clostridia > Oscillospirales > Ruminococcaceae > CAG-115. The sequence continues at coordinate 6,564 of CAYSHU010000065.1, read as the reverse complement.
TGGCGCAGCCAAGGCTGACGACTGCGATTTTCGTGATTTGTTCCATTTTAATACCCTCACTTGTCTATTTCAGATAACTTTTTCACCCGCAAAATACAGTATACATTGTACAATTATCAATTATCAACTGTCAATTGTTCAATAGCTTTCTTGATTTCGTCAAACGAATACCCTCTCCTCGCCAGTGCGGCTATCACCTTTTGCCTCTCCTTATAATCCCCGAGCTTGTTTGCGTAGCGCCGCTCGATTAGCTCCACCAGCTCCCTGCTTACGGCTTCATCGGGGATTTGAGCAAGCGCTTCTTCGACCAGCTCCCTTTCGAGCCCTTTGTGCAGCATTTCTTGCTTTGCTCTTCGCTTGCCGTATTGCCTGCGCTTTGTCAGATACTCTGCGAGCTTTGCGGCGTACCGCTCGTCGTTTATGTAGCCCAAACTCAGGACATAGCCTGCCGCCTCGCTTGCTATCTCCTCGCCGTAGGTTTTCGTGAGCTTTCTGGTAAGCTCCGCCAGGCACATATCACGCTCTCCAAGCAGATACAACGCGCGGGCTTTTGCCTTTCTCAAAACGTCTGCGGTGCGGACTTTCGCGAGCTCCTCTCGCGTTATCTCCTGCCCCTTTTCAAGCCCAAACTGCGCAATTATCGCGCCGTTCACGTAATACCTCGCCCCGCCCAGCTCGATTTTCCATGTGTCGCCTTTATGCTCGCAAAGCTCCGTAATCCGCATTACTCAACGTCCTCGGTCGAGAACTCCGCGAAGTCCTCTTCGGGCTTTTCGGTATTTTCGGAATCGCCCGCATTATCCGAATCATCGGATTTCTTGCCGCTCTTTTTCGGCTTTTTCTCGGGAGCTTCTTTTTCTGATTCCTTGGGAGCCTCCGACTTCGCATCTGCTTTCTCCTCGTCCTCGGGGCGCTCCTCCGGGATCAAATCAGAATTCTTCTCGAACACCTCTCTGACCTTTTGCTCAATTTCATTGCAGACATCGGGATTATCCTTTAAGAAGTCGCGCACCTTGTCCTTGCCCTGCCCGATTTTCATATCGTCATAGCTGAACCACGAGCCGCTTTTCTTTACGATATCAAACTCCACGGCGCAGTCTATAATCTCGCCGAGCTTTGAGATACCCTCGCCGAACAGCATATCAAACTCCGCAACTTTAAACGGCGGCGCGACCTTATTCTTTACTACCTTGCACTTAACGCGGTTTCCGACAAGCTCCGTGCCGTTCTTTATCGGCTCGCCCTTGCGCACGTCAATTCTCACCGAAGCGTAATATTTGAGGGCGCGTCCGCCCGGGGTGGTTTCGGGGTTGCCGTAAAGCACGCCGATTTTCTCTCTTATTTGGTTGATGAAGATGCACACGCACTTGGTTTTGCTTACTACCGCCGTCAGCTTGCGCATTGCCTGGCTCATTAAACGCGCCTGAACGCCCACCTGCGCCTGACCCATATCGCCGTCGATTTCCGCCTGAGTTGCCATTGCGGCTACGCTGTCCAGCACGACAATATCAAGTCCGCCCGAGCGCACGAGCGTTTCTATAATCTCCAGAGCCTGCTCGCCAGTGTCGGGCTGGGACACAAGCAGCTCATCGAGGTTTACGCCTATTCTCTTCGCGTAAACGGGGTCCAGCGCGTGCTCCACGTCAATAAACGCCGCGAAGCCGCCCGCCTTTTGAGCCTCCGCTATCGCGTGCAGGCAGAGTGTGGTTTTACCGGAGCTCTCCGCGCCGTACACCTCAATCATTCTGCCCTTTGGCAGTCCTCCGATACCGAGCGCCAGATCCAGCATAAGAGAGCCCGTTGAGGAGTGCTCGACATTCAGCGCGACGCTTTCTCCCATAACCATAACCGTACCGTCACCATAGCGCTTATCGAGCTGGGAGATTGCGATATCGAGGACTTTTTTGCGCTCCGCGCGGTCCATTACGGGCTGCTCCTCTGCAACCTTCCCAACTTCCTCCTTGACTGCCTTGCCCTTTTTCTTTGTCATTGCCATTTTTATTACCTCCGTATAGTAGCTGGTTTAATAGCTTTTAGTTTTTGTGTCCGCACCGCGGGGTTGGTTTATTGCGGGTTTCCCCATATAATTTTCAGTCTTATAATTGTCAGAGATTAGTTATCTGTACATATCGCGTAAACCACTCTTACAATACCGCTTAAGTCCTTTCGGGTCATCGGTTCCATACCGTTTTTGCGGAATATCTCGCACACGGCGTCTTCTTGTCCCTTGCCTATTTCAAACGCCATCATTCCGCCGTTGTACATTTTAATCTTATACATCGGGATGAGCCCCCGATAAAACGTCAAGCCGTCCGCCCCGCCGAACAGCGCGTGTTTGGGTTCTTCGCGCATATCTTTCGGGATATTATCCATATCCTCCGCCGTAAGGTACGGCGGATTGCAGACAAGCAGGTCAAACCCCGCAAAGGGAATATTTATATCGAACACATCGGCAACATACGTCAGCATATCAACATGGTTCAATTTGATATTTTTGCACGCCGCGAGGATCGACGAATAGTATCCGTCTATGCCTACGACATTCGCGTCCGCGTACTTCGCGAGGGCAATGCCTATACAGCCCGAGCCGGTGCACAAATCGATAGTTCGCCGCTTGTCGGCATCGCGCCCGTTCAAGAACTCCAGCGCCACATCGACAAGCGTTTCGGTATCCGGGCTTGGGACATACACATTATCCTCGATTTTAATCGGCATCCCATAGAACTCCCACTCCCCGACAACACGCTGAAGCGCGTGTCCCATTCCGCGCTGATACGCCATTTCCGCCAAATCGTCATAGAAATGTCTATCAACCTCGCGGTCGGGGTCGGTGATAATGTCAACTCTATCGATACCGCGGCTTTTCAGTATCATATCGACCTCAAACTCCATATCCTCGATATGAAAGTTCTGGCTCTTGCAAACGCCCATTTCGTGGAGCATATACTCGCGCAGCATACTTATCGTATATTTTTTCCTTTTTGGCATAAACCCTCCTGTTATAATGCAGAATGTATAATTCTCCATTGCAGATATTCTCTGTCAAAGGAAGGGCGCCTACCAACTATCGTCTTCTCCCTCCTTGGGCAAGCACGGCTTTATTGAAGCTATCGCGCACTCTATCTGCTTTTCGTCGGGCTCTCGGGTGGTCAGCCTTTGCATCCACAAACCGGGTGCGCTGAAGAATTTTGTTACCGGGTTTGAATATTTGCCCGCCAGTCTTATCAGCTCGTAGGAAATGCCGACCTCAAACGGGAGCAGGGGCAGCTTCAGGATAACGCGCAATAACGCGCCCAGAGCCTTGTTCTCTATTCCCCACCACTCCGCTGGGTTTATCGGGACTATTGAGGTTACGATTATGCTTACAATCAGCGTGATGATGATAAAGCTTGTCCCGCATCTTGGGTGGAAACGGCACATCGGCTTTACGTTCTCCACCGTCAGCTCCTTGCCCGCCTCGTAACACGCGATTGTTTTGTGCTCCGCGCCGTGATATTCGTGCACGCGCTTCATTGTTTTCACCTGCGCGATTATCGCCATATACGCGATAAACAGCACGAGCTTCATAACGCCCTCAAACGTTGCTTTCCATATCGAAATATCCGCCTCGACAGCGCCCTCGATAAGCGAGAACAGAAAGCTCGGCACGAAGAAGAACACGGCTATCATCGCGGCAACCATTATAACCGAGATGAAACCGACGATTATTTCAACGCCCTTTTCCCCGACGTGCTTGTCAAGCCACAAATCGAGCTTGGTGGGCTCTTCGTCTTCAACGTCGCCCTCCTCGCTTATCTCCGCGGACTTGTTCATACAGCTGTAGCCCTCTTTAAGCGACTGCACGAAGTTAAAGCAGCCTCTGATGAACATCGCCTTGTTGTACCAACGCTTTTCGGGGATTTCCCACGTTTCCGTGTAGATCTCGCCGTCCCGTTTGCGGACTGCCATTGCGCCCGTTGAAACGCCCTTCATCATCACGCCCTCGATAAGCGCCTGCCCGCCGACGGTGGTTTTTTTGCCTGTGTCGAGGGGCTTGTTTTTGTTTTTACTCAAAGTTATGTCTCCTTGTGTTCTCTGTCAGCTTGACTTCAGCGGAAGAATTATTGTTACCGTAGTCCCCTTGCCGAGCTCGCTTTCTATATCGAGCGTGCCGCCGTGGCGCAGGACAATTTCGTCCGCTACCGCCAGCCCTATACCCGAGCCGTGCTTTGTTTTGTTCGCCTTATAGAACTTCGTTTTGACCTTTGGCAGATCCTCCGGCGCGATGCCCGCGCCCGTGTCGCTTACCGACACGATAACCGCGCTGTCGTTCTTTTCGGCGATGATATCAATAGCGCCGCCGGGCTCCGTATATTTGAGCGCGTTGTCGATAATGTTTATAAAAACCTGCCGCAGTCTGTTCTTATCGCCGACGACCGCCGCCATAAACTCGGGCTCGTTGTACGAGAGCTTGATGCTCTCCTTTTTGGATTTGTCAATGTAGATAAGCAGCGCGTCCTCAAGCTCCGCGATCAAATCCAGCGTTGTCATCTGAAACGAGAAGTGCCCGCTTTGAATTCTCGAGAAGTCGAGCAGCTCCTCGACCATTCCCTCAAGGCGCTTGGTTTCGCCCGTGATTACCTTCATACCTTTCCGAAACGACTCCGGGTCGTAGCCCATTTCCAGCGTTTCGCTCCAGCCCTTGATTGCCGTGAGCGGCGTTCTCAGCTCGTGAGATACCGAGCTTATGAAATCATTTTTGATTTGCTCCGAGTTTTCGAGCTCATCCGCCATATCGTTGAACGCACGGCAAAGCTGACCTATCTCGTCGTGGCTTGTCACGGGAATTCGCTCGGAGAAATCCCCCTTTGCGAGCTTCATTGCCGAGCCGCCTATTCTTGTGATCGGCACGACAATGGACTTTACGAAATACACGCCCGTAAGAGCTACTACTAAAAGAATAAACACGCTTACGACAAGCGAGGTGAGCATAATCCCGCCTATCTGGCTGTCGATTTTTTCAAGGCTTGTGACAAACCGCAGCGCGCTGTAATTCGCGCTTGGTCTTGATATTATCGTTGTGACGGCGAGGATATTTTTGCCGCCGTCCCGCCCGAGATAAACTCCCACGCCGTTATCGCTCGCGAGAGCCTTTTCATAATCGGGCATAACGTACTCCTCACTGGGCTTAAAGCCGCTGGAGGTCAGCGTCACAACGCCGTCCTTGTTTATCGACATCAACTCCATTTGGTCCTTTTTGTTGAAGCTCTCGACGATGTTTCTTACCTCCGACGAGAAGTTTGACGACAAATCGTCGTAAAGCCTTGCGAGAATTGTCTGCGAGGCGTTTGCTTCGGATACGACATAGCTCTCCGCCGAGCCGTAGTAATACTGCCTTGTGAAGTAATAAATGCAGATATTCACGACGACCAGCAGCACCGCCGCGACGGAAAGCGTATTTATCATCCACCGCGCCGCGATAGAGCGCTGCCCCAGCGAGTGGCTGCTGTTCTGATGAATCGCCTTAACCTCTTCTTCCATAGTTCTCCTCTGAAAACAACATCGTTTTTTCGGTTTTCCCGCCTGCGTCGGGGAAAACGATTGGGTTATAATTTAGGCAACACCGCACAAAGATGATGCGCTGATTGCCTTTATCCGTTCCACTTATACCCAAAGCCCCAGACTGTCTGAATATACTTCGGCGTTGAGGGGTCTTCCTCTATTTTCATTCTGAGCCGCCTTATATTAACATCAATTACCTTGTCCTCGCCGACATAGCTGTCGCCCCAGATATGCTTCAAAAGCGTTGTTCTGTCGACGGGTGTGTTTCGGTTCTTCATCAGAAATTCCAGAATATGGTATTCGATTTGTGTTAAGTCTATGGGCTTGCCGCGGTTATAAATCATTCTGCTTTGATAATCCAGCGTAAACGGCCCGCTGGTTATCGCCTTAGGCTCCTCGCGGTGGGAGCGGTTGAGGCTTACGCGGCGATAAATCGCGTCCACTCTTGCCACCAACTCCGACGGAGAGAACGGCTTTGTAACATAATCGTCCGCGCCTATCATCAGGCAATTCACCTTATCCATTTCCTGCGATTTCGCCGAGAGCATAATAATCCCGATATCGCTTGACTGCTCGCGAATCCACCGACACAGCGAAAAGCCGTCCATTCCCGGCATCATTATATCCAGCAGCGCGATATCGAAGTTGCCGCCCTGCTTTTCATACTCAGCGACAGCCTCCTCGCCGCTTGCCACGTCAGTAACGTCATAGCCGGCGCGGCGGAGGTTGATAACCTCGAAATCGCGGATTGAGTCTTCGTCTTCGACGACCAGAATTCGTTTCATCATATTAAACCTCTTTCTTTAATGCTGTTTTGCGGTGCAAATGCAAACTAAAGGCCGCGTTTACCAAACGATAATGCAAAGCTGGTTGGTTTGGTATGAACGCTTAACTCGACATACAATAACAGTTTTTGTTACACAGCGTCAAGGCGGTCGGTATAGTCGATGAACATAGTTGTCACCTGCGGCTTGTTAGCCTTACTGCGTCTGGGGGTGCGAGGGGAAAACCCTTCGGGGAGAG
>CAYSHU010000064.1:0-11687 GCA_964430965.1 uncultured Ruminococcus sp. | reverse complement strand
TCCCCACATACCCTGTTTTACGGGCTCGCGGACGTTCGACGCGCTATGTACCATAACGGACGAGCCAAGACCCGCCTCATTCGAGAACACGCCGCGCTTGCAGCCCTGCGTGATTATCGTCTTTATCGCCACGCCCGCCGCGCCTCCGGCTACCGCTTTGATACCGAACGCGAACTTGAAAATGCTGCCGAAAATAGCGCCGAGATGTGTGATATTCATAAAGAAAATGATAAGACAACCGAGTATGTACGCGCACGCCATAAACGGCACGACCTTCTCCGCGAAGGACGCTATGCGCTGAAGTCCGCCGAGAATGATAAGTCCGCCGAGTATCATCAGCACAACGCCGATGATAATGTGCGTCCACTTGATGTCGGTGTTGCCGATAGTGCCGAGGTCGAGGCTCGCGGGCATAACGTTGTCGATATTGATGACGATCTTATTGATCTGCCCCATATTTCCGATGCCGAAGCTCGCCAGAACCGCGAACGCGGAGAATATGCAAGCGAGCACACGCCCGATTATTTTGCAGCCCTTATAGCCGCCCAAGCCGTCCTGGAGGTAATACATCGCGCCGCCGCTCCACTCGCCCTCGGAGTTCTTGCGGCGGTAGTAGATGCCGAGAATGTTTTCGGAGAAGTTCGTCATCATTCCGAAAAACGCCGCTATCCACATCCAGAAAACCGCGCCGGGTCCGCCGATGACGATAGCCGAAGCCACGCCCGCGATGTTGCCCGTGCCGATAGTCGCGGCAAGCGCCGTGCAAAGCGCCTGGAACTGCGATACCGAGCCGCTTTCCTTGTTCTTGCGCGCCTTGCTCTTTTTCGAGAACAAGCCGCCTATCGTGTTCATCCACCAGGTCTTAAGATGCGAGATCTGAAACACCTTGGTAGCGCAAGTGAGGATAACGCCCGCGCCGATAAGTAGGATAAGCCCCATATTCGTCCAGACGAACGTGCCTATTTTGTCGTTGACATCCGCGATTTGGTCCGCAAGCGACTTGGTGGCTTCTCCCGCCGCCTCGCTTAATGCGGAGGGGATTGTCAAGAAATTCATACCTTTCACCTCAAAATTTTTTAATTATTAAAAATTCTTTTATATTATAACATATTCTCAGTAGGATTTCAAGGGCTTTTTGAATTTTTTAGAGATTAAGACTGCCAAATGGGAGCGTTTACTATTTTGATTGATAGCTATTGACAAAACGGCGGGTTTTGGGTTATAATAAAAAGATAGGAGATGTATTCCAAGGCTTTCGCCAAGGATTTTTAAACAACTCAAAAGGAGATTTCATATGAGAAGAACCAAAATCGTCTGCACCCTTGGTCCCGCGACGCAAACCGACGAGGTTTTACGCTTGCTTATCGAAAACGGTATGAACGTCGCGCGGCAGAACTTTTCGCACGGCACCCACGAGAGCCACAAGGCGACGCACGACCAGATAGTCCGCGTGGCAAAGGAGCTTGGCAGACCCGTCGCGACGCTGCTCGATACAAAAGGCCCGGAGGTTCGGCTGAAGAAATTCAAGAACAACGAGAAGGTTGAGATAAAAACGAGCGGCACGTTTGTGCTGACTACCGCGGACGTTGAGGGCGACAGCACGCGCGTTTCGATAACTTATCGCAATCTGCCCGACGATATTTCCGTAGGCACGAGAATTCTCATCGACGACGGCAACGTGGCGGTGCGATGCTCGGATATTATCCGAAACGCCGACGGCACGGCGGATATTGTCTGCTCGGTAGTCGAGGGCGGCGTTTTGTCAAATAACAAGGGCGTGAATATCCCGGGCGTGAAGCTCTCGATGCCGTATTTATCCGATGTGGATATTTCGGATATCCGCTTTGCGGCAAGGGAGGGCTTTGACTTTGTCGCGGCGAGCTTTGTGACGTGCGCCGAGGACGTTCTCGACGTGCGGAAAATTCTCGAGGAGGAAGGCAGAGGCGACATCAGAATTATCGCCAAAATTGAAAATGGCGAGGGCGTGAAGAATATCGACGATATTCTGCGCGTTTCCGACGGTATTATGGTAGCGCGCGGCGATATGGGCGTGGAAATTCCGTTTGAGGAAATTCCTCAAATCCAGAAAATGATAATCAAAAAGGGCTATAACTCGAACAAGCAGGTCATCACCGCGACGCAGATGCTCGAAAGTATGATACACAATCCGCGCCCGACAAGGGCGGAAACAACGGACGTCGCGAACGCTATCTACGACGGCACGAGCGCGATTATGCTCTCGGGAGAAACCGCCGCGGGCAAGCACCCCGTAGAAGCGGTGAAAACAATGGCGCTTATTGCGGAAACGACCGAGAAGGCTATTGATTACAAGGCGCGGTTCTACGGGCTGGATACTCCCGCGGAGGCTAACGTTTCGTCGGCGATTTCCCACGCGACAGTCGCGGCGGCAATGGATCTCGGCGCGACGGCGATAATCACGGTAACAAAAACGGGAACGACCGCAAGAATGCTTGCGCGATTCCGACCCGAGTGCCCGATAATCTCCTGCACGACAAGCGAGGTTGCGTGGCGGCAGACCGCGCTTTCGTGGGGCGTTATTCCGCTGATGGCGGAGGAAATGATGACGAACACGGACGATTTGATCCACCACGCGGTTTCACGAGCGGTGGAGGCGGGGCTCCTCGCGAACGGCGACCTTACGGTGATTACGGCGGGCGTGCCGCTGGGCGTTTCGGGAACGACAAATCTTATGAAGGTGCACATCGTCGGGGACGTGCTTGTAAAGGGCACGGGCGTTACGAAAGGCCGCGTCACCGCGCCTATCTGCGTAGCGCAAAGCGAGGCGGAGGCGCTCGAGCGGTTCCAGTCGAGGCAGATTTTGGTAATTCACAAAACGTCGAACAAAATCCTGTCCGTGCTGAAAACGGCGGCGGGAATAATCACCGAGGAGGACGGCGCGGACTCCCACGCCGCGACAGTCGGTATGACGCTGGATATTCCCGTAATTGTAGGAGCGGAAAACGCCGCGCAGATATTAAGGAGCGGTACGGCGGTGACAATCGACGCGGATAAGGGAATAGTTTCGTCGGGGAACGAGTAAAATATAAAGCAACGTTTTCCCCGCTTTAAGCGGAGAAAACCGAAAAAAACAGCCTATCTTCCCCGCCGAAGGCGGGGAAGATACAAAAAAATACATCTCTTTGGGGGAAATAAACATGTGCGGAATAGTAGGTTATTTAGGAGCGAGAGATTGCACGCAGGTGCTGATGGACGGTCTGGAAAAGCTGGAGTACCGCGGGTATGACAGCGCGGGGATCGCGGTGTTTGAAAATCGTGAAATCAAGACGGTGAAAACTCGCGGAAAGCTCGCGGCGATGTCCGAGAAGCTGGAGCGCGATGGCAGCCCGCAGGGGCACTGCGGAATCGGGCATACACGCTGGGCAACGCACGGCGAGCCCTCGGACGTGAACTCTCACCCGCACTCCAACGGGCGCGTGACGATAGTACATAACGGAATTATCGAGAATTACGCGGAGCTTAAGGAATTTCTGACGGAGCAGGGCTATACGTTTCTGTCGCAGACGGACAGCGAGGTCGTGGCGTGCTTGCTGGATTATTATTACGCGGAGCGGAATCCGCTCCACGCGATAACCGAAACGCTTAAGGAGCTCCGCGGGAGCTACGCGCTTGGGATAATCTTCAAGGATTTCCCCGAGCGTGTGTACGCGGCGCGGTTCGGCAGCCCGCTTATCGTCGGGCTCGGCGAGGGCGAGAACTTCATCGCGAGCGATATTCCCGCGTTTTTGAAGTACACAAAGGACTATGTTCTGCTTGACGACAACGAGATAGTGCGCCTTGACCCGAACGGCGCGAGGTTCTTCGACCTGCACGGAATGTCGATAAACAAGGAGCGCCAGACCGCGGAGTGGGACGTGGAACAGGCGCAGAAGTGCGGATTCCCGCATTATATGCTGAAAGAGATACACGAGCAGCCCGACGTTGTCGGTAAAATGCTTGACAGTATAGTAAAGGACGGCGAGCCGGATTTCACGCAGTTCGGCGTGACGGACGAGATGCTTCGCGGGTTTAAGCGCGTGTTCATCACGGCGTGCGGCACGGCGATGTACGCGGGAATGGTCGCGAAATACGCAATGGAAAGGCTCGCGCGTGTTCCCGTGACGGTGGAGATAGCAAGCGAATTCCGCTATATGGAGCCGATCGTCGGCGAGGGCGATCTGGTGATCGTAGTGTCGCAGTCTGGCGAAACGGCGGACACAAAAGCAAGTCTGGAGCTTGCTAAGGAGCTCGGCGCGACGACGCTCGCGGTCGTGAACGTCAAGTACTCCGCGATAGCCCGCGAGGCGGATATCTGCATAAACACGCTCGGCGGGCTGGAAATCGCCGTGGCTTCGACAAAGGCGTATTCCGTTCAGATTACGACGCTGTACCTGCTGGCGTTTCGCTTCGCGTTCGCAAGGGGCGAAATCAACGAAGCGGAGCTGAAACGGCTTACGGAGCAGCTTTGCGGAACGCCGAGGCTGATAAGCGACGTCATCGACCGCGAGGACGAGTGCCGGTTCATCGCGTCGCAGCTTGTGAACACCGAAACGCTGTTCTTCATCGGGCGCGGGCTGGACTACGCGCTGTCGCTTGAGGGCTCGCTGAAGCTGAAAGAAATCTCCTACATTCACTCCGAGGCATACGCGGCGGGCGAGCTGAAGCACGGGCCTATCGCGCTTATTCAGCAGAATATCCCCGTAATTACAATCGCGACGCAGCAGCACGTTGTCGAAAAGACGATAAGCAATATGGAGGAGGTAAAGGCGCGCGGCGCGAACGTTATTATGATCTGCCGAGAGGGCGCGCGCGTCGCCGAGGGCAAGGCTGATTTGCGGCTTGATCTGGCGCTCGGCGAGCTTGACGACCTGCTTGCTCCCCTGCCGACAATAATCGCTTTGCAGCTTATCGCGTACTACTCGTCGATTTTACGAGGAAACGACCCAGATAAGCCCAGAAATCTTGCGAAGTCGGTTACGACGGAATAAAAAATATTCTCATTTTTCTTGTTTTTTTGTCCATAAAAAACTAATAAAAAAGTAAAACTTTTTTGCGTACTATTCGTCGATTTTGCGAGGAAACGACCCCGATAAGCCCCGCAATCTCGCGAAGTCCTCACAACGGAATAAAAAAATCCCCCGCCAAGCGGGGGATTTTTAAAGCGTGAAAGCGGATTTTAAATAAGTCGAAAGCTATTGCCTCGGGTATGTTTCCTTCAGGAACTCCGTAAGCATTTCGGGGATAAACTGATAGTGGTGGGATTCGTACAGCTTGTAAATAACGCTCGCGTTGTGGGAGCTTAGCCGCTCGTTGAGCTTGGCAAGTCCCTCCAGCGTAGTATCGTGACCGTTGTAGCTGTCGGCGTAATCGGGGTCCTCCAGCGAGCCTCCGCAAAGAAACACCTTTTTATCAAGCGCGTCATTCCTGTCGAAATATCCGTAATCGCTCTGACAGCCGTCCGCGTCAAGGTCGAAAACCTCATCATACAAACCCCAGAACGCGGGACTTCCTATAATGTAATTTCCAAACGGCTGATTTTCGTAAAGATCGGATTTAAACAGCGCATTGTGAGCAAAAACTCCGCCGTTGGAATGTCCGTAAAGCGAGGAATTCGCGTAGTCGATATTGTAATTCTCTCCGAGATACGGCATTAAATTGTCCGTTATAAAATCCAGCAGCTTGTCGCGCTCCTGTATCAGATGCATAAAACGATAATACGCGTTGGTGCCGTCTGTTTTATAATTATAGCCGAGGCTTACAAGGATAACATCCGCGGCATCGCCGTTCTCCATAACCTTGCGCAGCTCCGTATGATTTCCGAAGCGCCAAACGCCGTCCGTCAGGAAAAACACGGGGCAGGTCTTGTCTTTATCATAATCCGGCGGGAGCGTCACGTGAACAAGAAATTCCGTATCGAGCTCCTCGTCATAAACGCTTATTTCGTCTATCGAATCCTTGATCGCTTCCACCGCCGCGCGGTCATACTCCCATACGTTTCTGTAATCGGCGAACGGGTCCGCAAACGGGTCGTTCAGCGATCGGTCATTCGGGTCAATGCTGCCCTCGGGCAATATTTCATAGTCGCCGCTTTTCATAGCCTCGCGGACAATTTGTATCTGAAGTATTTTGCTTTCGATGAGATCGTTGGAGTAACAGCCCATTTCCTTGTAATTCTCCCTCGCCCAGTCAAGATACTCCTCAAAAGCGTTGAACGTTACGCTTTCTTCCTCATCTTCGCCCGTTTCCTCATTATATCCATACACCGTAAACGACAGCCCGTTTTCGTCATACTCGGGCATCCAGATTGCGTCGTAAAAACGGAACCCGTCTATCAGCGCGTAAACATTGTAAGAAACGTCCTCCTCCGACTCTGCCGATTCGCCGGAAACTTCAATTGACCGTGAGCTTTCATCGGTATCCGTCGAGATAGGCACATATAAAATGCTCACCTTATGCTCTGTTGCCTCGGGCTCGTCAAGAAGCGTCAGCGCGTGCTTGCTTACCCTTGAGCGCTCCGTTTCGGTCATTTTGTTTACAAGCTCTATCGGCTCGGCGGTCTGCGCTATATCCGCGGACGTACTATCGCTGTTCTCGCCGATTTCCGTGCTGCTGCCGCAAGCAGTGGCTGAAAATAACATTAAAAGTGATAATAAAAAAACAATTGCCTTTTTCATACTATGATCCTTTCTGTCGCTAATGCCGAAATGTTTACTGATATTATACTAAAGCTGTTATGCGTTTCAAAACACGTAAATTTTCAATTGTCAATTATATTTGTTCCAGTCAATAATGCCGTACCCGATTATCCTATCGTCGTCGAGGTCATACTCGCACGTCCTGCACGTGTCGCAGCGGTTGCCCTCGATCGTGTAGAGCTTCTTGCCGTCCGTGCCGATGACCATACCGACGTGGTTCGCCCAGCCGTCTAAATCCCAGTCGAAGAAAACGCAGTCGCCGGGAGCTATTTCGCGGAACGTGCTGTCGCGGAACTGCCCCTGCTCCACAAACCACTCAATGCCCTCGGAGTGCGTGAACGTGAAGAACGGCCCGTCCATTCCCGCCTCGTGATAGCACCACGAAACAAACGCCCCGCACCACTCGATGCGGTCGTCGAAGCCGTACCAGTCCCAGCACGGCTCGCCGCCGAAGTTGCCCGCCTGCTTCACCGCGAAGTTTACGAGATCGGGCGAGCCCGCGCGGGAGGTCTGAATGAGGTTCTGATAAAGCGGCGCATAGCTCGGCGCGTCAATGATATAGTTCTCCAGCCGCCACTCGCCGTTTTTCCGCACCGCCGCGAACGTGAAGTTGTTCGGCTGCGGCATGCCCTCCTTGGGGCTTTGCGTGTAGTAGCGGTTGAACTCAATTCTGTTTTTCGTGGAGCTTGTTATACAAGCGTAGGTCGGCGTTTTAAAGCTCTCGTTGGCGGTTTTGAGAATTTCCGAGAACGTCGCGCACAGCTCGCCGTCGTCGTTCTCGTAAAACGCATTGATCGTGTTCTTGCCGTCGTAGTAGTGAATGAGATAATCCGCCTTGTCCTTTGTGTAAGTGCCGTAGAACAAATCGTCGATCTGCTCCGTGGATTTCAGATATTTAGAGTTTATCGGCGCGGTGCCTCTCGCGTAGTAAAAATCCTCGGCGTACTCGTCGTCGAACGTCCAGCACTGCGCGTTCAGCATAGCGAAGCAGAGCACGTTCTTCTCCAGAAGCGTGCGGACTATCTCCGCCGAAGTGCCCGAGGCGGACTTGTTTTCAATCGCGCTGAAATCGCTTAAAGCCTCCGTAACACTCGGAATTCTGATTTCCGCGCTTTCGGGGACATAATAGGGCTCGGACACGTTATAGTCGGAATCGTCAAACGAGAACCGCGCCTCGTCGGGCTGCGGCTCGGCAGTCGTCGGGAGGTTGTTGTACACGGGCGCGTCGGGCGCTCTGTACGAGGTAATTTTCGGAGCTGCCTCCTCGGAGTTTTCCGATGCGCTTTCCGTCGGAACGTCTGACGTTGAGCTCCCCAAATTGCTCCCGACCGTCGGAACGCTCAAGCCAGAGCTTTTCTTGCCGTCCGACGAGAGCTCGCAGCCGGAGAGCAGCGTAACCACCGCCAGCACCGCCGAAATCAGTTTTAACATTCGCTTCAATCTTTCCTCCATTTCCCCAATTCGGAAAAGCAAGGAGCGAAGCGATTTTCGATAATGCCTACGTCCTTACCATTCCATTAAGCCATAGCCGAGTATATATTTATAGTCTAAAAGATAAGCTCTCGCGATGCACACGTCGTCGCGGTTGCCCTCTATCGTGTAGACATAAGTGCCGTCCGTACCGACAACCAAGCCGACGTGATCCGCGCTGCCCTCCAGATCCCAGTCGAAGAAAATGCAGTCGCCGGGGGCGATGTCGCGATAGGTGTTGTCCGCCCATTGCCCGCGCTCCTCAAACCAAGCCTTGCCGCCGCTGTCGCACGCCGTGAAGAACGGCCCGTCCTTGCCCGCCTGATAGTAAATCCACGAAACAAACGATCCGCACCACTCGATGTGCGCCCCGAAGCCGTGCCAGTCCCAGTACTTCTCGCCGCCGATGTTGCCGACTTGCCGCTTTGCTAATTCCATAAGCTCCGGTGCGCCGACTCTGCCCGTTTGGATAAGGTTGTCGTAAAGCGGCGCAAACGCCTCCGCATCGGTTATGTAGGTCGTGAGCTTCCAAGCGCCGTTTTCCTTTACGGCTTTGAAGTGCATCGTGTTCGGCTTTGGAGTGCCGACCGTGGGATTTTGCTCGTAATATCTCCCGAACGTAATCTCATAGCCGCTGCTTTCGATGATCGCCGCGTAAGTGGGCGTTGAAAACGAATCGCCGTGATAGCGCCGCAGGTGCTGCATATCAAACCAGATAACGCCGTCCTCGTCCTCGCGGAAAAGATTACCGTAGCCGTAGGCCTGCTGCGGGCAGAAAAGCCGATATGCCTGGTTTTCGGTATACGTGCCGTAAAACAGCGCGTTCATCTGCGCGGCGCTTTTTATGTAGTCGGACTGTATCGGGCTGTCACCCTCGCCATTGACGCTTGTCCAGCACTTGCCCTGCATAGCAGCGAAGCAAAGGACATTGCGCTCCATTAAAATCCGAACTACCTCCTCGGGGTCGTCGCTTGTCGGCTCGGTATGCGAAATTTCGTCAAACCGCGACAGCGCCTCGTAAAGGCTGCAAATCCGTATCGGCGCGCTGTTCGGCACATAGAGCTCGCTCTCCTCATCGAACGTGAAGTGCGGCTCTGTTTGCTCGGGCTGACTTGAAATCGTGCTCTCATCGGAGATCGAGCTTTCCTCAACGAAAACAGGCTCGGAGCTTTCGGCCGCCGAGCTCCGCGCGGGCACGGAGATCACCGTCGGCACGCTCTCCGAATTATCCTTGCACCCCGCCGTAAAAATCAACAAAACTGCCGTCAACACGCAAGCAATACGCTTCATAAAGTACTCCTTAATTTTAACATAATGTTCCCGAAAAGTCAATAAAAATTGCGGTCTAGCCGCAAATTTCAGAATTTCGTAATAATTTTCACAAAATGCTCAAAAAACAAAAAAGAATGTATTTTTATATTTCCCCGCCTGCGGCGGGGAAATATAAAGGGTAAATTTACAGCATTGAACAGGGTTTCCCCTCGTCGTCATATTGTGTGCTGATTTTGCGATGAACATACGCGTTTACTACGTTCGCGCCCAGAATCTTTGAATACTCGCCGTTTTCAAGCAGAATTCCGAACGCTATCTCGGGGTTATCGGCGGGGTAAAAGCCGATAAGCGCGGAGTTATACTCGTTCTCGGAGGTCTGCGGCGTGCCGCTCTTGGTAGCGACCTTGCCCTTGAAGCCGAGGTAATCATACGCGTTTTTAGAGCCCGTACCCTTGAAATAAAACGTCACCTGAGTGTCCGCCATAAGCTGCATACCGCGCTTTACAGCGTCCATATACGTGTCCATATTTTCATAGCCCGAAAAATCCTCGGCGATTGTCGGCTGCTTGTCGTAGAGCTTTTCGGAGAGGTCGTAGTTGTAGACCGCCTTTACGATATGCGGCTCGTAGCGCACACCCTTGTTCGCTATCGTCATCGCCTGGACGGCAAGGTGCATCGGCGTGACCGCCGTTTCGCACTGACCTATTCCCGCCTGGATTATGTTGCCCTCGTACCAGTCGTAGCCCATTTCGTCGAAGAATTCCAGCGAGCTCATATGCCCCGTCGCCATATCAAGCTCGAAGCCCAGATCCTCGCCGATCCCGAACCTCGCGCCCCACGCAGCTAATTTGTCAATGCCGATGCGGCGGGCGGTTTCGTAGAAGAAAATGTTGCAGGAATACTGAAGCGCAGTGGTAACGGGAATTCCTCCGTGCCAGCCTAGGCACGTGAACCCGCCGCCGTAAAGCCCATAAACGTGTCCGCAGTTGATTACACTTGTCGGGGTTATCGCGCCCTCCGCCATTCCCGCCGTGCCCGTAATCGTCTTGAATGTCGAACCCGGGCGGTATTCGCCGAAAAGCGCACGGTTTAAAAGAGGACTGTTCGGACGGTTCAGCACCTCGGTGTAGTTCTTCACCATATCGTTGAGGTCATAGCCGGGATAGCTTGGCGCCGCGAGAACGCCGCCCGTCTTAACGTCAATCACGACGATAGCGCCCGCCTTGCAGCCGCCCTTGAAGTTCGTGTAGTTACTCCCCGACTTTTGGAGATAATCGGAATTGATAAAGTTGATGTGATACTCCAGCGCGTCCTGCAAAAGCTGCTGGAGCTCGCTGTCGAGCGTAAGCATCACGGAATTGCCCGCCGCGGGCTCCTTTGTAATTTCCTCCTTAACGCCGTCTATCTCGCTGCCTCTGGTTATCGTGCGCTCTCCGCGGGTGCCGTGGAGCACGTCCTCAAGCGATTTTTCAACGCCCTCGCGCCCGATTATGTCGTCGGGCTTGTAGCCGTCCTCTTTCAAAGCCTCGTATTGCTCGCCGCTTATCGCCCCGACAACTCCGCGGAGGTGCGGCGCCAGGGTCGGGTCGAGATACTGCCGCTCCCAGCTTTCGCTGATGTCAACGCCCTCAAGCAGATAATCGAGCTCCTTAAGCTCGCTTACGGTGTCGGCGCTGATGTCCGAAGCCATAACGAACTTGCTGTTCCACTCGGAAAATTCCTTCAAAAGCATCTGATAGCGCACGCCCGCGATGTAGCGGCGCATTTTCTCGTCGTACTTCTCGTCGATGCCGCTGCTTTTGCAGAGCCAGTACATACAGTCCTCGGCGGAGGAATAGCCCGCGACGTTGATAAGCTGCTTCATCTTCGCGATTTCCTTTTCCTTATTCGGGAGAAATCTGTACGGCTCTTCAAGCGAGATAGGCAGCTCGTCGTTCCATTTGTCGCCGTTTTTCAGCATAACGGTGACGAGCCTGTAAATTATCTCATTCTCGCTCCCCTTTTCAAGCGCGTACCATTGCAGATTAAGGCTATGGGAGATTTTGTTCGTGTTCAGAACCTTGCCTTTAGTATCAACTATCTGCCCGCGCGCGGATTCTATTTCCAGCGTCGTTTCCTTTACGCTT
The DNA here is from genome assembly GCA_964430965.1 of uncultured Ruminococcus sp. Taxonomy (GTDB): domain Bacteria; phylum Bacillota; class Clostridia; order Oscillospirales; family Ruminococcaceae; genus CAG-115. Next base: position 106 of record CAYSHU010000064.1, on the reverse strand, counting down.
TTCGTCATCGCGTAGTACTTTTCGCCCTCAACGATCTGGGTCTGAAGCAGCTTTACTCCGCAGAAAAACGAGGCGACAATTACAAATGCCGCCATTATTATCGACC
>CAYSHU010000063.1:0-11836 GCA_964430965.1 uncultured Ruminococcus sp. | reverse complement strand
GGCTCACGATTACTACTGCGCGAACGCCGTTATTATGGCTACGGGCGGCATCGGGCGCGTTTACGACTTCACGACGAATTCCGCTATCGCGACGGGCGACGGAATTCAGCTCGCGTACAATCTCGGCGCGGAGATAAAGAATTTAAGCTACATTCAGTTCCACCCGACGGCGTTCGCCGACAAGGAAAACCACGAGTGTTTTCTTATTTCGGAAGCGGTCAGAGGCGAGGGCGCGTATCTGCTGAATTGCAGAAAAGAGCGATTTATGCCGCGCTATGAGCCGGAGCGTAAAGAGCTCGCGCCGCGCGACGTGGTTTCAAAGTGCATTATTGAGGAGCAGAGGGCGACGGGTTCGGACGAGTTCTGGCTTGACATTTCGCACAAGGACGCGGATTTCGTGACAAACCACTTCCCGATGATATATAACAAGGTGCTCGAAAAGGGCTTTGATATGACGCGCGAGCCTATCCCGATCTACCCGTGCCAGCATTATCTTATGGGCGGGATAAACGTCGACGGCAAAGGCGCGACGAATATCGCGGGCTTGTACGCCGCGGGAGAGTGCTCTCACACGGGCGTGCACGGCGCGAACAGACTTGCAAGCAACTCGCTGCTTGAAGCGCTGGTTTTCTCGCGGCTTATCGCCGAGGACATCAACGAGAATTTAAAGCCCGACAGGCTTGCCGAGGTTGAATATCCGATGACCTCTCCCGACGGCAAGGAGCTGCCTCACGGAATAAAAACCGAGGTGCGGCGGATAATGCAAAGGGCGTATTTCGTTCACCCGAATTACGCCGAAGTCGAAAAGGGCTTAAAGCGAATAACGGAGCTGAAAAACGAGCTTGAGGACGGCTATGCGATCACGCCCGAATTTGTTGAGGCGAAATCGGTAGTCACGTGCGCGTTTATAATTCTTACGGAAGTACTTGATAGAAAGGATGACAAAAAATGACGCTTTTGCCGTTTTATATTGACGATCTGATTAAGACCGCTCTCAGTGAGGACATCAACTACATCGACTCCACGAGCGATCTGCTGATCGACGAGAACGACCGCTCGGACGCGTATTTCGTCGCGAAGGCGGACGGCGTTGTCTGCGGGATTGAGGTCGCGGTGAGAGTGTTCACGCTGCTTGACCCCGAGGCTAAAATCAACGTTCTGATAAGCGAGGGGGAGCGCGTTAAACGCGGCGACAAAATCCTCACAATAAGCGGAAAGACGCGCCAGATGCTTAAGGCAGAGCGCACCGCGCTGAACCTTATCCAACACATGAGCGGGATAGCTTCATACACGAGGAAATGCGTCGACGCGGTTGAGGGCACGGGTGCTTCTATCGCCGATACGAGAAAGACGCTCCCGGGACTTCGGCCGCTCCAAAAATACGCCGTGACGGTCGGAGGCGGACGAAATCACCGCTACAACCTCACCGACGCGGCGATGCTTAAGGACAACCACATAGACGCGTTCGGCGGCATTACCGCGGCGGTAAACGCGCTTCGGAAAAAGGCGGGGCATATGCTGCAAATCGAGGTTGAAACGCGCAATCTCGACGAGGTTCAAGAGGCTTTGGACTGCGGCGTGAATGTAATAATGCTCGACAATATGTCACCCGACGAGATGAAAAAGGCGTGCGCTCTCGTAAACGGCAGAGCCAAAACCGAGGCATCGGGCAACGTGACGCTCGAAAATATCCGCACCGTCGCCGAGTCGGGCGTTGATATAATCAGTTTAGGCGCGCTGACACATTGTGTAACGGCGTTCGATATTTCAATGAAATGGAGCAAGTAAAATGGAAGAAATTGAATTCAGATACGACACGCAGCTGCTTCTGGACGTGGAAAACCCCTCCGACGACGTTGAGGACGAGCTCGACGAGTATATCCGAGGGCACTTCAAGGGCGACAGCCTCCTCGTCATCGCCGACGAGGACGAAAACGGCGTAACCACCGCCAAGCTCCACTTCCACACCAACGAACCGTGGCTTATCCTCGAATACTGCCGCTCGCTCGGGGAGATTTATGATATTGTCGTGGAGGATATGGTAAGGCAGTCGAGAGGTCAAAAGGGCTGATTTCTTATAATCTGAAAGAGCCGCAGCGTTCAAATGCGCTGCGGCGTTATTTTAAGCCGCTCTACGCTCCGTAGATATGTCGAAACTCTACGCTCCGTGTGTGTTCATTAACCGTTCATCGTGTTATAATATTGACAGAAAGGAGGAAACGTATGGATCAAATCAAGATCGGCAGATTTATTGCCGAAACAAGAAAAGCAAAGAACATAACCCAAAAGCAGCTTGCCGAAACGCTGTCGATAAGTGACAAGACCGTTTCAAAATGGGAATGTGGAGTATAACATATTTAAGGATACCAAGCTAAACCCGCATTATAACAGTATTGCTTAACAAAAGATAATGACCGCAGCGATGAACCTACGGTCATTTTACTATATGAAATTATGTGGAGAAGTATTCGCGCCATGAAAACGCGCTCGATTCTATGGGAATTGAGGGCAGCGCGTATCAGCAGAAAGCCGAAACGATTTACAGGGAGTTGCTCATCAGACGCATAATCGATGCGGTCAAGGTCGGAACGGAGAAGTATAAGGAGCAGCATTAGCCATGAGAGTGATTTCGGGCATAGTAAAGTCGCCGAGCAAAAAACGCTCGACGGCTTTTGATTTATATATGTGGGTCTGTTTACAAACAGGGGTTTCAATAGAATCACGAAAATTTTAAGCAATTTATAGCGATAGTTGTCGTGAAAAAAGATGGTTCTAAACAGCCCCATATGTATCAAGTGTTTAGTGGCTATGACTTTGAAGTATGGGGTAAATGCGATGATTAATATCCATTATGAGATAACGACAGACCTATGATGCTGGTTAAGTTAAAAACTCACGCCCAATGTCACGGGTGTGTTTTTTGTAATCTATTCGGTTAAACACCCATCCGAGATGGTTATTACCCTTTGACAAAGTTGGGCAATTTTTGGGTCGTGCGTTACAATGATGACAGTTTTGCCCTTTTTATTCAGTTCAAGAAGAGTGTTTACTATTTCCGAGGATGTCTTGCTGTCAAGTGCTCCTGTTGGTTCGTCCGCAAGGATTATGTCGGGATCGTTGACAAGCGCCCGCGCAATTGCGACACGTTGCTTCTGTCCGCCCGAAAGTTGGTTAACGCGTTTGTTTGCGAGGTTGTCGATTCCAAGTAGGCTTAATGAATCATGCGCTTGCTTTTTCATTTTGGAAAACGGAGTTTTCGAGAACAACAGCGGAACGCAAACATTTTCGAGAGCTGTTTCTCCAAGAATCAACCCAAAGTCCTGAAGCACGAATCCGATTTTCTCGTTACGATAATTCGCAAGCTTTTTGGTGCTTTTAAAAATGACCTTACTCCCGCCAAAATACATCTCACCCGAAGTCGGATTATCCAAGCAGCCGAGAATATGCAACAAAGTAGATTTTCCCGACCCTGATTCTCCGACTATCGCCACCAGGTCGCCGTGCTTGATATCAAGGTTTACATTCTTTAAAGCCTCACATGCATTCGGTTTGCCGTTGTTATAAATTTTCCCAATATTCTTCAAATTCAAAAGAGTCATAATTACACCTCACGTTTCACCGATTATTCTCACAGGAGAAGTGTGCTTGATGTCAAGCAGAGGCTTAAGTGATGTTAATAGAAAGACCACGACCAAAAAAATAATCGTCAAAATAAAATTAACATTAGTAACACGCAAACCCCAAAAATCTTGATCAAAGCACCATTTGTAGAACATAGCGTATCCCACAGCTGCAGGAACAACAAGTTTAATCAGACTTTCAATAAACGTTGCCAAAACACCTGTTTTCCAATCCATTCCACAAAGAAAATAGGTTGCGTATTTCTTTTTGCATGATATCGTGGCAAGCAGATTTCCGCTGCTTACTCCGGTTATGCAAACCACCGCCATTAGTACGAAAACTATTGTTTGCATTTCTGTGTTTAACCGGTTTGCTTCAAGTGCCCTGTCTGATAGAGTTTCAAATGTGAATGCAAATGTAATATCCCCTATTCTTTCAAGAACTGCCGACCGCTGTTCATTTGCAACTTTAATTATCAGACCAGACTGGATGTCCACATCAGAACCACCACATACAACTATCGCATTATCCGCATTGCGGAAAATATGATTTAAATTCACACCATTTCCTCCGGTGCGAGTAGTGGGAATTAAAGCGTTGCGCTCTAGAATCCCTATTACAACACATTTTCCGGCCACATAATCAAGTGAAATTGTATCACCAATTTTGAATATCCGACTCAGTTTATTTCCAATAATAACAGGAATTGCTTCGCCATCGAAATTAAATTCAGAGAAAGATTTGCCATTCGAAACAGGGAATTTTAGATTCCTCGCAAGAGTTTTAGGATAAAAAACATAATCCGCCACATCCTTGTCACCACCCAAAATCGGAGCGCTAAATCCTTGAATTGAAAAAAAATCTTCAATATCACCGGTTATCTTCATTTTGTCAAGTTCCGAATTTATATTTTTACGTGCAAGTTCAATTTGTGCGTCGTTAAACGCATCCTTTCTGGGCGGCGCTGAATACATATAATTTTCGTATAATCCGTACTCCCGTACTAAGTTATTTATGTGTTCTTGATGCATAAATCTTGATAGTGATAAATTCATCAAAAAAACAGAGATTCCTACAAACGCAATCATAATGATGTTTCTAAGTGGGTCTTTTTTTATGTTTCCAATTATTATTTTATTTAACTTTAGCATTTTTAATCTCTCCTCACGTTCGCGGTAGAAAACCGTTTACAGATTTTGGCAATGTTGACCAAGGTAAAAATCGAGAAAGTGCCAAAAAACGTTCCAAAGCCAATAAAAATGTCATTTGGTGAAAGCGAGACACTTCGCGAAAGCAACGGTCTAAATAGTACATTCAACCCTAAACCTACAAGATATGTTGGTCCACATAGCAAAATCGATTCGCACATTGCAACACTTATAATTTTTCCATTTGTCGCACCGTTTATCCAATATATGGTGTATGTTGGAAGGTTTACAGATTGCCAGTACTTTATTAATGAAACAAGACATATCATAAGCATTATTACGATAGCTGTATATTGGAGTTCATTGGATTTCACAACATCAGCTCCTATTGTTCCCGGCTCGGGCGGAAAAGTCAAACTTCCGTCTTCTATGTTTAACTTGACTATTCTTTCGAATTCTGCGCTTTGGCTTTGACTTAGACGTTGAGAAAAAGTGATCCACAAACTGTTAAAATTGTTATATTTCTTAATAAACTTATCCGCAAATATTACAACTCCAGTTGAGGTGTCGGAATTTTCAAACACACCTTTCACTTCGAATTCCTCTCCATCCAAATCAAACATTGAACCTGTCATTTTAAGCCTGTCACCATAATCAAGCAAATTGCTGTTAACAGCACATATATTTGCTCCGGTGTTTTCAATGTCGGACGCATACCCCTCTCTCCACACCCCGGTAAAGGATGATGAGTATGCTGAAATGAAACTGGAACCAACAATTGTGTTTCCGTTTTTCGATTCCGTAAAAAGTTGAAAATGCTTTATTTCCGGTAAATTACTCTCATTTAGTTGCGATATAATCCCATCTGCTGAACTTGTTTGAGCATTACAATCAATTCTGTAACATGCCATAGCTTTACCGGAGTTTTTCTCATACATCTCACCGCGATATCGCGCAAACGAATATGAATAATTCATCACAAACGACCCACAAATCATACATATTAGTAACCAAATAAATACCTTTTTCTCTTTGTGGTAAAATGACACAATATCTTTTAATGTGATGTATAAAACCATCTTATATCCTCCTATTAAATTTCACCATAGAGAAAAAAGCCCGTTAAAATTATAATTATTAACGGGCAGATTGCTCCGGATTTATCAACCAATAGACAACGTCACCAGTGTGTTACCGTGTTAACAGTCTTTTTGTCATTGTTATGAGCGGCACAATGCGTTCCCTCTCCTTTGTAACCAACATAAAGGTTGTAATCAACTCTTGCGGTTGCTGAACAGGTTTTCTCTCCTCTAACGGAATTAAAATCCTCAACCACATTATCAGCATCACTTTCCCAAGCGTAGTAAAGTATTGCCTGAGCTGTAATCAAATCCATCGATGCATCAGCCGTTGTTGTCGCGGTTACATAGTCACCGTCAAAAGGGTTATAGTCGCCGGAATTATGTACGTTGAGAGAGGCAACCGTTCTCACTCCGTTAACATAGAATGTTGTTGAGCTTGCAGCAAATGCGGTAACCGCCATACAAGTAGCGGCACAAACAGCCGCTGCACCAGCTAAAATCTTCTTTTTCATTTGAATGTCCTCCTAAAAATGTACTTTTGCAATTCGTCCAATTCATTACCGATGACGAATGGCATCCCGCTACCTAGAGCTTATGCGATTTGTTCGCATAGTTCAGCTTCTGTAAAAATGATTACTTCTTGTTCATCATCTTCTTGAGAGCCGCAGGCTCTTTTGGCTGATAGCATTCCCACCACGAAGCCGCGCCGCAAGCCTTCTTTGCTGTTCCGAGAGCAGCCTTTGCGACTGCGCTAAGAACCGTTGCCTTTACAGACTTTTTCATTTAGACTTCCTCCTCTCGTAATAAATTCCCAGCAGCATCAAATTTGATACAAAGAACAAAGTCAATGCCACTATATGATCAAGCTCGCTGTCAAGAAATCTAAACAGAAACATAACAGCCAGCCAAACCGCCATTGCTATAATTGATATCACCTTGCACTTAACCTTTTGCTGCTTGGTAAGTTCCTTGTTAGGGTTTTCTATCGGTGCAAATTGACACACGATAACCAAACTGTAAAAGTGAAGAACAAACCAATAGTAACTTTCAATGTCGCGTAGCAGCCAATCCGCTACTAGCACAAACACCAAAGTTGCCGCAAAGGTTATTTTGCAAAGCAAATGATTTGGCGCGTGAAATCCGCCTGTAAACAATCTCGTGAAACAAAACACTATGTAGAACACGACGCTTTCCCAGAACTTTCCACTAATTAGCCCTATTGCCAGCACGACTATTATTCCAATCGTCGAAGAAATGCTTAGTTCAAAGCCATATTCATATATCTCACGATGTTCGTCGGGAACAATCTTTTGACGAATAAAAAAATCAGCTATAATGCGACTGAGTTTGGCGATCATTACATCACCTCTTTCTGTCATCATTATAGCTGATTAAATTTCAGATTGCAATACCTTTAGCACAAGTGGTATCACCCACAACATAAACGGTATTACATTTCCAAATTTATCCAAATTTCGGCAATGAACTTGCCGTTTTCCTCCCAAAAATCAATCTTGCCATTGTGCGATTGGACAATACTTTTTATAGATTTGATGCCAAAGCCGTGGACTGATTTGTTGTAACTGCTTGTTTCAAGCGCGGGATTATTATCTAAAACAGACTCCGATATTGAATTTGAAACCGTTATTTGGGTAAGCGACTTCTTGTTTTTTATCGTTATCTCGATCGTTGGACGTTCAACATTCTTGCATCCCTCAATCGCATTATCCAATAGATTAGAAAGTAAAATGCTCACATCAACATCGTTTTCTGAAACAAATTGCGTATCTATCAGGCATTTGGTTGTTATCCCTTTTTCTGAGCATCGAGCCAAATTGTTGTTAATTACAGCGTCGACAATTGCGCTCCCCGTATCAACTCCCGCGACGGTAGACAAGATTTTCTTGTCAACAACGCTCTCAATATACGCCTTTGCTTCCTCGGGCTTGCCATCGGAGATTAGTTTCGCTGCTGTTGAGAAATAATGCTTGACATCGTGGCGCATAGTTTTAATTTCGAAATAGCGGGTTCGTGCCTCAAACACAAGTTTTTCTTGAGCGGAAAGATTGGCTTTCAACAGGTTATATTCTTCCCTTGTAATGTTATCGCTCTGCATTTTGTTCAGCAATATGTACAGTAGGACGTTCAGCAAAGCAATCAATATGTACACAAACAGAAAATCCAAACGCATTTCATTGTGTTTGAGGGAAATACGCCAAAGTGAATTTGTAATTAAAAACGATATAACAAAGCACGATAACTGAATGACCCATTGAAAACCATTCAGCGGCTTTGTCTTGCGTTTCAATACGCGAACCAGCAGCTCACATACAATAAAGAACGCGAATTTGGTGAAGAAAAGCACGGGTATTCGCAAAGTACCACCTGGTTCGGTGAGTTCTGTAACAGGGTTTTCCGAAGCCGCACGGAATACATTTATAATGATGAGATTAATGGGCATAGTTGTAGTAACGGGAATAACAGTTAAAAGAATCTTCTCTTGAATTTTTCCACCTAGAAATATCAATGCATAGCAAAATAGTAACACCAACATCAATATTTCGCTGATATTTTGGAATATACCTATCCGGCTCAATACTATGTTCTCAAAAGCCAACACAGCAAAGAAGATAATCGACTTAAGCCATTTTAGCTTATTATTTCTAAACCCGAGAAATCTATTTGCTAAACGCACAATTATGTAGCATTCCGCTAATGAAGCCAAAATTTCTGCAAAATTTATCATAACATACTCCGTAAATACTTTGTAAATTTGTCAGTGACATCATTTATTCTGCGCCGACTAAGCGGGATCGTTGTTTTGTCGTCCAAAACGACCTGTTCCTTTTCAACGGAACGAATGTATCTGCAATTTACAAGATAGCTCTTGTGAGTTCTAACAAAATCGAACGGCTCAAGCTGAGCTTCATATTCCGAAAGAACACCATAGCAGTCCAAGACATCGTTATTATTGATATAAACGTGAAGCCAATGTCCATATATTTCTATATACACAATTTGCTCAACATCAATATATACATCGTGTGATTTTGTTTGCAATTTAAACTTTTTTCCTGCGCTTCGCTTGGATAACACCTTATTTATAGCTTTAAGCACCTCGTCCAACTCGTCATCAATAAATGTTTTCCTAATAAATCTAAACGGCTGAAATTTCAAAGAGGAAAAAACAAGTTCGTCGTGCGATGTTACGAAAACAATAAGAGTTCGTTCGCTGTTACTTATCTTCTCGGCAATGTCGAAGCCGCTGACTTGTGGCATATCTATATCAAGGAATATCACATCATACGGCTCTGCCTTATATGCATCAAGAAAATTTTTGCCGGACGTGAACTTGTCAACATGTATATCCGCACCCTGCCCCTTAAACTCATTCAAGATGTGCTCGTACAGATAGTCCAAGATTGTTTGTTCGTCGTCGCATATTGCCGCCCTAATCATCGCAATCGCCCCCTCATATACATAATAACACATTATATCGGAAAAGTCAATTCCGCAATGAGAGTTATTCCGCGGAGCATCTATATATCCCGCAGCTAATCAAGCTCGTTGACAACCTCCAAAAACTCCTCATCAGATACCTGTTTGTCTTTCCAAAGCCGCATCGCTTTAAGAACGCGATCACGCCAGTCGAAATATGTCTGCGGATCAATGTCTTTACTGCTGCTCCTCTCGGATAAGCGCTCCTCACCGCGGCACATTCGCTTGTAGTTACGACGGGCTGCCAAGTCGTATTGTTTCAAAATCTTGTTCGAGCTTATATCGTCGTTTCTGTAAGCGGTCGGCGCTATTTCCTTACAGGTCTTGCCGCTTTCCGGATTCACGCGGTCACAAAACCGCGTGAGCTTTTTTGTTTTCGGAATAAAGAATCTGTAACAGTAGTTGCACTTACAGAAATTTGAATTATACTGCATCATATACAGGAAAACAAACCGAACATAATTCTCTATATCCGTAAATCGATATACTCGCGTATACGGGAAACAGTAATCTTTATCACTATTCGAACAAAAGAAATCTCGCCCCGGTTTTCTTGCGCTGATGATTTCCTCTACCGCTATAGTCGTATATGACTTGTTTAACGCATGGAAAAATTCAAACCGTTCCTCTGCCGAGCCATATCGCTCACAGTAGTAGTCTGCAAGCTCCCACACATTTTGATGTACAGAAATGATACGATCTAATATTCGCGATACCGAGATCGAATACTCGTCTTGCCAATTTTCCGGCGACAAGTCATAAGCTCGAGCCCATTCGCGGATAGTCATAATTTTTATAAATACAGTAACCGCGTTGTCATCAAGTCCCTCTATTGCATTGAAAATCTCATTTCCGCTGAGCGACCCAGCACTTCTTACAAGAGAAAATATTCGTGGAAAATCAAAATCGAGAAAGTCGATCAACAGTTCTCCGGCACTTGCAGTGCCAAGATCTATTATTCGGTGTAGGTACAATCCGTATACCGAAAACTTTTCGCCCTCGGGGAAAAGATAAAGCCCGTCTTTTAAATTCACAATAATCACATCCTCGGTTTATTATAGCATAGATATTGTGCATTGTCAATGTATGAAATGGAACTTCTCAAAAAACGAGAAGTTCCATTTCACATTTACAAATTGATTGAGATGTGCTAATATTTTTGTATTCACCAAATTCAAAATAAAAGGAGGACAATTTATTGAACGAGCTCAAAACAGTAAACTGCGAACAGCTTATGACCACACCGCTCAAGCCAATTGAATTCTGCGTTGACGGTATGCTCTCAACAGGACTGTTCATCTTGGCGGGAGCGCCGAAGGTCGGGAAATCGTGGCTCGCGTTGGACATAGCTCTCAGTATTGCGAAAGGAGAAAAGCTACTTGGACGAGAAACCAAGAGCGGCACAGCACTCTATCTTTGCTTGGAAGATAGCTTCACGCGAATACAGAACCGCTTGTTTGAATTGACGAGCGAGCCTAGCGAAAATCTTTACTTCGCAATTATGGCAGGCGCACTCGGTGGCGAACTCGAAAAACAGATCGAGCAATTTAAGTCTCAGCACTCGGATCTAAAAATAATTATTATCGATACCTTGCAAAAAATCCGTTCGGGCGACGAGGCAAGTTACGCTTCAGACTACAAGGAGCTGTCGGTTTTGAAGAAACTCGCGGACAAGCTGCGGATAGCAATCCTGTTGGTTCACCACACGCGCAAATGCCGCGACAATGATCCGTTCAACATGATCTCGGGAACGACAGGAATCAGCGGCTGCGTCGACGGAAGTATGGTGATGATTGAAAAGCAGCGAGGCAGTGGAGAAGCAATTCTGTATTGCGTTGGTCGTGACATTGAAAATCTCGAACTGCATCTGAAACGTGAAGGCTCTCGTTGGATTGCCGAAGAAAAAACAATCCCAAAGTCGCGCGACACTTTTTCTTTCATGATACATGATTACATGTTGGAGAGAGAAAAATTCAAAGGTTCTGCCACAATGTTGGTTGATGAGTTGAAAATTCAATTCGGAGTTGAAATCCCGCCAAATAAGATAACTCAAAATCTTGTTCAACACGGAGTTGAGTTAAAAAGTTTCGGAGTAATTTTTGAAATAAAACGTTCATGCGGTCAGCGCTTCCTAATTCTGAAATACGATCGCAAAAGTGACAGCAGTGACGGCAATTTAATGTGGGTGGAATTAGCCGTCACTGCCGTCACTCCATATCTTGCAAACGCTTTGACAATGCGGAATGGCGATAGTGACGGCAGTTGTGAAAGTGACGGCACTGCCTCAAAATAGTGACGGCTGTTCGGGCGGATTTCCGCCGATTTGAGCGAGGTTCGACCGCTGAGTAGGGTAACTGCTCGACCAATCCAATTGGAGCGAAATTTGAGCCGTTTCCGCGCGAGTTTGCTAGGCAATTCGTGAGGCAAATACGAGCGCATTATTCTGATGCAGGTTAAAGCGACGGTGTCGCAATCACAGCGGACGGC
>CAYSHU010000062.1:0-11902 GCA_964430965.1 uncultured Ruminococcus sp. | reverse complement strand
ATCGTCCGCGACCCGCAGGTATTCTTGCTTGACGAGCCGCTTTCCAACCTCGACGCTAAGCTCCGTGCGCAGATGAGAACCGAGCTTGCTAAGCTCCACAAGAAGCTCGGCACGACGTTTATTTACGTAACGCACGACCAGACCGAGGCTATGACAATGGGTGACCGTATCGTTGTTATGAAGGACGGCTACATCCAGCAGATCGACAGCCCGATCAACCTTTACGATTCTCCCTGCAACAAGTTTGTTGCCGGCTTCATAGGCTCTCCGCAGATGAACTTCATCAACGCGAAGCTGGTTTTGCAGGACGGCAAGTACGCTGTTGAGTTCGGCGGTAGCGACCCCAAGGGCGGCAACGATAAGAAGTTCTATGTTGAGCTTCCCGCTGCAAAGGCTGACAACGACAACCTCAAGTACTACGTTGACAAGGAGGTTGTTATGGGTATTCGTCCCGAGAACATCCACGACGAGGAGATGTTCCTCTCGGCGGCTAAGACGGGAATTATCGAGGCGGACGTAGACGTAAGCGAAATGCTTGGCGCGGAGACGTATCTTTACATCACCTGCCAGGGTATGCCGCTTACCGCGCGCGTATCTCCGAGATGCCCCGCTCGTCCCGGCGACACCATTAAGCTCGCAATCGACCCGAACAAGGTTCACTTGTTCGACGCGAACGACGAGCACGCGCTCTTCAACTAATTGAAATAGCAACGAAACGCCGCGGCTTTTAAGTCGCGGCGTTATTGTATATGGACATATGGTTTTCGGAGGGTGTTATGAAAAAAACGTCAACCGCCACAGTATGGCTTATTATTCTGAACGCCGTGGGCTTCTTTATGGGGGCAATCGCGGGGCTTAACACGACGGGGCTTTTGCGCACCGACATTCCGCGAGTGCTGCTGTTCTTCGCGGTTTTGCCCGCGCCGCTGGTGATAGTGTGGAGCTGTTTCCGCGACGCTTACGGCTTCACGAAGCTGAACTTCTTTTTGTGAACGCTGCTGCCGCCGTTTATTCTGTCAACAGCGGCAAACATAGTTATGCTGAGACTCGCGTTTACGGTCGGCTCTCAAAACGGCGGCTACGGCGGTTTGGCACTTATCGCGCTGATTATGGCAAACAGCGGCGTGATGTTCATTTTCTTTATTGCCGAGGTGCTCTGGCTGACGTTTGCCGAGCTTGTCAAAAGCGACCGCGCGAAGAAGGTCTGGGCGATAATCCTGCTCTGCGTTTGCGGCGTGATAATCTGCTCGACGCTTCGCGGACTGCTTTCTTTTCCGCTTTCGGGGCTTGTCGCGATTGTTTACTCCGACAGGCAGGATTACATAGTCACATATATTCTCGGAATTCTCCGCGCCGCGGCGATTTTGTCGATCCCGCCGGGATTTGGAGCGGCGAAGCTGATGAAAATCTACAAAGAGAAATACTCCCTGAAGCCGCCGTTGTTTATTCTCCTCGCGTTTTTGCCGACGCTGCTTATTTCGGGTGGGCTGTTGGCGGTGCGGTATTCCGAGTATCCCGAATACTATTTTTACAAACTCCAATTCACCAACAACCTCGAAACCGTGATTTTCACGGCGGCGCTCGCGCTTGTTTCCGCGATAATTTACGCCGTCGTCGCCCTCATTCGCAGCAGAAAGCATTACTATTGACAGACAGCGTTACAACTTGTTTACAGGAGGTTAAAATGAAACAAAGGACTGCAACGGTTTGGCTTATAATTCTGAACACCTTGGCGTATTTTGCGGGAGCTTGGGCGGCGTTTGGCTCTTTGATCGATGACCAAAGCATTGGCGGGGCTGTCGGCAAGAGCATAATTTTTCTTGCCGTGCTTCCCGCTCCGCTGGTTTTTGTATGGCGTTTTTTCAGGTCAACGTATGATTTCACGAAATTGAAATTCTTCCTTTGCACGCTCTTGCCGCCATTTATCATTACGGTGGTTTTTGGGTTTATAATGCTCAGTTGGGGATTAACGGGTCTGTTATTTTCATTTTTGTGCAACGCGGTTATATTATGTTTAATAATAAGCACGGTGGTATGGGTTTTGGCAGGAGGGCGCGGCGAGAAAAGCCCAAACAAAGCGGCGGCTATCGTTCTGCTCGGTGTTTGCGGCGCGCTTATTTTTTTGAGACTGTTCGGGCTGCTGAATAGACCGTTTGCCGCGATGATGGGTTTCGTATATCGGAAGGAGCCGATTACGGCTGCGCTCGTGGCTCGGTATGTTTTCGGAAAGCTCATTCCGGCGGCGGTCTTGTCGCTTCCGATAGGCTTTGGCGTTGCGAAGCTGATGAAAATTTACCGCGAGCAATTTTCGCTGAAGCCGCCGCTGTTTATTCTCCTCGCGTTTGTGCCGAGCCTCCTCATCGCGGGTGTGCGAGTGGTGTTGGAATATCTTGGCGACAAGGAGAAATACTTCTATACTTTTGAGTTCAGAGCGCCGTTAGATACATTTATCATGACGGCAACGCTCGCGCTTGTTTCCGCGATGATCTACGCCGTCGCCGCCTTCATTCGCAGCAAGAAGCATTACTATTGACAGACAGCGCAATATTGTGATATAATTATACTAGGGAGTTGTTTCTGACTTCTGACCTCTAATCTCTAACCTCTAAAAGGAGCTGAAAATATGAAAAAACCTGTTGCGATAATTGCGCTGATGCTCGGCGGGGCGGCTTCTGTGGCGCTGGTCGCGTTTATGACTATGATTGTGTTTGTGATGCTGTCGATGTTTATTTCCGTGGGCGGCGAGTGGGGGCTGTACGCTATTTCGGCGCTGTTTGTTTACGCGGTGAGCTATCTTGGGCGGCACCCGCGCGCTTACTTCAAGAAAAAACACAACATCGGCGACGCGGCGTTTATCGCGCTGGCGTGCGTGCCCGAGCTTATCGCGTCGGTGGTGGCTTACTTCGTCCACACGCCAGTCATCTCCGAGGAAACGGGCGAGGACATTATGCAGGTGCGGCTGCTGTTCTGGCTTGTCGCCTCGGCGGCGTTCACGCTGAGCCTGATTATCCGCGCGGTGACGGACGCGATAAAATACAAAATCGAACACAAGCACACCAAAACCTTAAGCGAAATTGATGTCGAATCCGACGAGGGGGACGAATGAAAAAAGCACTTGCTTTGGTCGCGCTTTTCATCGGAAGCGCCGCGGTCATCTTCGGGCTGTCGATACTTAACCTTTGGGCGGTTCTTGTTTTATCCGTATTCGGAGTTCTGCTCGGGATCCTCGCGGTGGTGGGGCTGGGCTTTGGGCTCGGAGCACTTCAAGGCGTATTTGAGAGGGAAATGGAGCTTTCTTGGAAGCGCTTTATTTTGTTGACTTACGTGCCGTCGGCGGCGGTTTCGGCGGTGTACTTTATTGTCGTTCTGATACTTGACTGGGCGGGGTATTTCAAGGGTTTTTTTGCGGGCTTGGGCGAGTTCCTCACGGGGCTTGCGTGGTTGATAACCTCCGTTGCCGCGCTGATCGCGGGAGGGCATAATAATCGGAATAATGGATAGACGCAGGGAAGAAAAGAGGCAATTATGAAAAAAGCGATTGCAATAATTCTCACAATAATTTGCGGCTTGCTCGCAAACATCATCGCGGCTGTTCCCGCGGTCTGGCTCTTGCTGACGAACGATAACGTTGTGTTTGGCGTGCTTGTCGGCTTGCCGATAGCGTTCGGGCTTGCCGCTCTGCTGAACCTTGTCGGAAAGAAGATAGAGGGGAAGTGCGGCATAGCGCGGCGGATTTTCCTGCTTGTCGCGCAGGCGCCGTTTGTCGTGCTTTTTGCGGTGCTTTTTATTCAAAACGCCGTGGAGCTCCACAACTTCGACGATTCGGTCGGCTATATGTTCAGCGGGCTGGATTATTTGGGTTTGGTGCTTAGTTACTATACGTATCTCGGCGCGCTCGCGACCGCGGTTATGACGACCGCCGGCGCGTTTATCATGGCGGCACGTGTTAAGAAAAAGGAGCTTGGATCATGAAAAAAGTATTGGCAATCATTCCGCTCATCATCGGTGGATTGGCGTTGAATTACCTGCTGGTAATGGGAGCGTTCTGGCAGTTGTACTACGAGATACACGGCGCTTCATATCCCGCCGCGGTACTTATCGCTTTAGCGGCAGCTCTGGGAATTGACTGTCTGCGCCGACTGTTCCGCAAAAAGCTGGATATCAAAGCGCCCACGTTCTTGCTTTGCGCGTATGCGCCGTCTATAATAGCCGCTATAGTCTACCGCCTTTTCCAAGCCGAGCCGATAAATGAATTGGAACGCATGGTTGATCGCGAGAACTTCTTGTCCCTGCTGATAGGCGCTTGCGTTATGGCGGCATGCGGGCTGGTGTGGCTTGGCGTTTCGGCTTTGGGCGAGAGAGCGGGGAAAGTCCGCGCGGTGTATCTTATACTCGTGGGCGGGTTTACCGCAAATATCTTGATTTGGCTTGCGGCGGGATTTGTCGGGCTGATGACGAACTTTTCGCTGATCTTTATCGTCGTAGAGATTGTTTTGATCGCTGCCGCATCGGCGCTTCTGAATTTAGTGCGGAACAAATGCAAAAAGCTGCAAATTCACGGAGCAGCGGTCATTCTCTGCGCACAACTCCCGTGGATCGTTTTGTCGATTGTTACGCTTGCGGAGAGCACACATTACCATAACACAATGCACGGCTCGACTCTTGAACGCGTCGGCGCGGGGATTGACGTTGCTTTGGCAGTCATCGCGCTTGTAACGGGGTTGCTCATAATGACAGTGGCGTTCGTCGCCGCGAGTGAAATAAGATCAAACAATGGGGGGCACGATACGAGGTGACGAGCCTTGAAAAGTCCACAAATATTATCGGAAAGGGAACCAAAAATGAACAGTAAGATCGAACAGCTTATCAACAACATCGAAACCGTTATACTCGGCAAGCGCGACGTTATCGAGAAGATCGTCTGCGCGATGATCGCGGGCGGGCACGTGCTTATCGAGGACGTTCCCGGAGTGGGAAAAACTCTGCTTGCGGAAACGCTCGCGAAGTCCGTTTCGGGCAGCTTCGGGCGAATTCAGTTCACGCCCGACCTTATGCCGTCGGACGTTATCGGCTACACGGTCATCGACCAGCGCACGGGCGAGGCTTCGTACAGAGCGGGCGCGGCGATGTGCAACTTCCTGCTCGCGGACGAGATAAACCGCACGTCGCCGAAGGTGCAGTCCTCGCTGCTGGAGGCAATGGAGGAGCTTCAGATCTCCGTCGACGGAGTGACGCACAAGCTGCCCGTGCCGTTTATGGCGCTCGCGACGCAGAACCCTATTGAAACCTACGGCACATATCACCTGCCAGAGGCGCAGCTCGACCGCTTTCTGATGCGTATCTCTATCGGCTATCCCGACCGCCGCGCGGAGCTTCTGATGCTCGAAAAAATGCCGCAGAAAATGCCCGTGCAGCCCGTGATGACGCTCGACGACGTTATGGCGCTCCGCGAAACCGCAAGCAATGTTCAGGTTTCCGAGCAGGTCAAGGCGTATATACTGATGATAGTCGGCGCGACGAGAGCAAGGCAGGAGGTAAAGCTGGGCGCTTCGCCGAGAGCGTCGATAGCGCTCTACAAGGCGGCGCAGGCAATGGCGGTAATCAACGACCGCGCGTTCGCGACTCCCGACGACGTAAAGGCAATGGCGACAGCCGTCCTCTCGCACAGAGTGCTCCTAGCCGCGGGGCAGACCGCGTTTATGTCCTCGGAGGAGATAATTCAGAGTATTTTAAATGAAACGGTAATCCCCGTTTAAACGGAGAACCGCAAGGAAAAATCGGCGATTGATAAGGAGGTTAGCATGAACAAGAAAAGGCTGCTGAAATCCATAATCGGCACGGTTGTAATATACGGTGTACTGTATGCGTTTCTTTATTTACTTGGAAATATGACCCATATAGGGTTGGGCGCCCTCCTTTGGATCAATGGCGTGTCGTGCGCCGTTTGCTCAATTGTGGCGGGGCTGCTGTTCAAGGGAGAGATGTACGCCGCAGTTTGGGCGGCGGGGGCGATGATATTTTTCACGGTTGCGTGGAGCTGGGATTTTGAGGTCTTCATGACGGGGCTGGTGTTATATTTGCTCCCCCTGCTCATTCCGTTCTTTATCGTAAAGTCGATTTTTATGGATATTAAAGAGGATAAGAAAGCAAAGGCGGGAGCCGAACAAAACAGCAATACAAAATAACACACGCTGTCTTCCCCCGCCTCAGGCGGGGAAGGCAGCGTGAAAAAACTTTTTGGAGCAATAATATGCGATTTGTGGAAATTTACAGCGACGGCGCTTGCAGCGGAAATCCCGGGCCGGGCGGGTTCGGGGCGATCTTGCGGTGCGACGGTCACGAAAAGGAGCTCTCGGGCGGCGACGCCCACACGACCAACAACCGAATGGAGCTCCTCGGCGTGATTACCGCGCTGGAGGCGCTTAAATTCCCGTGCGAGGTCAGAATCACGACCGACAGCAAGTACGTCGTTGACGGGATAGAAAAGGGCTGGGCGGTCGGCTGGCGGGGGCGCGGCTGGAAGAAATCCGACGGCAAGCCCGCGCTTAATCCCGACCTCTGGGCGCGGCTGCTCGATCTGCTTGAAGTGCACAAGTGCGAGTTCTGCTGGATAAAGGGTCACGCGGGGCACGCCGAAAACGAACGCTGCGACCGTTTGGCGGTTGCGCAGCGGGATAAATTCGCGGGGAAATGATATGCAAATAATAAACTATCAGCGCGAGCTGGACGCGCTTATAAGCTCGCTTGACAAAACGCCGAAGCTGCTGCTCCACGCGTGCTGCGCGCCGTGCTCAAGCTACGTTCTGGAGTATCTGTCAAACTATTTCGAGATAACGGTTTTGTACTACAACCCGAACATTTCCCCCGAGGAGGAGTTCACAAAACGCGCCGAGGAGCTGAAGCGGCTTATTTCGGAAATGAAGCTCAAAAACCCCGTGAGCCTTATCGTCGACGAATATGACCACGGCGAATTCCTCCGCGCCGTCAAGGGCTTGGAAACCGCCCACGAGGGCGGCGAGCGGTGCTTTGTCTGCTATCGTTTGCGGCTGGAGCGCGCCGCGAAATACGCCGCCGAGCACGGCTTCGACTACTTCTGCTCGACGCTTTCAATAAGTCCGCTGAAAAACGCGCAGAAGCTCAACGAAATAGGCGCGGAGCTTTCGGAGATTTACAGCGTTTCAAGCCTCCCGAACGACTTCAAGAAAAAGGGCGGCTATCTGCGCTCTATAGAGCTTAGCCGCGAGTACAATCTTTATCGCCAGAACTACTGCGGATGTATATTTTCAAAAGCCCAAAATTCAACTTGAGTTTTTAGCGAAATTTCACAAAATCGCCGAGCGCACTTGCAAAATCCCGCGAAATGGTTTATAATAGTTATTGTGAAACATATGTCGCAGTAGCTCAGCAGGATAGAGCGACCGCCTCCTAAGCGGTAGGTCGGAGGTTCGAATCCCCTCTGCGACGCGGTAAGCCAAAATCCCCTTGCTTCGCAAGGGGATTTTTATTTGGATTTTGCAGGTCTTTTGTCATTCGAGAAGAGGTGCTTCATCTCCCCCATAAAGTCGTCACGCTCGTACAGCTTCGGATAGAACCCGAAAACCAGGTCGTAGAACTGCTTGTCTGACAGCGCCTCGAACTCCCCGAACAGGAAGCTCGGATAGCTTTTCATCGCGTCGCACATCGAGTTCAGCTTGTCCTGCTCTCCCGAAACATACATCGCGCAGATTTTGTCGTTCCCGTGGATAATCGCGGGCACGTGCGCCGCTGCCTTTTCAAGGTCGAAATCAAGCACCGCGTAGAGCTTGCTGAAATACTCGTCAACCGTCGCATAAAACTCCGCGCTTATCAGCTTGATTTGCTTCTGCAGCTTCGGAAGGATTTTCGCAAGCGGCTGTTTTTTATCGTTAAGGTGCGAAAGCGCCGCGGAGATGTTGTCGAGCAGCGCGGGCACGTTCATTTTGATTTCGCCCTTTGCTATTGCGGAATACGCCCTTTTCGAAACCAGAAGCACCCGCCCCAGCGCGTTTTTTTCGGAGTTCATTTTTCACCACCGCTTCCCTTAAAACAAGGTAATATTTTTATGCGGTTTTCCCTGCCGTAGGCGGGGAAAACCGCGTTTGTTGCATATGTTTTTCCCCGCCTACGGCGGGGAAAGCGTATTTTATTGTTATTCTTCGGGAACAAGCACAGCGTAGTTTCCATCGTCGCGCTTATACACGACGTTCACCAAGCCGCTGTCGGCGTTTTTGAACATAAAGAACGTATGGTCGAGCAGGTTCATCTGGAGGATCGCCTCCTCAACGCTCATCGGGCGGAGCTCAAAGCGCTTCTCGCGGATAACCTCATAGCTGTCCTCCTCCTCGGGAGCGAGCCCCTCAAACGCGTTCGCGCGCAGGCTTTTCTCCACCTTGGTTTTCTGCTTACGAATTTGCCGAATAATGCGGTCAATCGTCACATCAAGCGCGTCGTTTTTATCCTTAGCGGTTTCCTCCGCGCGGCAAATCATTCCGTTATATTTCACGGTAAGCTCGAGGATGATCATATCCCGACGCTCCGCCAGCGTAATTTTCGCCTCCGCCTCCTCGGGGAAAAATCTATCGAGCTTCGTCCCCAGCTTCTTCTCCGCGTACTCGGTAAAGGACGGTGCAATGTTCATTTTCTTCGCCGCAATTGTTACCTTCATTCGAATTCCTCCGTATTATATGTTAGATTTTTAGCGAGTGACCGCAAGCGGTCACCCTGTAAGAGGTTAGAGCTCTAACCCCCGCCGTTGTCTTGTTTATATTTTAACATATTATATCGAATAATGCAAGCGTTTTGGGGAGGGTTTGGGCAATTTGCACAAAAATATGCTGTAATTTATGGGAAGCAGCGCTACGGGGCGGTTTGAGGAAACGCGCTCCGCCGCAGCAGTTAGCGCACGGAGTGCAATCTCGCGGCAATGGACGCGGCGTATCGGCAGGGCAAGCGGTTCAAAACGTGGAAAACGTTCGGGGACAGCAAAGTCCGCCCGTCGCACAAAGCCGCGAACGGGCAGCGAGTGCCGCTGGATATGCCGTTCACGGTCGGCGGGTATGAGATGATGTTCCCGAACGACAGCTCCCTCGGCGCGCCCGCCCCGCCGCCGCGGAACGAGCGCTATGCTATCCGACAAAATGAGCCGTCCTCCACCCATACTCCGCTAGGATTGAAAGCGCGGTTTCCTTTTCGATGATTTTCTCCGCCTGCTCGACGGCAAGCTGCGCCGCCATTGCGAACGCGAGCATACGATCCTGCGGGTAGCGGCAGTAAAGCTCGAAAATATCGAAGAACCGCTCGCGGAAGATTTCGGAAATTTCCCGCGGGGATTTCCCGACCTTATCGTCAAACGGCGTTACCCAGTATTCTGACGAGCCGCACGTTGACGACGCGCGGGCGGAAAGCGGCTTCAGCGCGTCAAAGGGCGGCTCGGAGGACTTCGCCGCGGTCATGTAAAACGAGCAGAACTCCCGCGCGATTTTATCCCCGAACATATAGTTCTCGCCGCTGTTCGTCGAGCAGAGGTAGATTGACAGCGCCTCGCCCGCTGCCGCGAGTGCCGTGTCGCCCTTGACAACGCCGCTTTCGAGCACCGCGTTCAAGCCCTGCATTACCGCGCGCATACTCCAAAAACCTCCCACCGAGCCGATAATCGCGAGCAGCGACTCGATGTGAACGCCCTTTTCGGTTTTAAGCATTTCTATCAAATTCGCGTAGATTTCGCGCCCCGCAAGCGTCGCGCCCGCGTGGATATCCTCCCGCCGTCGAAGCTCCACCTGATACGCCAGAATTCCGAGCCGCTTGTCCTCGAACTGCGGCATTTCGCTTTCCGCGCGCGGCTCGTACTTGAAGCCGGGCAGCTCATACGGCGCGTAATTTTGCGTGAAAATTTCGTTGATTTGCTCCGCGAGTGTCATCGTGAACCTCCCGATTTTGTCTATGACTTTATGAACCTGCTGCAGAATTCCGTTATTTCGTTGATTTTTGAGGCGACATCTTCCTTATTTTCGACCGAGCACAAGCCGATACCGCCGCACGCTTCTATCTCCAGATGACCGTAAAAATGCTCAATGCTTGCGATGATCTTATCGCACTCTACTCTGCTTGTTCCCGTGCGCAGCGCGATAACATAGCCCTTTTTACCACGCGGAATTGCCGCGTGCGGCTCGTGCGTATTGCACCACGGCGTGCATCTGTCGATAAACGCCTTGAACTGCCCCGGTATATCCGCCCAGTATGACGGCGAAACCGCTACGATTTTATCCGCCCACTCGAACTCCGCGATTATCCTCTTAACGTCATCCTCCTGAAAGCATTCCGCGGTTATGTGGCACTTGCGGCAGCCCTTACAAAACCCGATATCATAATCGTCAATGCAAATCGTTCTCACCTCATTGCCCGAATTAACATTCGCGCTCACGAGGCTGACGATTTCGGCGGTTGCGCCGTTTCTTACGGGGCTGCAATTTATAACCAGAATTTTCATGCTTCTTCTCCGATGTCGTTACTGCCTTATTTTACCCATGCCCTGTTAGGCACGGGTTTTCCGTGCCCGAAATAAATCATTCTGTCACCGATGCTGCTGATTTTTCTCGCGCTTTCCAGCATCATTTTTTTGTCGTGATACAGCATTGATACTGTCGGGTAAAACATATTCATTAACGCGTCGCCCACGATAAAATATCGGCTGTCCACATCTACTCCGATCGAGCCGTCGGTGTGTCCGGGAAGTGAAATGATTTTTGCGTCAACGCCGTAATCGGATAAACTGTCCCCGTCCTTCAGCAAAACCGTCGGGGAAAACGCGGGCATAGTGCGCGATTTGAATTCTTTAAGCGAAGCGGACAATACGATTTTTCCCAAAAAGGTATTCGCGAAAAGCGCTTGATTGATATTCGATTCAATCAAATTACAGTCCCTTTCGCTCATTGCGATCGGCGCTCCCAGCTCCTCGGAGAGCCGTGCGGCGTTTTCCGTGTGGTCAAAATGCGCGTGAGTCAGTACAATCAGCTTTATCGAATAAGGCTTGCACGCTTGAAGAACCCGATTTACATATTCCCTTTTTCCCGTGTCAACCAAAATAGCGTTTGCCGGATTTTTAATACTTTCAACAATATAACAATTGCCGTTTCCGCATTTTATTCTATGAACGCTGCTCATCTTCTGCTCGACCGCCCGCCGTTCACAATAATAATCAGCCGCAGAAGCTGCCCGACAGCTACCGCAAGCGCGGCGACGTAGGTCATCGCGGCGGCGGAGAGGACTTTCCTTGAACCCTTAAGCTCCTCCTGCGTCAGAATGTTATTCGCGCGGATCGTTTCCAGCGCGCGGCTTGACGCGTTGAACTCGGTCGGCAGCGTCACCAGCTGAAAAACCACCGTGAGCGAGAACGCGATGATGCCGATATACGCGAGCCACACGAAAAACTCCGACAGCGCGCTGCACGCGATACCGATTATAATCAGCGGAATTGCGAGCTTGGAGCCGATATTTGTGATCGGCACTATCGCGCTTCTTATCTTGATAGGCGTATAGCCAGTCGCGTGCTGAATCGCGTGACCTACCTCGTGGCACGCAACGCCGATAGACGCGGTGGACGTGCCGTTGTACACCTCGCTTGAAAGTCTTATTACGTTCGCTCTTGGGTCGTAATGGTCCGTGAGCTTGCCGCTTATCTGCTCGATCGGTATATGCGAAAGCCCGTTCTGGTCGAGCACCAGCCGCGCCGCCTGCGCGCCCGTAACTCCACGCGAGGAAAACTGCTTTGAGTATTTCGCGAACGTGGAATTAACGCTTGCGCTTGCGATCATCGCGAAGATCATCGCGGGCAATACCAAAATCAAATAAGTCCAATCAAAATGCATAATCTTCTCCTTATTTAAAT
>CAYSHU010000061.1:0-12107 GCA_964430965.1 uncultured Ruminococcus sp. | reverse complement strand
AACCCGCAGATCTGCAGCAGCAGCGTCGACTTGCCGATGCCCGGGTCGCCGCCGATAAGCACAAGCGAGCCCTTCACCAAGCCGCCGCCGAGCACGCGGTCAAGCTCGGCGCTGCCCGTGCCGTAGCGTGTTTCGTCCGCGTAGCTTATTTCGGAGATACGCGAGTATTTTAGTTCGCCTGTCGGCGTTGATTTCCCCGCCACAACGGTTATCGGCTCGGTTTCCTCAAGAGTGCTCCACGCGCCGCAGGACGGACATTTGCCGTACCATTTTGAGCTTTCCGCGCCGCATTCCGAGCAGACGAAAACGGTTTTGTTTTTCGGCATCAGAAGTTCCCGCCGTTCCAGCCCCAATGATCGGTGGGTGAGTATTTCACATATATCTTGTCGGCAGGCACGCCGAGGTGTGTTCCGAGCGTTTCGCAGATCGCGCCCGTCAGTCGGTCGTAAGCAGAGCTCGAAGCGCCGCCGAACGCGCTTACCTCGACAAACGCTATTTTCTCTGATTTCTCGCCCTTGAAGTACAGTGAGCAGTTCGGCTCAAACCCGACCATAAGCCAGTTTTCCGACTTGCCGATAATAGCGACAGCCGCCCCCAGATCGGTCTTGATGTCAATTTCCTGCTCCGGCGTGATCTCCCCGGAATACTTTGTGTTGATAAACGGCATTGTAAAAAGCCTCCTTTACTGGAAGTAAGAATTTTCAGAGGCAAGAGGCAAGAGTTCATTCCTGCCACGCCCTTGCTTCTATTATATCACAAAATTCAATATATTTCAAGAAGTTATTGAAAAATTCAGAAAATTATGCTATAATAGAAGCAAGAGTTCGAGTTGCCGCTTCGCGGCAACCCTGAGGCAAGAGGCAGGAATACGAACCGAAACGCGCTCTCTTGCCTCTTGCATCTAAAATTCTTGCATCTGAAAGGGAATATTAACTTATGAGCAAAGTAACTTGGAAAGGCGGAACGCTCCTCGCTCCCGTCCCCGCGGTTTTGGTTTCCTGCGGGACGGTGGAAAAGCCCGCGGCGCTAACTATCGCTTGGACGGGCATTGTAAGCTCCGACCCGCCGAAAACCTACATCTCCGTTCGCCCCGAGCGCAATTCCTATGATATAATCAAGAGCTCGGGGGAGTTTTGCGTGAATATGATGCCGTCTGGCGTTGTGAGGACGCTGGATTACTGCGGGATAAAATCGGGCAGAAATGAGGATAAGCTCGCGAAGCGCAAGCTCACCGCGCTGCCGTGCACGAAAATTTCCGCGCCGATGATAGCGCAGAGCAAAATCTCGCTTGAATGTAAGGTGACGGAAATCCTGCCGCAGGGCTCGCACGATATGTTTCTGGCGGAAATAGTCGCCGTCAACATCGACGAGGAGCTTATTGACGAAAAGGGAAGGCTGATGATCGAGCAGGCGGGGCTGCTGACTTACGCTCACGGGACTTATTTCGCGCTCGGAAAGAAAATCGGCACGTTCGGTTTTTCGACTAAGCAAAAGCGCGGCAAGGAAGTAGCAAGGAGAAATCCGCCGAAAAAGAAGAAAAAGGACAAAAAATAATGGTAAATTTAGGAAATGACTGGGACGCACTTCTCGCGAACGAATTCAAAAAGGATTATTACCGCGAGCTTCGGCAATTTCTGATCTCGGAGTATAATTCCCGCGTTATCTACCCGCCAATGAACGACATCTTCAACGCGCTTAAGGCAACGCCCTACGCGGACGTCAAGGCGGTGATCCTGGGGCAGGACCCGTATCACGGCGCGGGGCAGGCGCACGGAATGTGCTTTTCGGTGAAAAAAGGCACGCCGCCACCGCCGTCGCTTCAGAATATCTTCAAGGAAATTCAAAGCGAGCTGGGGCTGCCGATACCGAATCACGGCGAGCTCACCGCGTGGGCGAAAAGCGGCGTGCTGCTTCTGAACACGGTGCTGACCGTCCGCGAGGGCGCGGCGAACTCCCACCGCGGGCACGGCTGGGAAATTTTCACGGACAGGGTTATCGAGCTTCTCAATCAGCGTGAAGCGCCGATAGTTTTCCTGCTGTGGGGCGGCAACGCGCGGGCGAAAAGGAAGCTCATCACAAACCCGAAGCATTTGATTTTAGAGTGCGCTCACCCAAGCCCGCTTTCGGCGTACAACGGCTTCTTCGGCTGCGGGCATTTCGTCAAGGCGAACGAATTCCTGAAAAACAACGGGCTTGAGCCGATCGACTGGCGGGTATAAGCTCTTGCTTCTTGCCTCAGGGTTGCCGCGAAGCGGCAACTCGAACTCTTGCCTCTAGGTGGTGACATTATGTTAGAATATTGCGTCTGCCCGAAGTGCGAGCGTATGATAATGCTCGACAGCGAGTTCGACAGCGGCTTTTGCTGCTATTGCGGCACGCATATTTTGTACAGCGAGGCGCGCGAGGAGCTTCTCGCGGGGCTTCGCGCGGCTATCCCCGACGATCTGGCGCTGGAGGCCGACCTCTCGGAGCTTATCGCGGAGGACGGTGAGGACGCTGTGGAAGATACATACGGCTTGGACGAGTGCAAGGAAAAGCGCGCCGAGGCGCAGGCTTTTTTGGGGAAGTGGGATTTCGGCGGGGCGTTCAAAGCGTTCTCCGAGGCGCTGGACTGGTATCCGAACGATTTCGAGAGCCGCTGCGGATTGATGACCGCGGGAATTCTCCGCCTTAAAGACACCGAAAACTGGGAGCGGTATTTATCGGAATGTATCGACAAGATCCGCTCGCAAAGCGACTGGAATATGGCGCAGGCGGCGCTTGAATACACGCTTGATATAATGAAAAAATTCCTGTCAAAGGGCGGGCGGTATGTTTCGCCGTCGTATACGGTCGGGTTTTTCGAGCGGCTTGCGCAGGGCTTTCCGATGCTGAAGCAGACCGCCGCGGAAATCCTCGCGCACTGCCTCAACATAGAAAACGCGCCCCTTACGGACGCGGCGCGGCTAGATCACGAAACGTCGAAATTCGCCGTCGGCAATTGCCCGACCGAGCCCGATAAAAAGCTCCGCCGCGGAATGCTGCTGATACTCCGCTGCCATTGCGACAGCCGCGTAAAAGAATCGCTCTGCCGCGCGTTGTATGTCTACGACCGCACGGTGTGGCTTCGAGCTAAAGATATGGCGCGGATAAACGACGCTATCGAGCTTTGCGAGGCGGTGACAAGCGGCGAGTTTCCGCCCGCGGACGTGCTTATCGTTCTCAACGCGCTGTACGATTTCCTGATGATGGGCGCTCTCGAGCCTAACACGACGGAGCGCGAAAAGCTGCTGTTTTTGTCGAGCGTTTACACTTTCGAGCAGATACGCCGAATGGAGCGCTTTTTCAGCGGCAAGCTGTTCTTCAACAAGCTCTACGCCGAGGTTTATTTAAAGCAAAAGGGCGCGAGCCTGATCTCCGCGGAGTACAAGAGAATTCAAGCGAAAATAAAGCAATTAGAAAATACTTAAAATTTCCCCCGCGAAGGCGGGGGAAATTTTGATTTATAATTCTATTTTCGCGGGTTTGGCAATATCGCCCTGCAGCGTGTAATCAACGACTAATCTTATCCCGTCCTCCTGCGGATAAAAGCGCTCCTCGGCGTTTGCTATCACATAATCCGCGTAGAAATTCTGCTCGAAATTATTTCTTTGCTTCTGGAGCTCCGACAGCGCGTCGTCGGGGCTTCTTGTTATTTCGTGGTCTGTGTAGGCGGTGTAAATGCCCGATTTTATCTTGAACGATGTGTTCTGCCCGAACAGCCGAACAACGCTTGTTTCCTCGGTGTAAAGCGAATTCTCCGCGCCCGCTTTTCCGACAAAGAGCGGGTATTCGTCGTCGCCGTAAACGAGATATTTAAACGTTTTCGTCTTTCCGTCGGGGAGGCTTATCGTTTCGCGATAGGGCACGAAAAACTCCTCGGTTTCCGTCCACTCGCCGATGATCTCCGCGTCTGCGCGGACGAACAGCGTGTGCCCATAGCCGTCCGCGATTATCCCCGAAACAAGCAGATCTCCCGCGTTTACGCCGCTGCCGTTTTCGACGACGGAAATGCCGTCGCGCGGTATCTGCCTTACTATCATCGCGGAGCGCGACGCGACGATATTTCGCGGCGCGCCGTCCTCCATTTCGGGGACCTCCACGCCGCTTACGACCTTGACCTTAACGCGAAAGCCCTCGCAGGAAACGTCCGCCCACGCGCAGCTTTCGATTTCGGACATCAAGCGGTGCTCCGCTTTGGAAAGCGAGAGAGAGCCCGTTGCCGCGCCGAATTTTATGCCGCATTCATCGAGGATTTTCATCACGTTAGATTTAGAAATTCGCGGCGAGTCGCCCTCTATCGTTATAGATTGCACGCTCGACTGCCAGAGCGCGATAAACAGCATAAAGATAATAAACCCAAAGCAAAGCCCCGCCCTGCTGCGGTATTTCGACAGCAGAAAATATATGCCCCGCCGTGTCCCCGCGCGGAGCCGCACGCCGTGTCTGCGGGCGATTTCGGATACCCGATAATAATCCGCGGGCGACACCGCCCCGCTGATACCGCCGTCCGAGAACTCGACATTCCGCACCGCGATGCCGTTCTCAAGAAGCTCCGACAGCATTTCCTCGTAATATCCGCCAAGCCCCGAAAACGTTACATATCCGAGATACAAGCCCTTTACCTTATCAGCCATTTCAGTTCTCCTCAAACGTAAGCGAGTGGATAATTCCCGAAATTTTGACGCTCCCCACGCCGAAATTCTCCAGCGTAAGCGGCGTGCCCGTCACGCGGATATCATAGCCGCAGACGGAAAGCACAATGAAATTATCGTCGAGCTCTTTAATGCAGCGGCAGTTCTCAATACAAAGCTGCGCGCTTTTCAAATCGCCGCTTGTCGAGAAGGTAACCGTGCAGTCCCGAGCGGCGTTTTCTTCCAAAGAGATTAGCTTTTCGCGAACACCCATAATTCTCCTCCTAAAACTTGTCTGTAAAAAAATATGCTTGTTCGCGCAGAATTATGCGTTATTGTCAAAATCCGCGTTTCACGCATAATATGAATTGGCGCAAAAGCGTCATTTCAATTATAAGGAGTAATGTTATGTTCATAGTTAATATAAAGTCATTTACAGCGGCAAGCCGCGCCTTAAAATTCCTGCAGAAAAACGGGATCAAATGTACGCTGGAGCGCAGCTTCGGGCGGGCGGGGTGCGGGTTCGCGCTGAAAATTACCGACAACAAAACGAACAAGGCGGAGGTTTGCGCGCTGCTGAGTTCGATCGGAGTGCCCTGTGATATACCTTGACAACGCCGCGACAACGTACCCGAAGCCGCATGAGGTCTATCGGAAATGGCAAGCCGCAATGAGCGTCTACGGCGCAAACCCCGGGCGCTCCGGTCACGAGTTTTCACTGAAAACAGCGGAGGCGGTTTTCAAAAGCCGCGAGATATGCGCGGAGCTTTTCGGCGCGGCGGTGGAGAATACGATTTTTACGCTGAACTGCACCCACGCCTTGAACTTCGCGATCAAAGGCATTGCAAGGCGCGGCTGCCATTTTGTGACAAG
Organism: uncultured Ruminococcus sp.; assembly: GCA_964430965.1. Taxonomy (GTDB): domain Bacteria; phylum Bacillota; class Clostridia; order Oscillospirales; family Ruminococcaceae; genus CAG-115. The sequence goes on along the minus strand of CAYSHU010000061.1, from coordinate 6,582 downwards.
CGATATGGAGCACAACGCCGCCATTCGCCCCGTGTATGCCGCCGTGAAAGCGACGGGCGGCTCGTGCACAATGTTTGAGGTGACGGAGGACGCAGCGCAGACAGTCCGCAACGCGGAGCACGCAATCAGGCCGAACACCGTCGCGCTTGTCTGCACCGCCGCCTCAAACGTAATCGGTCTGCGAACGCCTATCGCCGAGCTCGCAGCGCTTTGCAAAAGGCGCAGCGTCTGCTTTATCCTCGACGCGGCGCAGGGCGCGGGCGTGCTTCCGATTACGCTCGGCGACGGCGTGAACATAATCTGCGCGGCGGGACACAAGGGGCTTTACGGACCTATGGGCACGGGGCTGCTCATCACCGACGGGAAATTCCCGCTTGGCACGATAATCGAGGGCGGCACGGGCAGCGCCTCGGAGAGCGTCCTCCAGCCCGACTTCACGCCCGACCGCTTTGAAAGCGGCACGATAAACGCCGCGGGAGTTGTCGCTCTCGGCGAGGGCGTGCGCTTTGTAAAGCGCCGCACCCCCGAAGCGATTTTGAATCACGAGCTCGCGCTCTGCGAGCGCTTTTGCGAGGCGGCTTCCCGCATCGACGGAATTATTTTGTATAATAAGATCACACCGCAAAACCGCGGCAAATACGCGCCCGTTGTGTCGTTCAATTTCGAGAGCCTGCCGTCAGAGGAGGGCGCGAGATTGCTTTCGGAAAACGGCTTTTATATGCGCGGCGGACTGCACTGCGCGCCGCTTGCTCACAAAAAAATCGGCACGATAAACGGCGGCGACACGGATGTCGCGATGCCCGCAACTAAGTCGCAAACAGGACGTTTGCGACCAAAAGCGGGCGGTACAATAAGGTTTTCGCCGTCCGTGTTCAACTCCGTGCGGGACGTGGATATGCTTGTAAGGACGTTAAGCCAACTGACAAAAAACAATCGATAATCGAAAAAACCGCCGTAAAATTCGGCGGTTTTTTTACATATACAAAAAACGTTTTTCACTCTTTATAGTACTCAAATTCACCGTTCAAGGCGTTTACATAGCAGCCGTAATCGCAATTTTCAGTGGGATTATAAAGCGAGATTTTCCACGCGGGGAACACGGGATTCCGCGTTTCGCCGAACCTTCCGCTGCCGCTTATATCGTTGTTTGTGCAGTAAACAAGCATCGCCGACGTCACTTCAAAATCAACGTGTCCCGTCATTTTTTCGGAGGTAATTTCCACGGCCTTTTCAAACGGTATTATTTCCGAAAATTGCTTTTCTTCCATTATTGTCGCGGTTTTAAACGTTCCGTAAATAAAATCCACGTCGTCGCTTTTAATCATTTCGCCGATTCCCAAGTCGCGGTTGTCGCGTCCGCCGTGACTTCCCGAAACGGCGTAGTCAAACGGGATTTTGTCGAATATTCTTGATGTCGTGAAATTGTAGCAATAAAGCTCGTCGTTTATTTTATAAACCTGCACATCGTTTACGTGGACGGAATAAACGCTCTCCACCGAGCAGGGAAGCGCCTCGACGTAATTTTCAAAGAAAACGACCGCGTCCTTAATCGAAATTTCCTTGTCGAGCAATTTGAATTTTTCTTCGCTTTCGGGCGAGCAGCTTCCCACATAGGTAAAGCAGCGCGGCATAAAAATATCGCTTCCATACGAAGAAATCAGTCCCATTTGATACGCGATTTTCTGTGCCGCGCCTTTGTTTATTGTCGTGATATCGCTTCCGAACGGGCTTCGGAGAGTCGCCGCGACGCGGTCTTCCTTGTCGGTTTCGCTCTCGTCATAATAGAACAAATAAACCTCTTCCTTGCCGCTTACAAGCGCGTCGTAATTTTCAAAAACTTTTTCGTTGTTCCCTCCTTCGGAGTTCTCCCCGACGTAAAAAAAGCAGTCTTTGTCAAACTCGTGATTTGGGAAAAGGTAACTAAACGCCGCACGGAAATCTTCCACGCTGTCCTTCACGGACAATTGCGCCGTTGTTCCGCAATAAAACGTGCTGACATGATCAATGCTTTTCGGAACGTCCGCGAAAATATCCTCGGAGGCTTTAAAACGCGTGCTTTCTATTATTTCAATAACCTCCTCGTTTGTGTAGTCAATTCTTATGTTGTTGTGCTTCGGGGCTGCGGAAATTTCCGACGTTTCTACGGCGATGCCGGAACTGCTTTCGCTTTTGCACGCTGACGCTCCGAGCGCGATAGCTGCCGCCAAAATCAAACCAAAATATTTTTTCATAGTACACTCCTCCTAAAAAAATTACATTCTACTCTTATAGACAGAATTTTTGAGAAAATATTACAATAGTTTTAGGAACTTTGTATATAATTACAAAACGCAATAGTGCTTTTTGGAGCTTTTATACAATTGCTTGCTGATCATCGTTCCCAAAAGCTTGCATATTCGGGGAAAATATGTTACAATAAAATTGTCAGAGAATAGTGGTTAGGAGCAGTAAAGTTCAATTGCCTTTTCGGATTTTTTCTAACCTCTTGCCTCTTAAAATTCTTACCTCTAAAAGGAGCGGACAACAATGCCAAGATACATCGCGTTTGACGTTGAAACGCCAAACCGCCTGAGCGACAGAATGAGCTCGATAGGCATAACGATAATTGAAAACGGCGCGATAGGAGAGAGCTTTTATTCGCTTGTAAATCCCGAAACGCATTTTGATTATTTCAACACGCAGCTCACGGGGCTCGACGCGAAAGCCGTAAGCGGCGCGCCGACCTTCCCCGAGCTCTGGCGCGAAATAGAGCCGCTGATGTCAAGCGGGATTTTAGTCGCGCATAACGCGGTGTTTGATTTGGGAGTTCTCAAAAAATGCCTTGGCGGCTACGGCGTTTTGTGGCGTGACAGCGCGGAATATCTCTGCACTGTGCAGATAGGCAGGCGGGTGCTCCCGAAAATGAGCCACAAGCTGAACATTCTTTGCGAGCACTACGGGATTTCCCTTAACCACCACAACGCCGCCAGCGACAGCGAGGCGTGCGCGAGAATTCTGCTGAAATACATAGAGGCGGGAACCGACGTATATAACTTCATTAAAACATATAATTTTAAAAGCTGATAGTTAGAGAAAAAGCTAGTTATCAGGCTGGCGACGCAGATGAGGGTTTATCGACAGCCTGAAATCCCCCGCGAAGCGGGGGATTTTTTTATAGCCGCCGAAGGCGGCGTTCCGAAATTGTCAATTGTTCATCGTTTGACTTCCGTTTCCATTTTCCTGATAAACTCCCCGCCGTTAAGGATTTTAGTGCAGACGGGCTTTGAGCCGCGGCGGAACACTATGCACTCCCCGACGGGCATATACAAAACGTCCGACAGGGGGCGGTCAACGCGGATGCTTATGCTGTCCGCGGTTTCAACGTCGTTTCCGCCGATGTAGGCGTAGGTGTCGCAGTTGGAGATTATCGTAAACGCGTCCATTTCAAACCCCTGGCGAAGCTGCGCCTCGGATTGAATAAGAAGCATAACCGAAATCCCGCGCGAGCGTATTGAAGAGATTATCCGCGGGAATTCATCAATTCGGCAGTTCGTCGCGAAATCGTCGAGGATAAACCGCACCGGGACAGGGAGCCTGTTGTTTTTGCAGCGTGTGTCGGCATAGTCGCAAAGCGCGTTTATCGCCTGTGTGAAGAAAATGTTCGCGAGCGTGTCCATTGTTCTGTCTGTGTCGCTGACTATTACAAACACGGCGGATTTCCGCTCGCCGAGCGTCGTGAAATCGAACGGCTTTCCCGTCATCATATGGTTCAGCTCCTTGCTGTCAAGGAAAGCGAACTTCGAGCTCAGCGAGCTTAAAATGCAGTTGTAAGTAACGCCGGGCGCGGCGTTTATTCCCTTGAATTGAGCGCAGGCCCAGCTTTTGGGGTTCTCGCGCTCGTGCTCGTCGAAAAGCGTCGCGAGGGCTGATACGTGCGAGTCCTCGTTGGTGCGTGTTCCCATTCGGAGCAGCGCGAGAATATTCTCGAACGTGCAGGGGCTTTTGCTTTCCTTTATATAGCCGATAAGCGAGGACAGAAGCGTCGCGGCGCTGAGATCCCAGAACGGGTCGGCACAGCTTTGCATGGAGCGCTTGTCGTTGACGAGCAGCGACGAGAATTTTACAATATCCTGAGTGGACTTGATGTAGTGCAGCGGATTGTACCCGCGCGAAAGCTCCGGGTGCGCGAAGTTTACCGTTTTTACGTCATAGCCCTTAGAGCGCAGATACCCGCCGAATTTCTTGTACAAATCGCCCTTCGGATCAGAGATCAAGTAGCTTCCGACGGCCTGCAGAATATTCGGAGTGACGATGTTGCGCGTCTTGCCGCAGCCGCTCCCGCCGTCTACCAGAACGTTGTTGTTGAGCTTGGTCTTGAAGTCGTTAAGCGAATAAGAACAGCCCTCGGCGATAAGCAGGGAGCCGTTTTCAAACTCCCTGTTAGCGATTTCCGCGGTGCTTGCCAAAAGCGTTTTTTCAAAGTCCTTCATAGCAAATTCTCCTTTCACAAAAAAACGTCATCTTTCCGAACGGCGCGCGGAGCGCGCACCGAAATTGTCAATTGTACATTATCAATTACTCAAAGCTCCGCCGCCGTGATGATCTTATCCGCTATCCCGAACTCCACCGCCTCCTTGGCGTTCATAATATTATCGAACGAGGTGGCATTGTTGATCTCCTCAACGGTTTTCCCCGTGTGCTTCGCGAGGATTGAATTGATGAGATTTCTCACCTCCATAATGGAGTCCGAGATTTTGGAGATAGATGTCGCCGAGCCGCACACGCCGCTGTTTATCAGCACCTCGTGGATCATCACGCGGCTGTGCGGCAGGATAAAGCGGTGCCCCGGCTTTCCCGCGGCGAAAAGAATAGCCGCCATACTGCCCGCCTCGCCGACGCAGTAGATATCCAGCGGTTTTTTAAACCCCGTGATAACGTCGTACATCAAAAGCCCCGCGTTCACCTCGCCGCCAGGGCAGCTTATAAACAGCCGCACGGGCTCGCTGACTTGCGCGTCCCTTTGAGATAAGTACATCATTTCTCTGAGGAACTTGTTCGCGGTGTAAGGGGTGATAGGCTCGTCGATGAAGACAATGCCGCGGCTTAAAAAGTCGCTGTTCAGCGGCACAGAGGAGACCCCGCGCGCGCCGTTGATAAGATAAGCAGAGTTCTCGCACAGAATTGTCGGTTGATTAGTCATTTTTTTACCTCCCTTTCGTTTGTGATTTTATTTTAGCATAATTCCCAAAAATACACTACCTGTTTTCGGAATAATCGGTTAAGTAAAATTTAGGCATAACAAAACGCCCCCCGCGGGGGCGTTTTTATCTGTTAATCCTCAACCGCCGAAAGCATTTCGTCAATCCTCATTCCTTTTAACAGCGCGATATCCGCGAGCATATTCGCGTACCAGTCCATAGCGGAATATTCAAGCTGCGCTTTCATTACGGCAAGCGGCTCGATGTCCTTCGGGAGTCCGCGGATTCTTTTCCGAAACTGCTTCGCTGACTGCTCGGAGGGCTGCGAATGCCTGAACACATTCTTAGTCAGCGCAAACGACATAAGCGACATATATTGCGCGAAATAATCCCAGCTGTTTGTGAAAAGGTTGTTATATTTATTGAAAATCTTATCGTTTGCTCCTACAATTGTTTCTCGGAAATCGCTTAAAATCTCGTTTTCATATTTTTTCAGAAATTTGCGCATTTTTTCAGCTGAAAGCTCCCTGAGCCGCTTGTGCGCGGCGGTGACCTCGTCGATGTTTTCTAAGTATATTCCGAAGAAGAAAACCATAAAGTTGTATAAAATCGCGTCTTGATACGCATACGGCAGCTCGTCGAATATTCGGGCTAGCTCCTCTTCCTCCTCCTTGGAGATTTTTTCCTTTGAGGATAAGCAATCTTTATAAATGTAATTGTATGGAACGAAATTTTGAGATCTTAAAAAATCGCGGTCATCGTTGAGCCAACGCGTTTTTGCGTCGAAAGCATCCCGCAGAAGCGCGTTTGTTTCGCTTTTCTCTTGAGGTGAAAGCGCGTTGTAGGCTTCCCAAAAGCGACCTATTTCGCTGCAAAGCAGACCGCACCAATAATTCGGCGTCTGGTCGTCGCCGTCGTGCCAATATCCGAAATCCTCGCCCTCGTATTCGTCGTGATCTTCATAAAGAAAATCGATCGACGCAATATCCTCAATGAAAAAATAGTCCTGACATTTTCCCGTTTCGTTAAGCTCATTGTACGTCATATACCACAACCCGTCAAGCTCGCTTATCAGAAATTGCAGATAAAAGCAGACGAGATCCAGCTTTTCGGGAGAATAGACGAAGAAATTCGCCTTGCCGCTTTCACAGCTTTCAATCAACCTTTGCCACATTTCGCTTACGGAATCCGCGAGCTTGTCGTTGTATTTCGCAAGCTTCCAATATATTTTGCAGAATCGGCTGCGGGCTTCTGCCTGAGAGGGCGAGTCGTCCTCGGGGTCGGACGGAAGCAGGCTATCGCCGAGTTGGTTAAACGCGTCGATGATTTTCCACTGCGTTTCGGTCGGGAGCTTCAGAGCCTCGCCCTTATTAAATCGGTGATTGTGGTTGTTGTTCAGCGTTTT
>CAYSHU010000060.1:0-12123 GCA_964430965.1 uncultured Ruminococcus sp. | reverse complement strand
AGGACGAAAGATATAACCGCTTTATCGGCAAAAACGTAATTTTGCCTATCGTGAACAAACCCATTCCCATAGTCGGCGACGAGCACGCGGATATGGAATTCGGCACGGGCTGCGTAAAAATTACCCCCGCTCATGACCCGAACGACTTTGAGGTCGGCAAGCGCCACAATTTGCCTGTTATCCATATGATGAACGACGACGCGACGATTATGGACGGAGTAGGCGGCAAGTACGCGGGAATGGATCGCTACGAGGCGCGAAAGGCTATGGTTGCGGATTTAGAGGCGCAGGGGCTTCTTGTAAAGGTTGAGCCCCACAAGCACAACGTCGGCACGTGTCAGCGCTGCGGCACGACCGTCGAGCCTACGGCTTCTCTGCAATGGTTCGTAAGTATGAAAGACCTCGCAAAGCCCGCTATCGACGTAGTGAAAAGCGGCGAGCTTCGCTATGTTCCCAAGCGCTTTGAAAACAGCTATCTGTTCTGGATGGAAAATATCCGCGACTGGTGCATCTCCCGCCAGATCTGGTGGGGACATCGAATTCCCGCGTTTTATTGCCAGAATCCCGATTGCAAGCACACCAAGATAACGCTTGACAGCCTCACAAAATGCCCGAAGTGCGGCGGGGAAGTCGTTCAGGACGAGGACACGCTCGATACTTGGTTCAGCTCGGCGCTGTGGCCTTTTTCGACCCTCGGCTGGCCCGAAAAGACACCCGACTATGAGTACTTCTATCCGACGCAGACGCTTGTCACTGGCTATGACATCATCACGTTTTGGGTGTCGAGAATGATATTCTCGGGTCTGGAGCACACGGGCGAGAAGCCGTTTAAGGACGTTCTTATCCACGGGCTTGTGCGCGACGAGCAGGGAAGAAAGATGTCAAAGTCTCTCGGAAACGGAGTTGACCCGCTTGAGATCATCGAGAAATTCGGCGCGGACGCGCTGTTTTTAACGCTCGTCACCGGAAACGCTCCGGGAAATGATATGCGCTGGTCGGAGACTAAGGTCACGAACTCCCGCAACTTCATCAACAAGCTGTGGAACGCATCGCGCTATATCTTGATGAACCTCCCCGAGGACTTTGAAAAGCCCGTGCTCCCCGAGGCGCTCAACGTTGAGGATAAGTGGGTGCTGTCGCTTTACAACGATATGATAAAGAACGTCACCTCAAATCTTGAGGCATACGAGCTCGGCGTGGCTGTCCAGAACGTTTACGACTTCACTTGGGATATTTTCTGCGACTGGTATATCGAGCTTACGAAGCCGAGAATTGCGGAGGGCGGCAATACCGCTCTCGCGGCAAAGAATGTTCTCGTTTACATTATGCGGGGAATTCTGAAAACGCTGCACCCGTTCGTGCCGTTCGTTACCGAGGAGATCTGGCAGTCGCTGCCGCACGGCGAGCACGAGAGCATAATGATGACGAAGTGGTGCGAGTACGACGAGAAGCTCAATTTCATCAAGGAAAAAGAGGACTTCTCGCGCGTTATCGGCGCGATAAGAGCGATACGCGTTCAGCGCAACGAGATGAACGTGCCGCCGTCCAAAAAGGTAACGGAGATCGTGGAAACGAGCTTCGGAGATATTTTCGCGAACGCCAAGCCGTTCTTTGAAAAGCTCGCGGGCGCGGGAGAGTTCAACGTCGTTGAAAAAGCGGAGAACACCGACGGAATGATCACTATCGTTACGGATTCCGCGCGCGTATTTATCCCGATGGGCGAGCTTGTAGACAAGGAAAAGGAGCTCGCACGGCTTGAAAAGGAGAAAAAGGCGGCACAAAAGGACATCGACTTCCTCTCGGGCAAGCTGAACAACCAAGGCTTCCTGTCGAAGGCTCCCGCGCAGCAGATAGAAAACGAGCGCGCGAAGCTCGCGAAAGCCGAGGAGAAGATGAAGAAGATACTTGAGAGCATCGAGGGGCTGCAATAATGGGATTATTCGGAAAGAAGCCAAAACAGGCGGACAAGGATCTAAACACGCGCTGGCAGGAGGCGTACAGAGCCAACCCGCACGTTTATGAAAACCGGGAAACCGGCAGAATAATCGTCGGGCTTGCGCTTACGGAAACGACGGATTCTCTGTTCCCGCTCGCCGCGGAAAAGCAATGGGCGATTGAGGGCAAAACGATAGACGTATGGTTTATCTCAATGGTGAGCATCACAAAGGACGCGGTTCTCGGGCAAATCGAATACGGCGAGGCGATGAAGCGTTTGAAACCGTATTTCCTCGCGGAAAAGGACGGCTGGACGCTTATACGCGGGCTTTCGCTTGATGAAATGGAAGCGCTGTTTGAGGGGCTGCCGAGGGAAATAGTGTGAGAACGGAGAAAATATGCGTGTATTTGACAGCTATTATTTTAACATAATCGACAAGGTGAGCTTTGGCAAAACCGTGCCCTATCTCGAGAAAATGCTTTCGGAAACGGGGTTTTCGTACAAGAATACCGCGTTTCAATTATGCGCTATTTACGAGGGACCGCAAAAGAAAGCGCTTTCCATATTTCCCGCTTTGGAAAAATATTCGTTTTTCAACAACGGACAGGGGCTTGGACATTGGGGACTTTGCAGTTATTCCGCTAATTGGCGCGGCGGAGATATCTATGTGGACAAAGCCGATGAGGGCGACGTTTACGCGCTGTTTTCAAAGGTTCCGCGCACGGTCAATTTCTCGTTCGGGGAGTTGATTTTGGACGGCGTGAATTGGTTTTCGGACAGCAATAATGCGCTTGGTGTCGATTGGGATTATCCCCTTAATTTCCCGATGACTGCCGAGCTGCCGTTTTGCTCCAACCGCATAGTTCAGTACAGAAGCTATGGCGACGGAAGAAAGATGAACCGCATATCCGTGTGTATCGAGGTCACGGATAAAGACCGCCCGCGAAATTCCCGCGCGGTGATCGAAAAGCTCATTCCTTATCTCGGCGAACCCACGGACTTTTCGCGCAAATGTATGTACTCAAGTGAGGAGAAGGGGCGCTTTAAGTCTTTTGAGAGGGAAGAACAGAGGCATTTAGCGGAGCTTGCAAAAAATTCGCTGCCCGAACCAAGACAGCATAAGCCGTGGGCGAACCCGCACGTTATGCCTCAGCCCGACCCGAAGCTCAATCACGTTGCGGATAAATTCACGCTCGACAAGGCGTTTAAAGGGACGGCTTTTACGCGCCAAAAGGGGCAGCCAAACTGGCTGAGCCTGTATTCCTTCGTGGACGAGCACGGTTTTTTATACGAGGCTTATGTGCAAAAGCTGACGTACTGCATAACCAACGACTTTCGCGTTTGGGCGGCGGTTTCGGGATGCAATTTCAGCCTGATGTCGGGAAGTATCGATTATTACGTGACCGAGGAGGGCGAGTCGCTTGAGATACTCAAGCAATTCGCGGAGTTCTGCGTAAAGCTCTCCGAGGAATACGGCGTTGAGCTCGCGGAGAAATTCGGCGAAACGCCGGCGTGGTATTACGACAAATTGACCTGATATTGAAAGCTATGGAAATACGAAGAATGACGGACAGCGACGTTCCGCAGGTAAAGGAACTGTACGCCGCGGCTTGGAAAGCGGGCTACAAGGGGCTTCTTCCGCAGAAATATCTTGACGAGCTGACGCCCGATAAGATAAACACCGTAATTGACGACGGCAGCTTCGTCGCTCTTGACGGCGAAAAAATCGCCGCGCACTGCCATGCCCGCCCCGCAAGCGAAGCGGATTGGCGCGGCTGGGGCGAGATACATACGATGTACACTCACCCGGACTATTGGCGGCAGGGCTACGGCACGGCGGTTTTTCAACACGCCGAGCGTTGGCTTTACGAGCAGGGCTTCGACGAGGTTTATTTATTCGTGTTGGAGGGAAACTCCCGCGCGGAGGCGTTCTACAAGTCACAGGGCTTCTTCCCAAATGGCGGCACTCTCTGCTGCGAAATAGGCGGCGTTGTGGTTACGGACAACCGCTTCACAAAGTACAGCTCGCGCTTCACAAGCTACGGCGAGCGCGAGAAAATCATCGCGGAAAGCGGAGCGGCGGCAATTGAAAATGTCCTGAAAAACGGACAATTCAGCGACCGAGCGAGCTTGCTGCTGTGCCTTGACGGTTACCTCGACCCATATTACGGGAAAACCCTCCCCGAAAGGGAAGCGGTTGTGAAAGTGCTTGAGGAATACGAGAAAACGGCGATTGACAGCACGGTTTTCTCGGTAAGAGAATTATTAGAATATTATCAGCATTAAGGAGCATAAAATGTCGGAATTAACTTTAGTAGTATTAGCGGCCGGAATGGGCAAGCGCTTCGGCGAGCGAATAAAGCAGCTCGAGCCGCTGGGTCCCAACGGCGAGCTTCTTATCGACTATTCGATAAACGACGCGCTGCAAAACGGCTTTACGCGCGTTTTGTTCATAATCCGCGAGGACATTGAGGAGCTTTTTAAGTCCACGATCGGCGCGAGAGCGGAGAAGATCATCAAGACGGAGTATGTCTTTCAGTCCACGGACAAGCTGCCCGCGCGGGCGGGGGATTTTCCTGAGCGCCAAAAGCCCTGGGGCACGGCGCAGGCGCTTTGGTGCTGCAAGGACAAGCTGAACGGCAAATTCGCCGTGATAAACGCGGACGACTTCTACGGCGCGGGCGCGTTCAAGCTGCTCGGAGATTTCCTCAAAAATCCCACCTGCGAGAGCTGCTCCGTTGATTTTCTGCTGAAGAACACGCTCTCCGAAAACGGCGCTGTAAACCGCGGAGTCTGCCGCGCGGACGACGAGCATTTCCTCACGTTAGTTGAGGAAACAAAGGGCATAAGCCGCGGCTCGGACGGTGTTATCCGCGGAAAATTCGGCGGCGAGGAGCGCGTTTTAAGCGGCGATGAGCCTGTTTCAATGAGTATGTGGGGCTTTGAACCGAGCTTTATGGAGATTTTAGAGCGCCGCCTTGCCGAGTTTCTGAACTCTCTCCCAAGCGATGATGAAACAAGCGAGCTTACAATCGCGGAGTGCGTCGGCAAGGAGATAATCGAGCGCGGCTTCAGATGCCGTGATATTCCGACGGAAAGCCGCTGGTTCGGGATTACGTATGAGAGCGAGATCGAAGCAGCGAAGAAAATTCTGGCTGGTTATTAGAGAATAGTTATTAGCAGCTGGTTGTCACACTCCCACGAAGTGGGAAAGTTTACTCTCTTTCATTTTTTGGTTCACAAAAACTCAAAAAATATAAATATTTTTTGTGGAGAAAACAGAATATTATTAAAGGTTTAGGAGTGATAAAATGAAAAACACTGTTTTCACAATCATCGCGTTCGCGTTATACGCGGTGATTATTCTGGCAATCGGAATCTGGGGCTTTTTGAAGTCTAAAAGCTCCAAGGACTACTTCCTCGGCGGGCGGCAGCTCGGCCCGTGGACAACCGCGATTTCAGCGCAGGCATCGGATATGAGCGGCTGGCTCTTAATGGGCTTGCCCGGTTCCGTGCTTGTCGGCGGCATGACCGAAAGCTGGATAGCAATCGGGCTGTTCATCGGCACGTACTTAAACTGGCTTATCATCGCAAAGCGGCTTCGCAAGATGTCCTACGCGGCGGGCGACGCTATCACAATTCCCGAATATCTGCAAAAGCGTTTTTTCACCAAATCCCCCGCTGTACGTATCGTCTGCGCGGTTATCATCTTCTTTTTCTTCCTTATCTACACCGCGTCCGCGTTCAACGGCGGCGCGAAGCTGTTTCAGTTCGTTTTCTCGGATTATAATTTAAAGTATGAAACGGCGCTTACAATCGGCGCGGTTATCATCATTTCCTACACGTTTTTGGGCGGATTTCTTGCGGTTTGCTGGACGGATGTAATTCAAGGTATGCTGATGTTCGCGGCGTTGATAGTCGTGCCTATCGTTGTTATGGTTAAAGTCCCCGACCTCGGCGCGGCGTTCAACAACGCGCTTTCCGAGAGCACTGAGATTTGCGGAAATCAGATAACGGAATACTACTGGAGCTTCATTCACGCGCCCGACGGAAAGCTCGCGACGACTACGATTGTTTCGGGCCTCGCCTGGGGCTTGGGCTATTTCGGTATGCCGCACATTCTCGTGCGCTTTATGGCGATAAAGAGCAGCGACCTTATTAAAAAATCCCGTTTGATCGCGACGATTTGGGTATTTGTTACTCTTACGGCGGCGGTGCTTGTCGGCGGACTTGGAATGATTTTCCTCCACGACCCGCAGAACGCGGATTTGCTTGCGGCGTTCAACGCGCTTGGCAGCAGCGAGAAAATTTTTATGTTCCTGTCGAGCTCGCTTTTGCCGGCAGTAATCGTCGGCATTATCCTCGCGGCTATCCTCGCGGCTATTATGAGCACCGCGGACAGCCAGCTTCTCGTAACGTCCTCGGCGGTGACGAGCGACATTTTCAAGCTGATTAAGAAAAACGCCTCTGAAAAGACGCTGATGTGGATATCAAGAATTACGGTTATCGTTGTCGCGGTAATCGCGTATTTCATCGCGCTTGACCAAAACAGCACGGTTATGGGGCTTGTTTCCTACGCGTGGGCGGGTCTCGGTGCGGCGTTCGGCCCCGTTATGATACTCTCGCTTTTCTGGAAGCGCATGACGATGCCCGGCGCGGTCGCGGGAATTGTAATCGGCGGCGCTTCTGTTGTCATTTGGGAGAACGTCCCCGCTCTAGCGGGCACGGGCGTTTACTCGCTTCTTCCCGCGTTCGCCCTCGCGCTGATTGCGGTAATTGTCGTTTCGTTGATGACAAAGGTCGACAGGGAGCAGGTTGACGAGCTGTTCAAGCGCGCGGCGGCAAGCGACATTGACGCAGTTCCCGCGTCAACGGCTGCCGAAGAAAAAACCGACAAACTTGCGGAAGATAAGACGGAATAAAAAACACAAAGCCCCGATATTTCGGGGCTTTTTATTGCAAAAAAACTTGCGGCTCCTATAAAGAAGCCGCAAAAAAATTAAGGAGGATAGTGTAAAGCCTACAAAATAATGCAGATAAGCCCGCCGCAGCCGTCGTTAATAATTCGCTGAATCGTTTCCTGCAGCTTCAGCCGTGCGTCTATCGGCATACGGTTCAGCTTGTTGTGCAGCCCCTCATTGACCAAATCCGAAAGCGACTTGCCGAAGATGTTGCTCTCCCAGATTTTCGTCGGGTTCTCCTCAAAGTCGGTGAGCAGGTAGTTAATAAGCTGCTCGGATTGCCGCTCGCTGCCGACTATCGGGTTTATCTCGGTTGTGATATTCGCGCTCATCATATGGATAGACGGCGCGGACGCCTTTAAACGCACGCCGTATTTGCCGCCCTGCTTGATAATCTCGGGCTCTTCAAGCGTGAGTTCGTCCATTTGCGGCAGCACAATGCCGTAGCCCGTCGCCTCGACCTCCTCCAGAGCGTTCCGCACGCGTTCGTACTTGCGCTTGATGTTAGCGAGCTCTATCATACACGGCATCAAATCGTTCTCCCCGCCGAGCTCAAGCCCGGTTGTTTCCCCAAGTATCTTGTAGAACAATTCGTCCCGGAGCGTGATGTCGATTACGCCCGTGCCCGTGCCCAAATCCATTTCCTCCGCGAACGCCCGTTTGATGTGCTCGCACTCGCTGATTTTCTCCGCCGCCGCCTTAATATCGCGAATTCCCTTGATTTCAAGTGCTGCGGATTTGATACAGCCGAAAACGTCTGCTTTAAGCCAGTGCGTCTTGTCAAGCGAGGTTATCCATTTCGGACAGCGTATCTTCACTTCGCTTATCGGGAATTTCAGAAGCAGCGCACCGAGAATTTCGCAGATTTTCTCCTCGTCGATGTCGACGCAGTTTACGGGGATTACGTCGGTGCGGTATTTCTCCGAGAGCTCCTCCGCGAGGGCTTTAGCCTCGGCGGAACGCGGGTTTGTGCAGTTAAGCAGCACGACAAACGGCTTGTGAATTTCGTCGAGCTCGGAAACTATCCGCTCCTCGGCGGCTTGGTATTCCTCGCGCGGAATGTCGGTGATAGAGCCGTCCGTCGTTACAACAACGCCTATCGTCGAGTGGTCGTTGATGACCTTCTGCGTGCCGACCTCCGCCGCCATATTAAACGGCACTTCCTCATCGAACCACGGCGTTTTTACCATTCGCGGCGCTTCGTTTTCTATATAACCTATCGCGCTCGGCACTATGTACCCCACGCAGTCGATAAGCCGCACGTTCATATGCACGTCGTCTATCGCGATGTCGACTGCTTCCTCGGGCACGAACTTCGGCTCCGTCGTCATTATCGTTTTCCCCGCCGAGGATTGCGGAAGCTCGTCGTTAGCCCTTTCGCGCCGAAACTCATCGGGGATATTCGGCAATACCAGGCTGTTCATAAACCTGCTGATAAATGTAGATTTCCCCGACCGCACGGGTCCCACGACGCCGATATAGATATTGCCGTTGGTGCGCTTTGCGATGTCGGAATAAATTGATTTGTCCATAAGTTGTGTTTTCCCCTTTCATTTGAATTTGAATTTCAAAATTCCCTCACCGCTGCTCCGCTCGAGGGTCTGCGGAACGCTGACTCGCGCTCGCTCTGCAGCGCTGAGGGAACCAGTCAAGATTTTCTTCGAAAATCTTGACATTTTTTGAAATTCACTTGTCACCGTTACGTTGCAATAACAGGTTACGTTGACGGAATAATGATTACGCCGCCGTCAATCGGCTCGTCGCAGCTTGCGATATCGTTCTCCTCCATAATCGCCGCGACGGTAGTGTTGTATTTTTTCGCGATGCTCCAGCAGTCGGTTTTTTCGTTAGTGTAGCATATCCGCAGGGCAAACTCGTCGCACCTCGGCTTCGGGCAGTCCTCCTTGATTGTCACCGCGTCAACCGCCTCGATAGTCCGCGTTGTGTGCAGACTCGCGTCGAGAGCTATCGTCGACGTAATTTCGAGATTGCCGTCCGTTTTGATAGAGAAGCCCGTGTCAATAACATTCGCGGTGAAGTCGATTTGCGTTTCGGGAGTGACGTTTTCCGCGTTTATTACCTGCTCGAACGGCTCCTGCTTTTCGCAGAAGAACGGCACGCCGTCCGTGTTCGAGCCGTAAACCGTAATGCAAAGCTGCCCCGAAAGCAGAAGTCCGTTTTCGTCTGGGCGGCAGACGGCGTTTTTAAGCTCGCTCGCCGCGTCCCAAACCGAGCGTATCTCGCCCTTGTCGGTGTTTAAATCAGAGTGCACCGTGAAGCTCTGCGACAGTGTCCGCGGTTCGGACGAGATTTTCAGCATATTCGACGAGAACTCCGTTTCGAATTCCGTTGAGTAAACGTCCGTCGCGATGCTCATTGTGTCCTCAAGCTGCGCGCGGACGCGGCACTCCACAAGCAGCTCGCACGAGAGAATTCCGCTGCCATTTTCAGATCTCGGAATAAGCTCGCAGTTCATCACGCTTATTTCGGGGAAGGTTCTGTGAGCGCTTGTAATACCGTCAATGTCGAGAATGGCGCTTATAGGAATATCCGCGGTCATTTTCTCGGTGTCCGCAGCTCCGCTGCTTTCGGGGTTTTCCGCGTCGGGAGTTCCGTAAAGCGCGTTGATCGTCACCGTGCCCTTTAAAACCGCCTTGTCCGCGATAACTCGCAAATCCGTGATTTTCGGCACGGCGCGGCACTGCATTATAAACGCGATTCCCGCTGCGCCCGTGTCGATCTCCTCGCGAATCGTAATCTGCTTTTCCGCGAAGAGGGTTTTGCCGCAGCAGTCGATTTCCGTCGTCCGCAGCTGCAGCCCAAGCCCCTCGGTAATGTTCGGCAGCTCATACTCCACCGAAGCCGTTGCCTTAATGCGGCAGCTTACAGCCCCGCGCACGTCAATGCGCCGCGGGCTTATCGCGCGGCAGCTGCAATAGTCCGACTTCATTTGCAGCGAAATAATCGGGTTTGTGATGTTTTTGCGGTTTAAATCCACGGTTTTGGAATAAGTATACCGCGCGTCAATGCACTGCACGTTTTCGGAGCCCTCGGCGGTGTACAGCACCTTTATAAAAACAACGCCGTCGATATTAAGCCGCCCGTCGCTTGAAGCGTTATACGACACGACAGCGGGGCTTAGCGTGCAGGAAAGCACCTTAAAGATGTCGGGGCAATAGTCCGGCAGAACATAGTCCAGCTCCACCCCCTGCTCTGTTTGCCCGTCGAACACAACCTCGTCTACGCAGACAATAGCTTTTTCTTCCATAATTATCCTCCTCTATTAGAATTAAGCTTGTTTTCGTTTTAATACTATGCTTGTATATTGTCGGATATGCTATTAGGGAAAAGAAAATAAAGAGGTAAGAAGTAAGAGATCAGAACTGCGCTCGGCGGGGGCTTATATTCCCCGATGTACGCTCTTACCTCTTACTTCTTAAAAACTTACCTCTAAAAGCTCTTGCAATTTGTGTAAAAATATGTTATAATATCTATATATTGATAAAAATGCGCGAATATTTTCACCTGCTCGTGTAATAATATGTATAAAACCGTGCTATTTACAAAAAGGAGCGATGAGAATGGACGAGCAGAACGAGCTTCCCGAGGATGAGAACCAAGACAGCGCAATTGCGGATACGGGCATAACCTCCGCCGAAAACGCGCGGCATAATATCCGCTGTTTGACGATAATCGGGCAGATAGAGGGGCATTATGTCCTCCCCGCGACAAACAAAACCACGAAATACGAGCACATAATCCCCGCGCTGGTGACAATCGAGGAGGACAGCTCCGTCGAGGGGCTGCTTGTCGTGTTGAATACAGTGGGCGGCGACGTTGAGGCGGGGCTGGCAATCGCGGAGCTTATCGCGGGAATGTCAAAGCCGACGGTTTCAATCGTTCTCGGCGGCGGGCACTCAATAGGCGTTCCGCTGTCCGTCGCGGCTAATCGGAGCTTTATCGTGCCGTCCGCGACGATGACTATTCACCCTGTCCGCATCAACGGAATGACCCTCGGCGTGCCGCAGACAATGCGCTATTTCGAGCGTATGCAGGACAGGATAACCGCGTTCGTCACGTCCAACAGTCGCATAAGCCCCGAACGCTTCAAGGAGCTGATGCTCGAGCGCGACGAGCTTGTTATGGACATCGGCACGGTGCTTGACGGAAAATCCGCGGTTCGCGAGGGTCTGATAGACAGTCTGGGCTCGCTTTCCGACGCGGTAAACTGCTTATACGAGCTTATTGAAAATAAGGGGGAAAATAATAATGGAAACACCGAGAATACCAAACAATAAAAACAAGCGGGACGACAATCCCGAAAGGTACAACACAATAGACGATGTTGACGATTATCTCCGCACGGTTGCCGCGGCGGACTCATTCAGAATAATGGGCTTCAACGGCAACGGAGGTTAAAACTGCTTAATATTCCCCGTAGTGGGAATTACATAAATTTAAGTTTATATCATTTACATAAAGAGGCGTTTTTATGGATTTACTTAACGTAATAATTCAAGCCGTGGTGCAGGGCTTGACGGAGTTTCTGCCTGTTTCGAGCTCGGGGCATTTGTCGGTAATTCAGCACATAACGGGCTATTCGGGCGAGAGCGCGCTGATACTTATGATAGTGCTTCATCTCGGGACGCTCGTCGCGGTGTGCGCGGCGTTCCGGCAGACAATCTGGGAGATGATAAAGGAATTCTTCATGACAATCGGCGATATCTTCACGAAAAAATTCTCGTGGCGCGATATGAACGCCAACCGTCGAATGATGATTATGGTGATAATAGCAACGCTTATTCTCGTGCCCGTGTATCTTATCAAGGATTTCTTCACCGCGCGCGAGGGTGACGGGGACATTATATTTGAGGGTCTGGCATTCCTCTTTACGGCGCTGCTGCTGTTTTTGTCGGACAAAAGCGGCGGCAAAAAAACGGGCGGTGAAATGACAGTCAAGGATGCGGTGACGGTCGGGCTTTTCCAGTGCGTGGCGCTGTTTCCCGGAGTGTCGCGCTCCGGCTCGACAACGGCGGCGGGGCTGTTCTGCGGCTTGGATAAAAGTACGGCGGTGTCGTTTGCGTTCATTTTGGGAATTCCCGCGATTTTGGGCGGCAGCGTCCTTGAGATAGGCGACGCGCTCCGCTCTGATATGGAGCTTAACTGGCTGCTGCTCGGCTTGGGCTTCATAATCGCCGCGGTTGTGGGATTTTTTGCAATCAAGCT
>CAYSHU010000059.1:6254-12395 GCA_964430965.1 uncultured Ruminococcus sp. | reverse complement strand
TCGCCCGTGGTATAAAGAGGTTGACGTGTCGAAGTACATAGCGTATTTCATCGCGTCGATCAACCACGACACCTCGATAAGCAATGTTATGGACCCGAAGGAGAAGATAAAGGCGCTCCTCCGTGAGCACAGAGGGCTGTAAAATGCCGCTCGCAGACAAAATTCGCCCGAGCTCGCTTGACGAGGTTGTGGGGCAGACACACCTGCTCGGCGAAAACAAGCCGCTGCGGCGGGTTATTCAGTCGGGCAAGATCCCGAATATGATTTTTTACGGTCCGTCGGGAGTGGGGAAGACCACAGTCGCGCGAATTATCGCGGAATCCGCTAATATGCGGCTTCACAAGCTGAACGGCACGAACGCCTCCACGCAGGATATAAAAAACATCGTCGCCGAGCTTGACACGTTCCTCGGCAGCAGCGGGATTTTGCTTTACCTCGACGAAATTCAGTATCTGAACAAAAAGCAGCAGCAAAGCCTTCTGGAGTACATCGAGGACGGCTCGATCACGCTTATCGCCTCGACGACCGAAAACCCGTATTTTTACGTTTACAACGCCATTTTATCGCGGAGCACGGTGTTTGAGTTCAAGCCCGTAGTGCCCGAGGAAATGGAAAGGGCAGTGCGGCGTGGCTTTGCGGAGCTTTCCAAGGAGAACGGCACGGAATACGTCATCTCCGACGAGGCGGTGAATTATATCTGCCACGGCGTCGGCGGCGACGTTCGCAAGTGCCTTAATACCGTGGAGCTCTGCGCGTTGTCGGCTGTTGACGGCAGGGTAGAGCTCGAAACGGCGGTGGAGCTTACGCAGCGCAGCAATATGCGCTACGACCGCGACGGCGACCAGCATTACGATTTGTTGTCCGCGCTCCAGAAATCAATTCGCGGGAGCGATGAAAACGCCGCGCTGCATTACGCGGCGCGGCTGATAGACGCGGGGGATATAATCTCGTTGTCAAGAAGGCTGCTTGTGATAGCGGCGGAGGACATCGGGCTTGCGTACCCGCAGGCTATCCCGATAGTAAAGGCGTGCGTCGACAGTGCGATGCAGCTCGGGCTGCCGGAGGCGCGAATTCCGCTTGGCGACGCGGTTGTGCTCCTCGCGACATCACCGAAATCCAACAGCGCGTATCTCGCGATGGACGCGGCTCTGGCGGACGTTCAGAATGGCGCAACGGGCGATTTCCCGCGACATCTCCAAAACAAGCACTACGACGGCGAGGGCGCGGAAATTCGCGGGCAGCATTATCTCTACCCGCACGATTTCCCGAATCATTACGTCAAGCAGCAGTATCTTCCCGATAATCTCAAGGACAAAAAATACTACGAGTTCGGCGACAACAAGCTGGAACGCGCGGCAAAGGAATACTGGGAGAAAATCAAGGGCGAATGAGGTTACTCAAAGACCGTTCTAATCTGCTTTTGCGACAGCTCGCCGGAATAATCCCAACGGCTTATGTGCCCCGATTTAATAAAATAATTCAGCTCGTTATTGTGATATTCGGTATTTGCCGCGTTCACGATAATGAGCTTTATTTTCATCTTTTCGGGAATTATCGCCTTGATATAAACGCCCGCGCGCTGGTTTACTTTAACATCATCTCGCGGCTCAGCAAGCCCCGCGAGGTTCGGTGTAAGCTCGATAAATACGCCGTAGTCCTCAATCGAGCGGACGATGCCCGTGACGGTTTCGCCATGGGAGAAAAGCGCGGCGTTCTGCTCCCACGTCCCGAGAAGCTCCTTATGAGTAAGGCAAACGCGGTCGTCCTCGAAGGATTTTACAACGGCGAGTATGTCCTGACCGACGGTGAAGCGGTCTGCCGGGTGGGAAATTCTTGAAACAGAGATGAGGTCAATAGGGATAAGCGACGGAATTCCGCAGCCGATGTCGACAAAACACCCGAACTGCTCCAAATGCGTAACGCGCGCGGGGATAATATCGCCGGGGGCCAGATCTTTTATGTAATTCTCCTCGCACATTTTCTGTGCCCTTTTTCGGGAGAGTATCGCGCGGATAATGCCGTTTTCGTCGCGCTCAAAATCTGTCACGACAAAGCACACAGGCTTGTTGACGCGGGATATAAGCGCGATATCCTTTGTTTTTCCCTCGGCAATCCCCAAAGCGCCCTCCTCGCGCGGGATTATCCCGCGCATACAGCCGAGGTCGACAACAAGGTCGTGGCTGCTGTTGCAGACAATGCACGGCGCTTCAAGAATTTTCGCGCTTTTCCGACATTCGCTCAGGCTTTGATATGACGACAAGCAGGCGGAGTTCTCCGCCGTCCCGAACAAAAAGCCCTCAGGCTGATACTCTTTCATTTTGTACCTCCACTAAAATTTAAATTGAAATATTTTCATTTAATTCTATGAATTTTGTGGAGGTAATATGCAGAACGGTAAAAAAACGCCGCGGTATAAACACCGCGGCGCGTGCTTTATTTAATTACATTATCGACTGAATTACCCCAAGGCTGGCAGCTAGTCCGGTAACCTGCTGGATAATCTCGGTGATTTCCGAAACACTCTGACTGATGAACTTCAAGCTCGTGTTGAGGTCGTCAACCGCCTTGTCGGTGTTGCTAACGTTTTCGGTTGTGTCGTCAACGTCAGTCATAATGCGCGACGAGCATTCCTTTATGCCGCTGATATTCTCCAAAATGGAGTTAGTGTGCTGTTCCGCAGCCTTCAGCGTGTCGTTGGACTTAACCGCCAACATTCTAATTTCGCTCGCGACAACCGCGAAGCCCTTTCCGAACTGTCCCGCGCTTGCCGCCTCGATAGAAGCGTTGATAGCGAGTATATTCGTCTGCTCGGAAATGCCCTTGATTTTCTCAAGGATTCGCTCGTATTCGGTAATGCCGATGCTTATCTGATTTACAAACTTCGCGATATCACCCGCGCGCTCGAGAATTCCGCGGATATCGGAATCGAGTGTGCTCATATCCGTCTTAATTGTAGCGTTCTTCTCGGAGTTGTCGTCCGCCTGCTCGTGAATAATATGCGTTTTCTCCGAAAGCTCCTGCATCGACTGATTGATGCTGCTTACAACATCCGCGAGCTTCGCGTTCTGCTGCTCGATTTGAGCGTGCATCTCGGTGAGAACCTGCTTCTCATGAACAACGCAGTTAGACGGCTCATTGTTTCCGTAGAAAATCGTCTTTGCCATATCAAGGCAGGTTCTGTAGCCGCAAGCGTGGCAGTTGATCTTCTTGTCCGCGTCGGTAACTTTGCCCATCTGCCTGAAGATTTCATTAAGCTGCTCCTCGCTCGGCTCTACGTGGATACATCTGTTCTCATATCTTCTCAGGAAGTCGTCGAGAAGCAGATTCTTAAATATTCTCCTATGGAAACGAACGCTGTCGCTAACTTTAACAGCCCAGCGTTTCGCGTTTATCATAATATCGTAAGCATTAAAATTGTTTACGTTCTCGCGAGCGCCGGCACCGACATTGCAGCCGAACTCGCAGTTGAGCACGTCAAACACGTCGGGGAGGTGGTACTTGTCTGTTTCGAGATACTTGTTAAGATCACCGTAAACCTTGCCCGAACCCTCGGAGGTGGTTATGGTAAGGTCGGGATTATACGCGAGCAGACATTCCTTCAAGCCGCCCGGGTTCGGATAAAATGCGCCGTCATATCCGCGGGCAGCCGAGAACTCAAACGGGCTGCGTCCGTGCGACAGAATAACGTTGTTCTGTCTGAAATACTGCATAATGCTCTTGAACGTAACGTTAAACGCGAAAACATTAGTGTTGTGGAACTCGTCGGATTTCGCAAGGCAGGGCGTAAGTCCTACAAGAATATCTTTATTGCCAAGATATTTTCTTATGTAAATTCCGGCGCAGAGCAGGGGAGAGTGAACAGGGGAGAGCGACGGAATAAGCTGAGGCTTATGCTTTTCGGCGTAGTTTACGATAGCGGCGCAGGGCTGCGAGATCATCTTGGTGTCGGGGTGCTGCTTGAGATATTCGTGGTGCATAAACGTACAAATATCCGCACCGAACGCACCGTCGTATATATCCTTTACGCCAAGGTCCTTAAACCATTGCAAAACGTGTCTCCACTCGCCGTCCATTGACGATTTGATAGCGGGCGCGACAACGAACGAAACATTGCTTGATTTGATAAGATCGAGAACCTTGTCCAGATCGTCATCATAGTATCTCGCGCCGTGCGGGCAAACCTTCACGCACTCGCCGCACATGATACAGTCATCGTTATTTACCGTAACAATATTATCGTGCGACGTGTTTGCGCTTGGAATAGGGCAGGAGCGGATACAGGAGTTGCACCCTATACATTTATCTTCGCGAACGTGAACCATAGCTAATAAACCTCCGAATAACTTTGGATTAAAATGCGGCGAGCCCTTATATATTCATGCATCAAATCGGGTTGGCGCGCAAATTCAGATAGCAGAATCAAAAACTATCCATAGTCCCATATATATTATACAGATTTTTTGCAATTAAATCAAGCGACTTTTTTTACAACATTTCGCGGGTTAAATTGTGCAATTTAAACAATTTAACCCTTGGATTTTTAGATTTTATCGAAATAAATATTGT
The DNA here is from genome assembly GCA_964430965.1 of uncultured Ruminococcus sp. GTDB lineage: Bacteria > Bacillota > Clostridia > Oscillospirales > Ruminococcaceae > CAG-115. The sequence goes on along the minus strand of CAYSHU010000059.1, from coordinate 7,829 downwards.
GAATTGTTTACAAAAATAGAAAATAATAAAAATTCCATAACCCACTCAAGCCCTCGCGGTAAACCGAGGGCTTAAGATTATGGAAGGTTTTGAGAATTCCGGATTCGATAAAAATTAAAAAATCGAAGCAAGAAGTACGGCGGAAACGATATTGCCCTCCGCGTAGAAATCCTTGCTTTCAAGCAGCTTCGCAAGTGTGAGCTTTCCGTTAGCGAACGCCATAGCGTTTGCGAAGCTCAGCGACACTCTGAAATCCTTCGCATCGTAGGAGTGGGGCATTACGCTTGCCTTGCCGCCCTTAATTTCGATGTACATTTTCTGATTAGAGCCGTCCTCAAAGCCCCAGACCTCAATATCCACGGCAACATCGGTCTTGACAGCCGCAGCCTTGGACTTGACAATCTTCTTCTCAACGAGCTTGCAGATGTTATCCACGGTAATGGGCTTCGGCTTTCTTGCAGCCTTTTTAGCAGGAGCCTTCTTCGCAGCGGGCTTCTTAGCCGCAGTTTTAGTGGTTTTCTTAGCCGCAGGCTTAGCGGTGGTTTTGGGAGCGGCCTTCTTTGCCGCGGGTTTAGCGGCAGCCTTAGCCGCCGTGGTCTTTACAGCGGTTGATTTTTCTTCGGTCTTTTTCATAGAGTAATCCTTTCAAACCTTAACTTGTTTTAAATTGCAATATTGCAATTACAGTCGAGCGCTCGCGGGCGCGGGAACACTATCTCACAATCTCCGAATATCAAGGAAAACGACCCGTCTTCCGATAATAATCGGCTGATTATAAAGCCAAAATTCCCAAACAATTTTGCCGCCGCAAAACTCTCTGATTATATAATACCACAAATTTTCCAAAAATTCAACAGGTTTTCAACATTTTTTCAACAATTTTTGATGCTTTGCCGAAGTTTCATAACGTGAAGCATTCCACGTTTAGCCGCTAGGACATCATATAGAACTTTAAAAGATGGTTTTCAAACGTATTTGTAAATATCTTGAGGGGGCAAACGCTCTTGACATTTTTTTGATGAGTTTTATAAAAAAGGGGTTGACAAAAGGGGAAGGATAGTATATAATATAATTAGCAATTGCGTAAAATAGAAATTTTACGCAATCAGAAAGAGCCAAATAACAGAAAAGAGGTAAAATTATGACCAAGACGGCTAACACCAACATATTCGACGGCGCGCCTGTGCTTATTCGGGATTTTATTTTCTACGAGCAAATTGTCAAGGGGCGCTCGGAGCTTACTGTGAAAAATTATTACAACGACCTGCGGATGTTCTTTCGATTCTACAAAATCCACAACGGACGCGCCGGCAGCGATCCCGACGCGTTTTCTGAAATCGATATTTCGGATATTACAGAACAAGATATTTGTTCTGTCGGACTTGACACCGCTCAGCAGTTCCTCATTTATATGAAGGACGTGCGCAAAAACGAGCAAAAGGCTCGATACCGCAAGGGCGTTTCGCTTAGGCAGTTCTACAAGTTTCTGACAAACAACAAGCACCTGTTTGACGTCAGCCCTATGGCTAATCTGGAGCTCCCGTCGCCGAAGCCCGCGCTCCCGAAATATTTGAC
>CAYSHU010000059.1:0-6244 GCA_964430965.1 uncultured Ruminococcus sp. | reverse complement strand
AGCAGGCGCTTGAGATGCTCTCGCATATCGACACGTCCGACCAAAAGCGCGATTACTGCATGGTTGTGTTCTTCCTTAACTGCGGAATGCGTCTGAGCGAGCTTGTGGGTATCAATATAAAAGATATTCGCAAAACTACCGCCTCGGACGGTTCTGAAATCCACAGCCTCAAGGTTCTCGGCAAGGGCAATAAGGAGCGCATCGTGTATCTCAATGACGCGTGCGTTGCCGCCTACAATGATTACCTCGCGCCCGACGAAACTGACCCCGACGTTCGCGCCGCCGCAGGCTGCCGGGATATGTCCGCGAAAACCGACGCGCTGTTTATCAGCCGCCGCCGCACCCGAAAATCAAACCGCCGCGTTCAGCAAATCGTCGATGATTGCTTCAGAGCCTGCGGACTTGATAATATGGGATTTTCGGTTCACAAGCTCCGTCATTCCGCCGCAACTCTGATGTATCAAAACGGCGTGGACGTGCGTGTTCTGAAGGACGTTCTCGGACACGAAAATATCAACACAACACAGATTTACACGCACGTTTCAAGCTCGCAAATGGAAAACGCGATGAAAAACAATCCGCTGGCTAACGTCAAGCCGAAAAAAGCCGACAATTCCGATAATGACGCGTAAATATCATTTTTGTTAATTTTGCACAATAATGCCGAGGGCGTTCGATTATCAAAAATATTCAAAAATGACGCTTCACTCACCGAAAACGGGCATATTGTCAAGCCTTGTGTGTTTAAATACCGAATATGAAATATAATCCAAAAAAGCTTGAAAATTCCGGCTTGAACCGCTTGTTATAGGTTTGCATTGTGCAATTTGTATAAAATTTTAATAAATTTTGTATGTTATTGTACATATAATTTGTGCAAAAATATCTTGACGATTTGTGTATATTGTGGTATAATTTATGTATGCACTATGGGCGTTTATATATTATGTGCAATATGTGCAAATTTTGGGAAGAATGAAAAGGGGTTTAATTCTAATGTTACACACTCTTAAGGCCAAAATCCTTATCAGGATTTTGATAACGATTTTGAGCGGCGTTATCGCGATAGGCGTTGTCAGCGGCGTTTTGAGCTACACAAGCTCGGTCGATACGCTAAGACAAACGATGTCCGAGATCGCGCGGCAGGCAGACGGCCGTTTTTCAAACAGATTGAATATCACGAAGTCGATCGTGACGGAGCTCGGAATGGATTACAGATTTTCCGACGGCACCTCCACGACCGAGGACAAACTTACCGTTCTTGCGAGCAGAGCTCATCAGTATGAGGCTGTGGATTACGGCTTTATTGATAAGGACGGCTTTACGCACAGCTCCTCCAATGAGAGCCAGGACTTCAAGCAGAGCCCGTACTACGCACGCGTTATAGGCGGCGAGTCGTTCATTACCGTTCCTTCGCAGACTAACGGCGAATGGAGAATGTACGTAATGGCTCCTATCAGAGAGGGCGGCATGGAGGAAGGTGCTGTTGTGGGCGCTGTTTACCTCGCGCTTCCGGGCGACTACATCTCCAACCTTATGGGCAACCTCAAGGTCGGCGACAGCGGTATTTCTTACGTTATCGATGGTGAGGGTACATATATCGGTCACCTTGATTTTGACACCTATGTTGCTAACCAGACAAACTACGTTCTGAATCCCACACCGGACACTCAGGTGGCTGCGTCCCTGCAGAAGGAAGCGCTTGATCACTTCAAGATTTCCGATGAGGTAATATTCAAAGAGTACAAGATGTACGGCACAAATAAGTTCGGAGTATTCACGGAGATTGACGGCACCGACTGGACGCTCATCATCACCACCGAGGTAAGCGAGTGGCTTGATGAAACGTATATGTGCATCATCATTATCGCGGGTATCGCGGTAGTTCTGGTACTTATCGCAGTCATTATCTGCGTCGTACTGGCTAACTCCATTGTAAACCCGATAAAGAAGACGCTCACTGTTATGAAGGCGGTTGCCGACGGCAAGCTGAATGTTACTATCGACCACATTGCGAAGGACGAAACAGGACAGCTCGCTGTGGCTATCAACGGCACGATCGCTTCGCTTAACAGCTATGTTGGTGAGATTTCAAGAATCGCTAAGGAAATCGCGGCAGGTAACTTTGATGTTCACCAGCGCATTGAGTTCAGAGGCGACTTCGAGCATATCATCGACGCATTGAACAACATTACCGACCAGCTCAGCGAGACTATGGAGCAGATCGACATCGCGGCTTCGCAGGTAAATCAGGGAGCTACTCAGATTTCCGACGGCGCGACATCCCTCGCTTCGGGTACTACCGAGCAGGCTTCCTCTATTGAAGAGCTTGCGAGCATTATCGCGACACTCAACGACAAGGTTGCGCTCAATGCGACAAACGCGGCTGACGCTAACCAGAAGGCGGCGCTCGCGGGCAAGAAGATTGACCAGTCCAACGAGCATATGCAGGATATGATTGTTGCGATGAACAACATCTCCGAGAAGTCCAACGAGATCAGCAACATCATCAAGACTATCGAGGATATTTCGTTCCAGACCAACATTCTCGCACTTAACGCGGCGATTGAGGCGGCAAGAGCGGGCGCTTCGGGCAAGGGCTTCGCGGTAGTTGCGGACGAGGTTCGCAACCTCGCTTCCAAGAGCGCGGAGGCTGCACAAAGCACAACCGAGCTTATCCAGCAGAGCATCGAGGCTGTTGAAAGCGGTTCCGAAATCGCAAACGAAACCGCAGAGGCACTCAGCGCTTCCGTTGAGGTTACAAACCAGACAGTCAAGCTCATTGACGAAATCTCCGCGGCTTCTAAGGAGCAGGCTTCGATGATCGAGCAGGTAAATGTCGGCGTAGACCAGATAAGCTCCGTTGTACAGACAAACGCGGCAACCGCAGAGCAGTCCGCGGCATCCAGCGAGGAGCTCAACGGTCAGGCGGCAGAGCTCCAGAACCTCACAAGCAAATTCATTCTCAAGAAAAAGCACTAATAATATACACCTTATCCCCGCCGTTTTGGCGGGGATATTTTTTTTGTTGAGTAAGCACTTGAAATTTCTCTCAGAATATGGTACAATAATGTATATATCTCGTGGATATTTCACAAGTATGTGGATATTTTTTAATTTGGAGGTTATTTTTAATGGAAGTGATTACTGTTAAGGTCCGCGAGGGCTATGATATTCTTATAGATAAGGGAATCCTCGACAGGTGCGGCGAGCTGATAAAATCCGTAAAGCCGACGGGAAAATGCGCCGTTATCACGGACGACAACGTTGACGGCTTTTACGGCGCGCGCGTGATGAAGTCGCTGGAAGCGGCGGGGATTGAGGCGGTAAAGTACGTTTTCCCGCACGGAGAAGCTTCCAAAAACCACTCTACCCTGCTCGGGATTTACGATTTCCTCGCGGAGAAAGGCTTTACACGGTCGGATTATATCGCGGCGCTGGGCGGCGGAGTGGTCGGCGACACGGCAGGCTTCGCGGCGGCGACTTATATGCGCGGCATTGACTTCGTGCAGATTCCGACGACCGGCATCTCGCAGTCGGACAGCTCCGTGGGCGGCAAGACAGCGGTGGATATCGCGGGCGGGAAAAATCTTGTCGGGGCGTTCCACCAGCCGCGGCTCGTCATCTGTGATACCGAAACGCTCTCTACACTCACGCCCGAGTTCTTCGCGGACGGTATGGCGGAAATCGTTAAGCACGGAATGATAAAGTCCGCGGAGCTTTTTGAGATACTGTCAAGCGGTAATATAAATGATAATCTCGTTGAAATTATGAAGCGAAACGTCACAATCAAGGGCAAGGTCGTTGAGAACGACGAACGCGAAAAGGGCGAGCGTATGCTGCTGAATTTCGGGCACACTCTCGGGCACGCGTTGGAAAAGTATTACGGCTTCAAAAAGCTCACGCACGGTTATGCGATCTCTATCGGAATGAGCACGTTCACGCACATTGCCGAGCGCCGCGGAATGTGCAAAGCGGGCGTTGCGGACAAGCTCGACGCGCTGCTTGAAAAATGCGGGCTCCCTACAACCGACCCCGCGCCGCTTCACGAGCTGTTCAGAATATCGCTCGGCGACAAAAAGCACCTTGCAAGCGGTATGAATATCGTCATCTGCCCGGAGATCGGCAAGAGCGATGTCGTTAAAATGTCGGTCGACGAGTACGAAAAATTCCTTCAAAGCTAAGGAGCGCTTATGGACATAAAAATTACGCCGAAAAAGCTCCGCGGGAGCGTTGAGGTGCCGCCGTCGAAGAGCGTCGCGCACCGAATGATAATCGCCGCCGCACTTGCCGACGGTGTTTCAACGATTTCCAACCTCTCCCCCTCCGTCGATATTCTCTCAACGATTGACTGTATGTGCGCGCTTGGCGCGGAAATCAGCTTTGAGGCAGATACCGCGGTTATCAAAGGGATCGCAAATTTTGACAAAATCCCCGGCAAAGCCGTGCTGAACTGCAACGAATCCGGCTCTACAATGCGGTTTTTAATTCCCGTTGCGTGTGCGCTTGGTGTGAACGCGCGGTTTATCGGCAGCGGAAAGCTCCCGCAGCGCCCGATAACGCCGTTTGTCGAGGAGTTCCCGAAGCACGGAGTTACGTTTGACTTTGAGGAAGCAGGCGCTTCCCTGCCCTGCTCTGTTTCGGGAAAGCTGAGGGCGGGGCGCTTCGAGATAGACGGCGGGCTTTCGTCGCAGTTTATCACGGGGCTGCTTTTTGCACTTCCGCTTCTCAACGGCGACAGCGAGATTTTTCTTACCTCCGCGTTGAACTCTCGGCCTTACGTAGACATAACGCTCGGCGTTCTTCGGGATTTCGGCATTGAAGCTGCGGAAACGGAAAACGGCTATTTCATTAAAGGAAATCAGCGCTTCAAAGCGTTTTCGGGGAGAGTTGAGGGCGATTATTCCCAGGCGGCGTTCTTCCGCGTCGCGAATTCGCTCGGCTCTGATTTGGAAATTCTTGGGCTTTCGGAAAGCTCGCTTCAAGGCGACCGCGTGATTATGGACATCTGCGACAGGTTTGACAAAGCCCGCGAGCCGTTTGAAATAGACGGCGCGGACATTCCCGATTTAGTGCCGATACTCACCGTGCTCGCGTGCTTCTGCAGGGGCACGAGCCGCATAACGAACGTCGCGCGGCTTCGCTTCAAGGAATCCGACAGGCTGAATGTTCCCGCGGAGTGCCTGAACGCTATTGGAGGAAAAGTCACGGTCGGCGAGGATTATCTTGAGATTGAGGGTGTGGAAACGCTTCGCGGCGGAGAGATTGACGGGCACAACGACCACCGCATACCGATGTCGCTTGCGATTGCGGCGACGATGTGCGAAAATCCGCTTGTGATACGCGGCGCGGAGTGCGTCAAGAAGTCATTCCCCGATTTCTTTGACGTTTTCAAAAATCTCGATGGGGAGATTGAAATAATCAAATAGGAGTAAATATTATGGCTATCGACAGATACGACTGGCACTTTGGCACCGCCGCGGAGGCTTACCGCGAGCGCAACGGCATTTCTGGCGAGCTCACCGAGGAGCAAGCTGATGAGGTTTGCCTTTACGCGGCAGACCACATCGGGCTGTTTTTGCGGTGGGTCATCGAAAATCACTTTGAGGGCGAGGAAAGCGACCCCGAGGGCTGCGAGCTTGTCCGCAAGGGCGAGATCAGCGGCGCGAAATATCTTTTGGATTACTGTGACGGTAAATTCTGGGACGTTGACATCAGCGACGAGATAAAGCCGTTCGTCGCCGAATATTACGAATCCGACGACAAAAACCGCCCATATCAGTATTTTGTCGATTTGGTAGCCGCGCTCGGCGAGGAAGCGATTTACCAAACTATCTCGGGAGATAAAGAGTATAGCGCGCTGAAGCCGTTTATTGACCGCGCTTACAAAGCAATTACAAAACAGGAGAAATAATATGTCATCAAGCTATAACGGCGGGGTAAAATTCTCGCTTTTTGGGGAAAGCCACGGCAAGGGCATCGGCGTTGTACTGGATAATCTGCCCGCGGGTGATCCGATTGATTTGGAAAAAATCGGGGAGTTTATGGCGCGCCGCGCTCCTAAAAAGGACGGCACCTCCACAATGCGCAGTGAAAAGGACATTCCCGAGATTATGTCGGGGATTTTCGAGGGCAAAACCACGGGCACGCCACTCGCGGCGGTGATTTTCAATCAAGACCAACACTCCGCGGATTATGGGAATATCTCGCATATCGCGCGCCCCGCTCACGCGGATTACACGGG
>CAYSHU010000058.1:0-12422 GCA_964430965.1 uncultured Ruminococcus sp. | reverse complement strand
GTCGAGGCCGTTCATCGGCTCGTCGAGGACGAGCAGCTCGGGGTCTTCCATAATCGCCTGCGCCAAGCCGAGGCGCTGCCTCATTCCGAGGGAATATTTGCGGACGTGGCGCTTTAAATCGGGGTCTAAGCCGACCTGCTTCATTGTTTTGCGGATAGTTTCCTTTGAGATTTTCCCGCGAAGATCGGCAAGGAGCTTGAGGTTTTTGAAGCCCGAATAGTACGGAATAAAGCCCGGGGTTTCGATGATGATACCAACGCTTTCGGGGAAGTCGCAGTCCTTTCCTATGCGCTTTTCCGCGACGGTGATTTCGCCGCTCGTGGGCTTTACAAAGCCGCAGATGCATTTCATCAGCATTGTTTTTCCGCTGCCGTTTCTGCCGATAAGTCCGTGAATTTTGCCGCGCTCGAACTGCGCCGAAACGCTCTTTAAAATCTCGTTTTTCTGCAGGGTTAAATTTACGTTGTTTACGGTAATCATTATTCGTCCTCCGTTATGTTGATGTTGTTTTTCTTTATCGCGATTATGTTCGCGGCAATTCCCAAAGCTATAAATACGCCAAAGTAAATATACGAAACATACATCGGCACCTTCGGCTCGCGGAGCGCCGTGTCGTAGTGCAGCCATGTGACGGTGTGCGACATCGGAAACGCCCACATCGCCTTGACTTGAACAGCGCACGTCAGCACACCCGCCGCGACAACTCCGAACGCCGCCGCAATTCCCGCCGCCTTCATTCCGAGAATTCGGAAAAACGTGATTATCAGGGTCAGCGAAAACAGGTACAAAATCAGCAGCAGGGTCGTGTGCAGAAGCGCGAACGAAAGGCTCATCTGATTAAACAAATTCGACGGCAGATATTGCGACATCATCGTGAAGCGCTCTTCGGGGAACATCGAAACATATTTCGTCACGGTGTCGCTCCACTCAGCTCCCAAAAAGCCGTGCGGAAGCGTCATAACGCAGCACGCCGCAAACATTCCGACGACGTAGATCATCGTTGAAAGCAGCGCGCCGAAAATCTCCCCGAACAGCCACCGAAGCCGCCCCGCGCGGTGTATCGAATATAGAGTGTGCGAGCCCATATTCGGGTGGTCGGAGACCAAGATCAAAAACACCGAGGGCAGAAAAAGCAGCAGCACCCCCGAGCTCCCGATCGCGATGAATGTTTCCGCGGCGTTTACGGGAAGTTCCGTTTTCTCCGCGCGGGAAAACAGCTCCTTTACGACGAGATTGTAGATAAACACCAGCAGCATTCCGACGGTGAGAAGCCGCGGGTCAAGGAAAATTCGACGGAGCTCGGCAAGCGGCGCGGCGAAGATTTTTTTACGCTTCATTTTTTAGCCTCCTCCCTTTGATAACGCAATAGCATAACGCCGTTACGCAAATAAACGCCGCGTTTGTAATAATTATCCCCGGAACGTTCGCGGTGTAACTCAAGAAGTAATTCGCGGCGTCGGGCTGGATCATGTTCGCGAATTTATGGAGCCTTTCATTGTAGCTTTCGGAGTCGGAAACCGCTGTCATCAACAACACGCTGACTATCTGCTTGAGGGAATATTTCAGGAAAAACGGCGTGCATATAACGATATATTTGTTCTCGCAGAACGACGACAAAAGCATCGCCGCCGCCGCGCTAACCGCGCCGAAAAGGAACGTTTCGCAAAGCTGCGCCGCCGCGCAAAGCGGAATCCCGCCCGCCTTGAAGATCGCCGACATCGCGCTGCCCTCTCTGAATGTGTACTCCGAAAACATCTCGATTTTATCGGGGGAATACGCCGAAATAGGCGGGAACATAATCGCCGCCAGAGCCCCGAACAGCGCGTAGCCGAGCATTATCGCAAGCCCGCCCGCAATCAGCACGAACGCGCAGCTCCCGCCGCAGAACCGCGCTTTTCCCGCGCGGTGGAGCGAGAAGCGCCACATTCCGCTTTTGCGTTCGTCAACCGCGATAGCTATCGGCGAAAGCGCCGCGAGCACGGGCGCGAACATCGCCGCCCAAGTCCCGAAGCCGCCCGAAAACACCGCGTAGGAGCAGAGATCGGAGTCCTCCAGAAATGCCTCGCGCGTGTACTGCGCGAACATTCCGATAACGGTTTCCTGCGTGTTTGTCCGCGGGTTAAAATAAATCTCCGAAAACAGGCAGACCGCCGCCGTACCTACCACCGAAGCCCAGAACGCGGGGGACCTCAGCAGCTTTTTGAGGCAGTAAAGCAAATAACTCATTAAATCACCCATCTTTCCGCGAGATAGTATTCAAACTCGCCCGTTACGGCGTTTAAATACACGATATATTTCCAGCCGTCCAGAGAGTTCGCGCACTTGATTTTCCACACGGGAAACGCGCCGTTTTTGGTGTAGCGCTCGCCTATGTGATACATCGGCGAATAGATAAGCTCCGCTTTGCCGACGGAGAGCTTCATTCCCTCGCCGAATTTTTCCGATGTAATTTCAATCGCCTTTTCGAGAGGGATTACGCTGTCGTACTCGGCGATTTCTGTCACGTCATACGCGCTGTCGCCGCACAGAAATGTTTCTATCTGCTTGCTTTCCATTATTAACGCCTGCGCGGGGTCGTCGGAGTAGACATGGTTAAGCAAGTTATCCTCACTGCGGGTGTGTACGCCGTGTTCGTCGTAATAAATGTCGCTGACGGCGAACTGCACGCCCTTGTAGCTCGGCGCTAGCATAAACTCCAAGCCGTATTTGCCGTCGTTCAGATCGTAAACGCGGTATTCATACGCCTTGGGGACAAGCGCGCCGCCCCAGCTGTACTCGTTTTCAACGACGAGCCGCTCGACTTCCTCCGCGGCTTCCTTTACGCTCATTTCCTTGTCGAGAAGCGCGTAGGTTTCGCTTGAATTTACGTCGAGGGATTCCTTGATGATTTTGAAGTATCTGTACGCGTCGGTGAAAAGCACCTCGGTGGGCTCCTTGTCGGGTTCGGCGCGTTTTATCACGCCGTCGCGATACAGCCTGAAAATGCCGTTTCCAAACGGGTACATTTCCAAGTAAGCCTTGTTTGTGCGGACATAGAGCCAAGTGAAATTAAGCTCGCCGCTCTCGAATTTTTCACGGCGCTCGGCAAGCTGGATTTTCCCGTGATTTTCGGCGTACAAATCGTCTTCCTCCGCGGCGGCGAGATACAGCCGCGCCTTGTCCTCGGGTGTGTAAATATCCCCGAAATCCCTGTCAAAAACGCGGTCGAACTTGTCGTAAAAATCGTTAAAGGCGAACTCGGGACGCGTCAGCTCCAGCTCGTAAAGCACGTCTGTTTCGGGAATTGTCACGGTGAAACTATCGAGCAGGTGCAGGTTTTTGTAATCGGCGTTTTTGACGTTTTCGATCTGCCTGTTCAAATCCCCGCGAAGCTCGGAGATTTTTTGCAGCTCGATGTCTTCAATGACTTCCGCGGGCGGTGAAGAATTTTCACGGGCGTTTTGCGAAAACGGTTCCGATTCCTCGCCCGTAAGCGTGGTTTTTCTGCTGCACCCCGCGAGCGTTGTAACCAGCGCAGCGGCGCAAAGTAATGCAAGTGTTCTTTTCATTTTGTACTCCTTTAAAGCACCCATTTTTCGGTGAGATAATATTCCATTTCGCCTGTCGCGGCGTTGATGTACGTGATGTATTTCCAGCCGTCCATGGAGTTTGCCAGCTTCAACTTCCACACGGGAAACGCGCCGTTTGTGGTTTTGCTCTCGTTTATTCGATACATCGGCGAATAGATAAGCTCCGCTCTGCCAAGGGACAAATTCATTCCCTCGCCGAATTTTTCCGAGGTGATTTCCACCGCCTTTTCGAGAGGAATTACGCTGTCGTGCTCGGCAATCTCCGTAACGTCATACGCGCTGTCGCCGTGCAAAAACGTTTCTATCTGCCCGCTTTCCATTATAAAGGTCCGCGCGGGGGAGCTTGAGTAGTTATGATCAAGCCTGTCCATATCCGCGCCCACGTGTGTGCCGTCCTTTTCAAATATATCACGCATATCGAGCGTTACGCCCTTGTAGGACGGCGCGAGCATAAACTCCAAGCCGTATTTGCCGTCGTTCAAATCAATAACGCGGTATTCATAGACCTCGGGCGAGAGCGCGCCGCCCCAGCTGTACTCGTGCTCGATGACAAGCCGCTCGACTTCCTCGGCGGCTTCCTTTACGCTCATTTCCTTGTCGAGAAGCGCGTATTTGTCGTCGGAATTAACGTCGATAGCTTCCTTTACGATTTTGAAGTGCCTCCATGCGTCGGTGAAAATCACATTGGTGGGCTCCTTGTCGGGCTCGGCGCGTTTGATAACGCCGTCGCGGTACAGCCTGAAAATGCCGTTCCCAAACGAATACATTTCTAAATATGCCTTATTTGTTTCCACGAAGATCCAGCTAAACTGAAGCTCTCCGCTCTCGAATTTGTCACGGCGTTCCGCGAGAGGTATTTGGGCATAATCATCGGCGTAAAAATCGTCCTCGGCTGCGGTGGCGAGATACAGCCGCTCCTTGTCCTCGGGTGTGTAAATATCCCCGAAATCCCTGTCAAAAACGCGGTCGAACTTGTCGTAAAAATCGTTAAAGGCGAACTCGGGACGCGTCAGCTCCAGCTCGTAAAGCACGTCCGTTTCGGGAATTGTCACGGTGAAATTATCGAGCGCGTGCAGGTTGTCGTAGTCGGCGTTTTTGACGTTTTCTATCTGCCTGTCCAAATCCCCGCGAAGCTCGGAGATTTTTTGAAGCTGAATGTCCTCGCTTATCTCCGCGGGAGCTGAATTCTCCGAAACGCCCTGCGAAAACGCTTGCGATTCCTCGCCCGAAAGCGTGGTTTTTCTGCTGCACCCCGCAAGCGCCGCGAGTGCTGCGATTGCCGAGATTATTGCTGCGATTTTTTTCATAAAGTCCTCCTTAAATTTTGGCTAAACTATTGTACAAAAATTTGCTTTCTACCTTTATAGACAGAAATTTTTGCGAAATATTACACTTGTTTTTTATTTTTGTAGCTTTTACCAAATCCGCAGGGGCCGTTTTGGGGGTTTCGACGAATAGCTTTTGAATGGCTATTGACAAATTATGCCGCTTGTTATATAATAAAAATATGCAGAAATTGTTGAAAGGGCGTGCAGAAAATGAGAAGAAAAACGAGAAAAAGCAGTGAAAGCAAAACCGCCGAAACCGAAAAGCTCCCCGAGAAGCTGAAAGGAAAACTGCTCAGCGATACTTTTAAAAAGAGGAGCGACCTTGTTGCGCCGTGGGAACCCATTTCGACGGGCTTTGAGAACCTCGACGGCGCGCTGAACGGCGGGCTTATCCCGGAGCTGTACGTGCTCGGCGCGGAGAGCAGCGCGGGCAAATCTACGTTTATGCTGAACATCACTGAAAAAATCGCGGCGGCAAAAATCCACGTGATGTATTTTTCGCTGGAAATGCCGTCGGATTACATAGCGCGGCTTTTAATCTGCCACCGCTTGAAGGAGCTTAACGGCGGTCTTCACAAAAATCTCGCGATGAATAATTTTACGAGAAAAGACGGCTTAGAGCGGATTGAAAAAGAGTTCGGTAAGGGCGAGAATCCGCTTTTCGAGCGCGCCTTTGAGGAGTACAAAAAGCTCGGCTCTTATATCCGCATTATCGAGCGCGACAAGGAAAATTCCTTTTTTAACGCAAAGAATATTTACAACGAGGTCGAAAAATTCAAGAAGCAAAACAAAAATCAAACGCCCGTTGTCATCGTGGATTATCTGCAAATTCTCGACGGCAAGCAAAAAGACTCCACGGCAGACCAGCGCTCTGTCGTGGATTTCAACATCGGTTTTTTGTCGCAGACAGCAAACGAGCTGAAAGTGCCCGTCATCGCGATAAGCTCGCTCAACCGCGCGTCCTACAACGGCAAGCCGCGCGACATCGCCCTCTCGAGCTTCAAGGAATCGGGGCGCATCGAATATTCGGCGGACGTTGTGTGGGCGCTTCAATCCGCAGGGATATACAAGGAAGAGTTCAAAAAACGCGCGATGAGGCTCACGATTTTGAAAAACCGCTACGGCGAAAAGGACGTGAGCGTGGGGCTTTCGTTCTATCCCGAGTTCGGGCTTTTTGAAGATACACCCGCGGACGAAATTCTCACGGAAACCTCCGAAGAGAAACCCAAAACAATTCACGAAAAAACCCCAAAAAAGACAGATACGATCACCGAGATGACCTTGGACGAAGAAGCCTTAAGCGAAATTGTCCCGCCAGAGGAGCTTCAAAAAGCCAAAGAGAATAAAAAGGCTCAAAAGGACGCGCCGGACACGAAATGCGTGTATATGCTCAACTCCAAAATATCAAACTTTCTGCGTGATAATCGAAATAACAGCGGCGTCCACAAAGAATTGCGGATAAGCAGAAATAACAGCAAGGAAAAGTTTCATATAGCGTACTATCTTCGCCAAAAAAACAAAGCGGACGGCGACACGGAGCCGCTCACCTTGTGGGAACTCGCGGTTCTGGACGCGGTGTGCGCAATTACAAAAAAGGGGGAAAAGAAAAACTTCACGATAGAAAAAATATACAGATTTATGTGCGGAAAGTCTGTTCCGACTAGAATTTCCAAGGCAAACTCAAGCGCGCTGAAAGCCGCGCTGAACAAACTTAACAACAGCGAAATGTTCATAGATATTACGGACGAGCTCGAAATGCGAACGGCAAACAATGACTTGAAGGATACATACAAAGTAACCCCCGAGGAACTGAGGACTCTCCCCAAGGATTTCCCGCACTTATCCGAAGGAGAGCTTATAAAAGGCACGCTTTTGTCGTTTACCAAGAAAGATAATCAATTTCAGCTGGCGGACAGCGGCTCGATTTTGTTTGATTACACCTCAACAATTTCGGGACAATATATGAAATATGACGCGTCGCTTTGGGGGCTGAAGGACAATAACGGCGACAATCAAGTGAATTTCACGCACCAGAAGCTGATTATAAGATATTATCTGATACACGAAATAAAATACTCTAAAACAGCGACAAAACATATAAGACTTGTTTCACCCTCCAATGGCAAGGAAGCCCTGCTGCCGCTGGTGGTGCTTTCGGACAGCAAGAAAATGAAAAACCTGAAGGCGGAAGGCAAGGGCATAGAAAACCTCCGCGAATGCAAATACTTCCGGCGTTGGCTGGGCAGCGTCCGCGAGGACACGGAACTTATCCTTAACGATTTCGTAAAGCACGGGCTGGTTTCGAAATTTGAATGGGATAAAGAAAATCAGACGTTTAAAGTCGTCCTCTTGAGGAACTCGCCCAAAAAAGATAAGTAAAAAATACCCCCCCGAGGGGGTATTTTTTGTGTTTCCAGCTGCGGCTCCAAAAACGCGGTTTCGCAGTTTATACGCATCACGTTTACAGTTTATGCGCATTTTTTGACAATTTGTGCCTATTATGCCGCTTGCATGAATTATTTGACGCGCGTCATAAGTTGCGCGTTTTGCGGCATAAACTGCATTTCAAGCAGATTGCGCAGAAGCCGTCAGCCCGCTTTATAATAAGGATTATCGAGGTTTCAAGGCGAGAAAAACGCTTGTGTAATCTTTTATGCGTTAAGTCCTTTAGACTTAACGCATTTATAAAGCTTTATCGGGTAAATGATGGACGCCGCAGGCGGCGTCCGGGTCGGGTTATAGCGAGTTGGTGCTTTGGAGCTATAACGATTGCGGGCAGCACTAGTGTGCCGCCCTGTTGTTTTTTTGAGATGAATACGAAAGGAGGTGACAGCTAAATTCCGACTTGACGCAAAATAGAGAGCCATGGGACGGCGGAGCGCCGTCCCCGGTTTTGTTTTTGGTGTTTCGGTATTATTCTTTGTGCGAAATTCCAAATCAAACTAATGAAAGCAAGTGATAAAGTATGAACTCTCGGGGCGGCGCCACGGGCGCCGCTCGGGTGGGTTTTAAAGGAACAGCTCTCTAAGGGCTTAGCGCGCAAGCCTTTAAAGTGTTTTCCGAATTAAACTTTACGAGTTGCGAAATTCACGAAAGGATGTGATAAAAATTCACTCTGAACCCTCGAAGCGCGTGCTTCGGTTAAATTCCAACAGTATTAAATTTTGTTCGGCTGAAAGCCGAGAAAGGAAAAACTATGAAAAATTCGTTTGTTACCACAGGTATGATTTTGTTCAACAACAGCAACAAGACAAAGGCTATCGCGCAGGTTACCGTAAATAACGAGTTTGTTATCAGCAATATCCGTGTATTTGAGGGCGCGAACGGGGCGTATGCCCTGATGCCCTCGAAGCTCGTCGACGGTGAGTACAACCAGCTCGTCTTCCCGATTACCGCGGAAACGCGCAGGGAGCTTCTCGACACGGTTATCCGCACGTACAACAATATGGTTGCAAGCGGAATTGACCGTATGCCCCTCGAAAATACTCAGAATGTTCAGCCCGCACCCGAAACCTCCAACATCTTCGTGACGCTCGAAAAGCATAACGGCAAGGTCAAGGCTGTCGGCAGGGCGGTTATCAACAACACGCTTGTAATCACCGATGTCCGCGTGTACAGCTATACCGACGAAAACGGCGAGGAAAAGCTCGGCGTCGGATATCCGCACTACAAAACCGCCGACGGTGAGTACAAGAGCATAATGTACATCACCAGCCCCGCCTTCCGCGAAAAGTTCAACGCCGAGGTTATGAGCAGATATCAAACGCTGCTCGAAACGGAATTTCTCGGGCTTTCGTACAGCGACCTCCGAAAATTCGGAGAAGTCGTAAATGTGCAGGCTTGCTCCTCGGACTTTATGAGGAAGCTCGCGGCAGCGTTTGACGAGGTGGGCGTTCCCTACTCCGCGCGGGTGAACTCCAACAGCGCTATCTACGTTCTCAAGCAGGACGCTGACCTTGCCGCCGAGGTGCGAAGAGCTCTCTCAAGAAGGCTTATTCAATCAGCGGCGTAATACTTTGAAATCGAAATCACAAATAATCACAAGCCCGGGTTTTTCAAGAATTCGGGCTTGCGGATTATTCAGAAAGGAAAATGTTTTATGCAACAATTATTTATTCTCAAAAAGGTTGACAACGTTAATCACCTTATCGGCAAACTTATCCGAAACGATGACGGCGATTACGAAATTGAAAGCCTTCTCAAAACCGAGGGCAGCGAAGTGTTCCAAATCCCCGTGCTTGCAGAGCAGGGCAAGAACAGCGAAAAGCTTATGGACTGGATAATGAACTTTATGCTGCCTATCGGCAACGAGGAGTTTACGCTGGCACTGATGAAGAAGTTCGGCATCAAGGAATTCGAATTAGAACCTATGGAATTGCTGAAATTCTATAAGCCCGACGGCAGGAACACGATTAGCTTCTGCGAGTTTCTCCCGACCGATTGCGTGCGGCACGACAACTCGGTCGACTTTGACTTTGAAAGAGACGGCGCGGAGCTCGACGAAGAATACGGAGGATATTACGGCAATGAGTGTTTCGAGGATTACGGCGATTACGATGAAGGATCCGATGAATTCGACGACGGAATCGATGATGACGAAGAAGAAGCTCCTTACGTTATCCCACGCGGAACACTCGGCGACAGCATCCCCGTTTACCCCGGGAATATCCCGCCCGAAGAACCCGTCACCGACGCGAAAGCGTTTGCCGGAAAGTATGAGCGTTTTGAAGTGGAAAGTCTGCGGACAATTCACAACACGCTCTGCGCTTTGGCAAAATGCCCCGTCACGGATTTGATCGCGGTAGGAGCGCTTGCCGATTTCACGGAATGTCTGGAATTATCCCCGAACAAGCTCGGCGGGCTCTCAGCAAGCGCGCTTGTAAAGCAATACGGGCATATGATAAAAGAAAACACTGCCGTTCCCGCGTACTACTCCAAGCTGTGCATTGATTTGTTCGGATTTCTTTCGCATGAATTCCGCAAATTCGCAATCTCGCAAACAATTTCAATTTAAGAAAGGAGCTTTAATATGAACACCCAAAATCCGAAAAGCCTGAAATCGCTGCGGGAAATGCTTGACAAGCCCGATTTCAGAAACGTCAAAAGCGTTTATCTCAACATTAAGGTAAAGGCGTTTATCGGGTATTTTAAGCGGCTTACGAGGCGCGAGGAGTATTACGACGCGGTTTTCTCAAGGCTTGTTGAGGTTTCCGGGGAGGTTTTTGATAATTCGAGCGAAGAGAAGCTCCGCGAAAACCTTACGATGTGCGGGCTGTTTTTCGCCGCGGAAACCCTCCTGAAGCAAGACCCGAACAACTATACCAAAACGCTTTTCATCATCGAAAAAGCGCTTATCGAACCCATTGCGGTCTGCGGGAGTATTCAGCCCAAGCCCGCCGAACCTGCTGAAAAGCAAGACGAATATCCGTTTTAGAAAGGAGAAATTTATATGAATAACTTTATAACCAAAGAAAGCTCGCGCGGATATGACTGCGTAAGCGTCGAATCCGAGCTGCTGTCCGAGCGCCGCATATTCTTTACCGAGGAGGTAAACGATGAGGTCTGCAAGCAGCTTATCCAGCAGATTTTGTACCTCAATTCGCAGAGCTCCGATGAGATCGTGATGTACATCAACTCCCCCGGCGGCAAAATCGACTGCGGCTTGCCCGTTTATGACGCTATGCGAATGAGCAAGGCGCCGATAAAAACCGTCTGCATCGGCACAGCCGCAAGTATGGGGTCTATCTTGTTCCTCTCCGGTGACAAGCGCGAAATGCTGCCGCACGCGCGCGTGATGATTCACGACCCGTCGTTCGGCGGTGGCAGCTACGCGGGCAAAAAGCCGCACGAGATACAGTCCGAGGTCGACCGCCTCAACGAGTTCCGAGAGAAGCTCTGCAAAATAATCGCCGAGCGCACGGGCAGAACGCTCGAGGAAATCTACGAAAAGACCAAGGACGACAGCTATTTCGACGCTGAGGAAGCAATAAAATTCGGCTTGGCTACCGCCATTTCCGAAAATCTGTAATCTATCAGGAGGTTTTTAATATGAATAAAGTAAATAACACAAACTACGGCACAAGAATTCTCGCGCAGAGCTTTACGGTTTCCAACAACACACGCGCGACGGAGCTCAACAACAACGATTTGATTATAGGCCCGTCGGGCGCGGGCAAGACGGGGGGCTATGTTATCCCGAATATGCTAACGTCGGGCGAAAGCCTTATTATCGCGGACACGAAGCGAAGCCTCAGCAGGAAGTACGAAAAGACAATGCGCGATTTGGGCTATAAGACCTACATAATCGATTTTGTGGAGCCCGAAAAGTCCACGGTTTCCTACAATCCGTTCGATTATATCCGCCGCGATAAAAACGGCAAGGCAAACGAAATGGATATTGAAACGATAACCGCGGCGCTTGTTCCTATCAAATGCAAAAATGACCCGTTCTGGGAGGTTTCCGCGCGGAACGTCCTCGGGGCGCTTGTCGGGTTTGATTTGGAGGCGTTCGCGCCCGAGGAACAGAATCTGGCGACAGTAAATGAGCTGTACAGAATTATGCTCTGCCAAACGCCGGGCAACAACGGCGTCAACTATTTTGAGGAGCATCTGATAAACCACCCCGACAGCTACGCGTCAAAGCAGTACAAGCTCTTCAAGAACACCACAGGCGTTGAAAAGACGTGGAGCTGCATTACGCAGTTTTTAAGCAACGCCATTCGCGCGTTTGATATCGAAGGCGTGACAGCGCTTTTCAACGGTGGGAACAAGATAAATATCCCCGACATCTCGCACGAGAAATCCGTCGTGTTCCTCAACATCAGCGACAGCGACCACGCGTTTGATATGCTTGTAAATCTGTTTTACACGCAGGCGCTCCAGTCGCTCATCGCCGAGGCGGACAGAAGCCCGACCTCAAGACTGGAAATCCCGGTGAGAATAGTTCTGGACGACTTCGCGACGAATGTTGTGATCCCCGATTTCGACAAAACGATTTCGGTGATCCGCTCAAGAGATATCGCCGTCAGCGTGATTATCCAGAGCCTTTCGCAGCTGAATTCTATGTATAATAAGTATCAGGCGGACACTATAGTCAACAACTGCGACCATGTTTTATATCTCGGGGGCTCGGACAGCGACACGGCGGGTTACATCTCGTCGCGCGCCAACAAGTCAAAGGAAACGGTGCTCGCAATGCCGCTTGATAAGGTATACGTAATGGAACGCGGCAAGCAGGGCTTGCTTCTTGATAAGATAAAGCCGTATTCGTTTGAACCTCCCAAGCAGGAGGAACACGTCGCCGCGAAATCCAAATCGGACAGCGACACGCAGAAGTGCACATAACCGAAAAATACCGCGCCATTAGCGTGGTATCGCTAACGAAGAATTAGTTTTATGTACCTCCCGCAAGGAAAATCCTTGCGGGATTGGTGCTGTTATACGGATTTCACGAGTTCCATTGCCATGAATGCCTTGTCGCATTCAAAGGTATAATGTATAATAATGGTATTGCCGCAGGTTCGTG
>CAYSHU010000057.1:0-12526 GCA_964430965.1 uncultured Ruminococcus sp. | reverse complement strand
ATATAGTTGTTCCCGACGGACAGATCCTGATAGGATAATTACGGTAAAAACGTGAAAGGACGGTTTACAATATGGAAACAGAGGTATTTCAGCTTGGGAATATAAAGATGTACGTTTCGGAGGATCACCGCTTCGGCACGGACGCGTTTCTGCTTGCACGGTACGCGGGCGTTCGGAAGTCGAACGTCGTCGTTGACCTGTGCACGGGCTGCGGGATAATCCCGCTGATATTCCGCAAGAATGTTGACCCCAAGCTGATCTGCGCGGTGGAAATTCAAGAGGAAGCAAACGAGCTTCTCAAAATGACGATCGCGGAAAATTCGCTGGAGAATATAAAGCCGATTTTATGCGACCTGCGCGAAATTTCGCAGGATATGATACCGTTTGAAAGCGCGGATATCGTCACCGCCAACCCACCGTATATGGTGGAAAACTCGGGATTTCTGAAGGGCTCGCAGGCGCAGCAGATCGCGCGGCACGAGCTTAAGTGCAACATCAAGGACGTGTGCGCGGCGGCTTCTAAGCTGCTGAAATACGGCGGCTTTCTGAAAATGTGCCACCGCCCCGAGCGGCTTTCGGACGTGATCTGCGCAATGCGCGAAAGCAAGATTGAGCCGAAGTCGATAACGTTCGTGTTCAACAATATAAACGACAAGCCGTGGCTGTTTCTCATAAGCGGCAAAAAGGGCGCGAACGCGGGAATGACGGTCGAAAAGCCGCTTGTGTTGTACAACGCCGACGGCTCGTTTACGGAGGAATATTCAAAATTATATGAGTAAATTTAAGGAAATTATTCTTAAAAATCCCGGTGTGGATTTTGTCGTTCACGTGACGAGCAAGGAACAGCTTGACGAGCTTGTCGCGGTGCTGGAGGAGCTTGAGTTTGAATACGCCGTGCCGCTCGGAACTATCGCGGAAATGGCGGAGAGCTTCGCCGCCGAGGACGGCTACGACGGCTGCTGGCGCGTCAGTCGCGGGCGCGGCGTTGCGTATAATCCGTCCGTCGAGCACTGGCGGCATTTCACGAACGACATTGTGGAACTGAGAAACGGCGAGATTGTTTTCCACGAGGGCTACCCCACGCGCGCCGACGCGGAGCTTGAAAAAAGCAAGCTGCGCCGAGCGTTCGCCGACCCCGACGACGGCGAGGTGAACCGACGGCTTTTCGGCTTGGAGAACAGCTCCGCCGATGAGATAGAGCAATGGCTCGCGGAGAAATTCGAGGGTAATTATGAGTGAATTTGGCAAGCTTTCAATAGTTGGCACGCCTATCGGCAACCTCGGCGATTTTAGCCCGCGCGGCGTTGAAACGCTCCAAAACGCGGATTACATCGCCGCCGAGGACACGCGCGTGACGCTTGGGCTGTTGACAAGGTTTGATATTAAAAAGCCGTTGCTGTCCTACTATAAGCCCAAGGAGCAGGAGAAAAGCGAGCGGATAATCGAGCTGCTGCTGGAGGGAAACAACGTCGCGCTGGTGTCCGACGCGGGAATGCCGTGCATTTCCGACCCCGGCGCGGTGCTTGTAAAAAAGTGCGCCGAGCGCGGAATTCCCGTAGAGGTAATTCCCGGCTGCAGCGCCGCGGTCGCGGCGGTCGCGGCAAGCGGACTTGATGCCGCGCGGTGGATTTTCGAGGGGTTTCTGCCCGTTCCCAAAAAGGAACGCGCCGAGCGGCTCGACGAGATAAAAAATCTCCCGCACGCGCTTGTATTTTACGAGGCGCCGCATAAAATAAAGCAGACGCTCTGCGATCTGCACGAGGCGCTCGGAGAACGAAACGCCGCGCTTTGCCGCGAGCTTACGAAGCTCCACGAGGAGATTATCCGCGGAAAACTCGGAGAACTCGAGCGGTATTATGACGAAATCGAGCCCCGCGGGGAGTTCGTTATCGTAGTCGAGGGCGCGCAAGCAAAGCCCGCGGAGTTTTCGGCGGAGCAAGCGGTTGAGCTCGCGAAGCAGCTGGTTGACGGCGGCGAGAGGCTCTCTGACGCGTGTAAGGAGGCGGCGAAAATCACGGGAATTCCAAAGCGGGAGATTTACGCGGCGTTGTCAGACAACAAAGCATAACCTCGTTTTCCCACCAAAAGCGCGGAAAACGTTATTCGGCAAAACAAAAAATCACATATATTTTTGGAGGTACAATTATGAAAATCGAAAAGCTCAAGGAAAACATCGACAAGAAAACAGGCCCTGTTGCGAAAATCGTGATCCCGATAATCGCGGCGGTAATCGTAGTAGCGGCGGCGGTGGCGTATATATGTATGAAGATCGCCGACGAAATGCGCTATAACGAGAAGTGGAAGGATTATGACGAGTGCGGAATGCATTGATGTTTTTTAGTCGTTGGTTATTTTCGGAGGTATGTTATGACGTTAAAGGCTTTCAGCGAGGATAACGGCTGGATTTCCGTTGACTACGCGGCTACCTGGAGGTACGGCTTTGACTTTATGCTGGACGCGGCGCAGGTGCTGCTTGAGGATTTCGGAGACAATCTGCAAAGATTTGCGACAGCGGAGATTGCGGGCGGCGAGCTCGTCAACATCACCGACAAGATAGTCGGAAAAGTCCGGGACTGCAAGGCGCTTGCCAAAGAGTGCGGCGTTATCGCGGTCGCGGGTATAAGCCGCGTTATGGAGTGTCCGATGCAGATTACGTTCTACAATCAGACAAACGCGGTGGGGCTTGATGTCCCGCTCGCGCAGCTGCCCGAGGGTCACCCGGCGCGGAAAATTTTCGATGAACGCAAGGACGGCTATGAGCGCTCCTTTGACGTCTATATGAACAGCCTCGAAATTAAGGCGTACTGCGCCGACACGGAACGCCGGGCGATTGAGCGTGTGAAGCGGGCGGGAAATTAGGGGGGATTTTTATGGACGACAAAATACAGAACGAGGAAATGAATAACGAGGATTACGAGTTTCCAAAAAAGGACCCCCAAAAAGGCTCACGAAGCCTTTGAGGAACTTAGCAAGATGATTCACCCTTGCCCGAACATCAGCAACGATTATAAACAGGAGTATCTGGATTATCTTGATGAGAGGTACGGGGTTTAAGCTATTATATGGAGGTGTTATTATGAGCGATAGAGAATTGGCATACAGCTTGATTGACGATTTGCCTACGGAAATTCTTCCGACGGCGATTATTTATTTGGCGAAGTTGTCTAAAGAAAAACCGGAACAGGCTGATTTGGAAGAACGTCGTGAAGCATACGAAAAAATAATGACTATTCTTAAACCTGCGCCGCCCGACTTCGACCCTAACAAAGCGCGAGAAGAATACTATAAGGAGAAGTACGGGCTATGACGTTATTGATAGACACTAATGTTTTATTGGATTGGATTATGCGGCGAGAACCGTTTTTCACCAATTCAGATAAAATCATAGCGATGTGCACGGAAAAGAAAACTCGCGGATATGTAGCGGCTCACTCCTTAACCAACACATATTATATAATGAGGTCATTGTATTCCGATAAAGACCGCAGGGATTTTTTGCTTAGTGCTTGCAAGTTCTTGTCAATTGTTGATATTGACGAAACAAAAATACTCACGGCTCTAAAGCGTTACGAATTCAAGGACTTCGAGGACTGCCTCCAAGCGGAGTGCGCGTTGGCTTGCCGCGCGGATTTTATCGTCACGCGAAATGTTGATGACTTTGCGGGCGGCAAGGTCAAAGCGATAACTCCCGAGGAGCTGATTAAGCTCGCCGAGAGCGCATAAGCACGCAGTGTAAAAGATTTTTTACGCCGAAAAATCAGCATTGTAAAAGCATTTTGGTAGACAAGAATTTCTTGTTCTTCTATAATTAAGTTATATCAATCAGCGATTTCCCCCGCCTGCGGCGAGGGAAATCGCGGGGTTGATATATCTTAAAACGAAAGGTTTTGACAAAATGGAGATCGGAAGCAGACTGAAAAACGCGCGCACCGAAATGGGACTTACCCAGGAGAAGGTCGCCGAGGAGATCGGCGTTTCGCGGCAGAGCGTTTCAAATTGGGAGAACAATCGTTCGTACCCCGACATAGTCAGCGTAATCAAGCTGTCCGACCTCTATTCCGTCAGCCTTGACGAATTGCTTAAGGAGGACAAGAATATGATAAGACATCTTGATGAAAGCACAAACGTAATAGCAAGCCGCGAACGGCTTCTGAACCGAATAATCCTCGGCGTGTATTTCGGCTTCTGGGTTTTGGTGCTGCTGTTTTTCTGGCTAATTGGAGTGTGGATTGACGCGTTTGCCCGCGAATGGCAGGGGATGCACCGCGAGACGATTTGTTTCGCAATCGTGTTCCCGCTTTGCATTGCGGTGATTGCGGGGTTTATCGAGTGCCGCAAGGTGATTAAGCACCGCTGGCTGTTTATCCCGCTTTCGGGGGTTCTGCTTGTGCTGACCGATATGTTCACCGCGGAGCTAAAAGATATGATATATGTGTTTTACGATTTGGGCATGGACTTTAATATATTGTATGTATTCGGCGATTATTTTCAACCCGAAAACGCGAGCAGGTGGGCGCTGCTGTTCTTTCTCTGCGGCTGCGGCGGGTGCGCTCTCGGAATGTTTTTCGGTATGTTTATTCGCAACGCCATTATTGTCAGAAGGATAGAACGCAATGAAAACAATAACGCTGTCGTCGGGGAGGACGCTGACTTATGAGCTCAGCCGAATGAGGACGGCACAGTCTGCATCTTGGCAAGCTCCCGCGCAGCGACAGCAAAAATCGGATTGGAGGCGCGTAATGGAATACAGCATTATCGCCGATAACGGCGAAAGCGCCGAGCGCTGCCTGTGCTTCTGCAAGCCGCTGTATATCGACGGAAAGCCGTGCGCCGTAAAAAGCAAGTTTTATACGATCCAAAAGAACGGGCGGAATTATCTGCGAGTTGAAGTCAACGATGACAGTTGGAACCCGTTCAACGATTGGGTGATTTGGCGCGGTTTTTTCTGCCTCGGAACCGGAGATGATATTATCGCCGTGAATTTGCAAACGCTCGAACACAAACGGTATTCCGTTAATATATACTTCGGCCGTTTTTCGGAGCACCGCGAAATGCTTCTTGCGGCTTCCGCAACGGGAATGTTGGCGTTCGACGAGGAAATGAACCTGCTTTGGAGCAACGAAAGCCTTGCCGTTGACGGCGTGACATTTTGCGGTGTTTCGGGTAATGTCCTTGATATTTCCTGCGAGCTTGACCCGCCGGGAGGTTGGGTCGATAAGCGGCTTGATATCCGCACCGGCAAGGAGCTGTAATGCATAGAATGGAGCAGACTTGAAAACGATAACTCTTTCCGATGGGAGAACTCTCACCTATGAGCTCACCCGAAAGCGCGTCAAAAATATAAATTTCCGCCCTAAGGAGGACGGCATAGTCTACGTTTCGGCGAATTCCCGTGCGACGATAACGGAAATCGAGCGCTTTTTGAACGAGCGCGAGGACTTCTTTTTCGAGGCGTTTGAGAAGCTCCGAAACCGCGAGAAAAAAACCGAGATAAACACAAGCTCCGTAAACTGGCTTGGCAAGGAATACCCCGTGCGGATAATACATAACGCGCGGGAAAACGCCGTGCTGGACGAGAGCGAGTGCAGAGTTTTCACGAGGCTCGGCGACAGTTCCGAGTATGTGCTTGAGCTTATCCAAAGGGCGGTTGGAAAGCGTTTCGCGGAGCTCTGCCGCGAGCTTAACGAGGAGGTTCGCGCGGAGCTGGAAAAAGACGGCTTAAAGCCCCCGCCCGCCAAGATCACGATAAAGGATATGAAATCGCGCTGGGGGAGCTGCTCGTACACGCGCGGGCACATCTCGATAAACTCGCGGCTGGCGGCGTATCCGCGCGAGGCGGTAAAGTCGGTTTTCCACCACGAATACGCGCACTTCTGGCACCACGACCACTCCAAGTCATTCTACGATTTCCTGCAAGCGCACTGCCCCGATTATTTTACGTGGCACGAAGCCTTGGGTGATAATTAAATAAGCCGCCGAAGGCGGCTTATTTTAATTCTGAAAATTTATGCTCTCCCTATCCTGCGGCTCGTAGATGATAAGCTCCGCGGAGTTTAGGTTCTCGCGGCGCATATCCACGGCGTTTATCTGATGGTTGTTGTAATAGTTATAATAGTATATCCCCTTTTGGCAGTCGCAGCAGCAGGTGTACTGCGTAATCTGGTAATCGCCGCTTTCAAGCTCGCAGCAGCCGCTTGGGTTTTCTACCGAGGCCAGGATATGGAACACCTGCGAAACGCTCTCCAAATCGGAATCGCCGCAGACGGAATTCGCCTTGACAAACGCCGCGCGGACGAAGCGAGATTCGCTGGACAAATCCCCCGGCAGCCCGATAGCTCCCATTCCGCGGCTGTATGCGTTGAAGTGATATTTCGAGCAGAAGCGGTTTTCGGGAGGCTTTGCGGACAATCCCATATAGTTGTTGATCTGCGTGGTTTGCAGCGGGAATTCGGGGTTGTTTGTCATCACGCCAAGCGGGTTGTCGTACACGAAAAAGCCCGCCTTTGTGCTCTCAACAACGATTGAATCCCTGCCGTCGGAAATCATCCAGTGGAGCTGCGACACGGGGAAATTCCCGAACGCGCGGTTTACCAGACAAATCCTCGCGAGAAGCTCCCGCGCGGCGGCAAGGCTCGCGCACTGCCCCATAATAAACGGAATGAACTCGTGCGGAGCTATCGCGTATTTTCCGTCCTCAGGCTCGCCGTAATACGCGTAATCCACGAAATTCAGCCCCGCCATTGCGAGCCCCTTTTCGTTTACGCAGTCGTAATACAAAGGATAGCCGTCCGCGATGTGCGCCATTCCTATCATCGCGTAGTGCTCGCGCATTGTCCCCGCGAACAAAAACTTGAATGGGAAATTCCGCGGCGAAATCGCCACATTGTCCCCGAATCTTATCTCATAGTCGAGATTTCGCCCGAAATAAAAGCCGTTATTTTCAAAACTTACAGCAGTACACATAGTTGCTCCTTTGATGATTTTTTCGGCGTTTCTCCCCGCCTGCGGCAGGGAGAAACGCGGTGAAATATTGTATATTATAATATGTAGAAAACGGGTTTTTTATGCAAGGCAAAGCGGCTCTCCGTTCGGAGAGCCGCCGTTTTTGCGATCATTGCAGGGACTTCCCCAATGCGAGAGCCTCTTGAAGCTCCGCGTGTCCGTCGATATCGCCGATATCCATTACTCCGCCGCAAAGCACTTTCCCAAGGTTTTTCCACTTGAGGTGCTCGGTCAGGTGATCGAAGTACAGCGCCGCGTCCTCAAAGCCGTGACCCTCCGCCGCCATAATCAGCGCAGCGGCTTTTCCGTTCCCGCGAAGCAGATTTCCGTTTCCCTCTTCAAGCGCAAACAGGCGGTCTATCGCGGTTTTGAGCTGCCCGCTTATGCTCCAGTAATACAGTGGCGAAGCAAGCACCACAACGTCGCAGTCCCTCACCGCGGGATAGAGCTTTTCCATTCCGTCCCGCTGAACGCACGGACATTCGCGGGAATTGTTTCCGCGAAAGCAGCTTTTGCAGCCGTTTATTTCAAGATCCCCGAGAAAAAATTCCGAGGCCTCGCACCCAACGCTCTCTGCGCCCTCGCGGAACGCCTTTACAAGAGCCGAGGTGTTTCCGTTTTTCCGCGGGCTTCCGTTTAGTATAACTACCCTTTTGCTCATATTATTGTCACCGCCTTACAGCTTCTCTGCGAGAGCCGCCGCCTGCCTGCAGCCGTCGGTTTTGTCGATAGCGCCGACGTTCAGCACGCCGGGGATAAGCACCTCGCCGACCATTTTCCACTTCATCAGCGCCGCCGAGCGCTCGATAGGCACGCGCACGCCGTCCATTACGGACATATCCTCCTCCTCGCAGCACGTGATAAGCGCGCACTCCTTGCCCGCGATGTCCTTTCCGCCGACCACCAGCGAGAACAGCTTGTCGATAACGCCCTTTATCTGCGCGGGGATCGAATACCAGTAAACCGGCATTGTGAACACGATCGCGTCCGCCTCAAGAATAAGCGGCGCGAGCTCGTTGAAGTCGTCGTCGAACGAGCAGGCCTTGCCCGACTTGTAGCACGTTTCGCACGCGTGGCAGCCGCCTACGTTCTTCATAGCCGCGTCAAAGCGCGTTACGGTGTGCCCCTTTTTCTCCGCCGCCGCGATAAACGCGTCCGTCATCGCGAAGCTGTTGCCGTTCTTGCGGGGGCTGCCTGTTATAACTACGATTTTCTTTCCCATAATAAAATCTCCTTTTCCGTTTTGGGGAGCTTGACAAACGCCGCCCCTTGTGTTAAAATTATAGCATAGCCGATTTAAAAAATCAAGTACGCACTTTTGAGTTATATACTATACTAAAGGAAAGTGTAAAAACGAACGAGAAAGAGAATTGCGCGCAATGCATTTCAAACGCAAAGCTCGGCGAAACGAGGTTCAGCTGCACGCTGTCGCTTATCAACCGCAAGGATTATCCGCAGATACCGCCGACGGCCGGGAAAACGCGGGGATTTAAGCAACATTCTAACCTCTTCAGCGTAAAGACGAAGATATTTTTTTAATTTTTATTCTGACTTGGGACATTTCAGCTTGTTAATTTGTCCTCTAATTGAAAGCGCTTTCCAACAAGGAGATGATAAAAATGACAAACAGTGAGCTCGAACGCTATGTTCGGCTTTATCACAAATCGGTTTATCGGCTCGCCTTGAGCTACGTCAAGAACGAGGCCGAGGCACAGGACATTGCGCAGGACGCATTCTGTCGGCTGCTGGATTGCCGCGAGGAATTCCCTGCCGAGGAAAACTGCCGCGCGTGGCTCTTCCGAGTGGCGATAAACCTCTCGAAAAATCTCCTGAAATCAAAAAGATACTCCCACGTTGAGCTTGACGAAAAGATACCCGCGGCTCACAATTTCTCCTATGAGGAAACGGAGCTGTGGGTAACCGTCGCGAAGCTGCCGCCGAAATATCGCGAGGTAATTCACCTGCATTATTACGAGGGATATTCCGTAAAGGAGATCGCCGAGATGACAAGCAGCGCGGTTTCAACGGTGACAACAAGGCTCGCGCGGGCGCGTGACAAACTGAGGAAAATGCTCTTGAAGGAGGGAATTTGCGATGAAAAAGGATTATTTTGCATTATATAACGCGATGTATGACAAGCTCGCTCCTTTGAAGAGCGACGAGGAGCTGCTTGATTCAATATTGAGCAGCCGAAAGGGGAATATTACTATGAAACACGAAAATAAATCAAGAAAGCTTTTCAGCAAGGCAGTTGTAATCCCGATTGCGGCGGCGCTCGCGCTTGGCGCGACGGCGGTAGGCGCGGTGGCGGTTTACAATCACAGCGTTACCGAGGAGTACGCGAACGTTCTCGCACAGGCGGGCGAATACTTCAAGCCCGAATTCAAGGACGTAAACGGCGAGGAGCTCGACCAGAACGCTATTGCGCTTAACACGGGGCTTTACGATACGCTCAATATCGAGCTCGGACAGTCCTTTGAATACGAGGATTTTACGCTCGACTTCCCCGGCGCGATTTGCGACGGCAAGGAAATTATGGTTATGTTCAACATGACGTTCAAGAAAGACCTCGATTGCTTGGCGATAAACGATCAGAATTTCTGGATTTGGGGAGATTACCGCAATATCGACGGGATTAAAGGCGGCACGCGTGCACACAACGGCATATTGACCGAGATTGACGGCAAGAAGGTTTACAAGGGCTTTATTGATTACAGTGGAATTGAGAACTGCGGCGACAGCGTAACTCTGCATTTCGAGGAGATAAAGTCTGCGGGTTCTTGGCCGGCACGAGGGATTTCACGGTATGAAACGGCTATCGACGTTGACCTTGATATCCCGCTCAACGCAGACAACATCACAAGCCTTAACAAAACCATTACGGCAGATACCGCGCAGCACGTTGACCTTCTCGGCTGGGGCGACTGGGACGTTGAGAGCGTTGACATAAGCCCGCTGGCGATTTCGTTCAACGTAAAGACCGAAGCGCTGCCCACGTCCGGAAACATCTTTAAAACCTCGTCGCCTGTTTTCCCCGTTAATGTAACGATGAAGGACGGCTCGACGATGGAAATCGAAAGCTGGGAGATTTGCCGCTATGACAGCGACGAAGAAACCAAGACCGCGACGTTTACGATATCGCTCAACTACCCGCTCAACTCCGAGAACGTTCAGTCCGTGCAGTTCGCAAGCGTGGTAATCGACGCTGACGGCACCGCGACGACCGTTGACATCTCCGAAATCTACGAAAAGTACGACGAGAACGGACATCTCGTAGAACGTTAATCCCACTTCACTTCCCAATTATGCTCTGAATAATTTAGCGGCTCTTATTTCGATAAGAGCCGCGTTTTTTATAGGATTTTCTCCATTCCGATTTTCCGGATTTGCAAGCCGCACTTCTGCCTCTCCCCGCCGCCTGCGGCGGGGGAACAGCAGGTTTTTATACAGTCTGAAAGGCTTTTACAATAATCGCGCAAAATGATAATAAAATTCATTATAGAAACAAACGATTTCATCTAAGCGGTCCTTGCTTATCGGGATTTCTCCGCCTATATTTTGGATTTTTACATCATTACAGCAAATCCAAACCAAAGCGGTGCCGCTTGTCTGCGGGGTAATTATTGCAAATTCATAGTCGTCCGGCTCATCCATACGTTTTATGAAGTCCGAAACATAAGAGCATAATGTCATTTTAAAGCTGCGCTTCTTGTCTGTCATACAGAGATCAAGGCGCAGGTGCTGAAAATATTTATAATCCTTACCATACTTTTCGGCACAATCTTCAAATCTGATTTTTTCTTCGTCCGAAATCGGTTCAAAAATATAGTCTTTTGCAAGCAAATCGCCGCTGTTTTCCCACTTGTGCGCGCTTTTCATCATAATTTCGTGCTGCTTGACAATATTTATGCTGCTTAATAAATGGCTTTTTATTCCCAATTTCTCACATAACCGCTGCTCAAATTCAAAAAAGTTTGTTTCTTCGTAAAACCGTATAATTTCTTCAAGCTTAATTTCGCCAAGCCCCGCGTTGCCTTTTATTTCTTTGATTTCAAGTTCTTCAACCAGATATTGCCAATTGCCGTTTGCTGCTTTTGAATTGACCTTAATTCCGCACTTTGCCAAACCCAATAACTCGCCGTAAAAAAATATATATTCCGCGGCATTGCTCGCAATGTTGCATCGAGCAAAGCAGAATTCCCGCTTCCGATCCGCAATGCCGTATATAATCCACGGGTTTGACCGCAAACCGTTGTAATATTTTTCACTGTAAAGACGGTAAGCATCCATCAGCTTTTCCGACATTTTATCGTCAAAAACAGCAAATTCTAAATCCATAATATCGCCTATCCTTACAGTATCTTTTCCATTCCGATTTTCTGCACCTGCAAGCCGCACTTCTCATAGAACTTCATCGCCGCCTCGTTGCACGCCCAGACGTTCAGCGTGACGTTGTAGCAGCCGCTTTCCTTGGCGAATTTGAGGACGTACTCATAAAGCGAGCGCCCGACGCGAAGCCCGCGCGACCTTTCGTCGACGCACAGGTCGTCGATGTAGAGCGTCGTGAAATCGGGCGTGTTGCGCTCGTTGTGGCGCTGAAGCACGCAGAACGCGTAGCCCTTAACTTCTCCGTTTTCCGCAACGAAAATCGGGCGATTATCAAAATCCGCGATTATCTCCGCGAGCTCCGCCTCACTATATTTCGTCGTCCCCGATTTGAACAGGTCGGGGCGGCCTTTCGCGTGGACTTCAAGCACCTGCGACAGCAGCTCCAGAATCCGCGGAATGTCGCGGGGTTCGGCTTTTCTGATGTTAAGCTCCATTAGCGAGCCTCCGTTCTATTTCTTTCTTAGGTAATCCACAATTCTCAAAATCACGCCGCCCCAAAAACATATCCCCGTTATCGGCATACAGACGGCAAACACGCGCCAAAGCGTATCGTCGGTTTTTACGATAAACACGCAAAGCATAAACCCCGCGAACGCGATGACAGCTATTAAAAAGAGAATGTTGCTTGCTTTTTTGAGGGTCATTTTTCAGTCCTTTATCTCGTATTTCTCCCCGCCGATCTCAACGCTCGTTCCCGTGAAGATAGGCGCGGCTTTTCCGCTTTCTATCTGCTTTTCCTCGCCGTTCGGGAGAGTGCACGCCCACGCTTCCGCGCCGTGATTTTTCAGTCCCCACAGCGCGGGGTTTTTCTTGTTGCGGACTACCTCGGCTTCGAGCTCAATGTCGTCGTTGAACAGCTTCGCGCCGTCAAACAGAAGCGTGCTGGACTTCGCGCCGACAAGCGAGAGCGGCTTCGAGTAATGCGTTCCGCACGCGCAGATGAGCTTCCCCTCATCATCGGCATCAACCGAGGGGAGAAAATTCTGAATTCCGCACGGGCACGCCGTGATGTCACCGCGCAGGCGCTTCAGCAAATCGAGCCATTGCTTCTCGATAAGCCGCTTAGACGGCTCGGAAAGGCGGAAGGTTCAAGCCAGACTTACGGTTCAAAAGCTTCCGGTATCGCCAATCCCGA
>CAYSHU010000056.1:0-12919 GCA_964430965.1 uncultured Ruminococcus sp. | reverse complement strand
CTCATAACAATCAGCCTTTCCTCCGAAATTTACACATATATATTATATTTTACCACATTTTGCTCTAAATTGCAATACCTTTTAGGAGAAAAGTTAAGGCAACACCGCACAATTACCGGCTGCCGCCTTTGCCGCCCGCTTGCTTGCATCTTTTCCGGCATTTTTGCCCAAAATCTCCTCATAGGCGCCAGCCTTATTCGTCGATTTTAGGCAATCTGCCGAAAAATCTGACTGCGCAATCGGACGACAATAATTGTGTGGTGTTGCCTTAAGATAACACGACTTGACGACCGCGGCGATTTGTGATATAATAGGGAAAAGAATTCGGAACAGGAGAATGAATGTGAGAATGTGGCAAAGATTTGAAGCGCTCCCGCGGCGCTTTTTGCGGGCTTACGAGTATAACAGGGCGCAGGCGGCAGACTTCTCGGAGAACAGGCTGCCAAACGGCGCGCTTATCTTTCAGTCGGGCGGGGCGTTTCTGAAGCTGCGCTTTCGGCGCGTCAAGATGTGCGGCGTTTGCTGCGAGATCATGGCGGCATATAACGCAATGACGCTCACGGGAAATAAAGTTGATTTTCTGAAGCTCGCGGCGGAGTTCGAGCGCGGCGGGGCGATCCCCGCGATACCGCCCGGGGCGTTCGGGAACAGCCCTTTCTCCATAGGAAAATGCCTCGGCGCTTACGACGTGAAGTTCACGAAATACACAAAGCTCGCGGAGTTTGAGAAGTCGCTCGCCGCAGGGAGCGTCGCGGTGCTGAGCTACAAATTCAAGGGGATTGACCCGCGTGCCCACGCGTTTACGCTCCAAAAAACGGAAAACGGGATAACCGCTTACAACCGCTTTTCCAACGACGAAGCGCCGAGAAATTACAGCTCCGCTGCCGAGGCGATTGACGGAAAAGTGTTTCTGGTGGGGTATGTGATCGTGGAATAATAGACAAGCCCGATTGTTCAAACTCACGGGCTTTATGCAAGTTAGTCGAAATTCACGGGGATTATTTGGTGAATTTAATTATTGTTATTTATTGCAAATTGTATTATAATAACTATGACAACCATTAGTTATGTGGCAATATACTTGATTTGTTGCCATTCAATAGCTGAAAGCGCTTGGATAATTCTAAAACTACATTTTAAACGGAGGTAACACTATGAAACAAGAAAAAGCCATAAAAATCGCCGCACTCGCAATAATCTCTGCTGCCGCGTTCTGCGTCGCTTATCACATTTACTTCCAATCTACATGGGACAGCGCCTCGAATATTGCGCTTACGATGCTGCTTTCGTTTGTGTTTTTCGCGGCGGTGGGAGAGCTTGTCGCGTGCGTTTTTCGGAACAGCTTCGAAAAATATGTGGTGGCGAATATCGTACCGGCGCTCGTAATCATACCCGATTCGGCGGTGTTTTCTGTTTTGGCGGCGTGTGATTTTGCCCATCCGGAGCTGATCATGCCCGGAATACGCGCCACACTGTTGTGGAATTTACTTATTTTCGGAGTTCCCGCCGCAGCTTCGATAGTATTCGGACGGTTTGTGATCCACAAGAAAAGACGCTTATCGCAGCCGAGCGAGGTAAACAATTGATAAAGAAAAGCTCCCTTTCCGGGAGCTTTTACTTTCACTTTATTCCTCGTCCGAATCGGGCGCGTCCCAATTGTGCCACACGTTCTGAACATCGTCGTTGTCGTCCATAGCTTCAAGCATCAAGCCCATTTTCTTGAGCTGATCCTCGTCGGTGAGGGTCGTGTAAGTACTCGGCACCTGTGCCGCCTCGGCGGAGAGAACCTCATAGCCGCGCTTCGCGAGCTCCGCGGAAACGTTCTGTACCTCGTTCGGGTCGGTCGTTATTTCCACAACGCCGTCCTCAAACGAAAAGTCCTCCGCGCCGCTTTCGAGGATATCCTCCATTGCCTTGTCCTCGTCGATGTCGCCGTCCTCGTTATTCAGCACGATAACGCCCTTGAGCGTAAACATAAAGCTGACGCAGCCCGCCGTTCCGAGATTTCCGCCGAACTTATCAAAATAATGCCGAATCTCGCCCGCGGTTCTGTTTCTGTTATCCGTTAAGCAATCAACGATAACCGCCACGCCGCCGGGGCCGTAGCCCTCGTAGACGCAGTTTTCGTAATCGTTCTTCTCTGCGCCGCCCGCGGCTTTTTTCAGAAGTCTGTCAATATTATCGTTCGGGATATTGTTCGACTTCGCCTTCTGAACCAGCGTCGCCAGACGCGAGTTATTCGCGGGGTCGGCGCTGCCCGTTTCCTTGATGCACACAAGAATTTCGCGGCTGATCTTCGTAAATACCTTAGCCCGAGCGCCGTCCTTTTCGCCCTTTTTTCTCTTGATTGTACTCCATTTTGAATGTCCTGACATAAGCTGCTTCTCTCCTTAATGTATTTTATTTGGAAAAGCTGTTTGCTCTCCTGATTTTAATTTAAATTTCAAAATTCCCTCACCACAGCTCCGTTTCGCTTCGCTTCACTGCGCTGCGCTGAGGGAACCGGTCAAAATTTTCTTCGAAAATTTTGACACTTTTTGAAATTTACACTTCGCGGGGTGTGTTGCTTTTGGTCGGTACCGCGCTAATAACACTTCGCGGGAAAGGTGCTTTTTATCGCGTAAACCCCTCGCCAAGGACTTCTCCCGCGCTCGTAGTAATAACAAACGCTTTAGGGTCAACCTCGCGGACAAGGCGCTTTACCTTGCTGTACGCCGTTCTGTGAACCGCCGTCGCGATGACCTCCCGCTCCTCGCCGCTGTACGCGCCCTTTGCCTTGAGAAGCGTCACGCCGCGCTGCTGCTGCAAGAGCCTTTGGGAAATCTCCCGCGTGCTTTGAGAGCTCTGCGAGAATATCAGCAAAAAGCGGCTCTCCTGCGTGCCGTACACGAGAAAATCTATAAGCTGCGACTGAATATAAATCGCCACTACCGCAAACAAAACCACGTTGATATCCTGATAAACATACATTCCAAACGCCACGACAAACGTGTCTAAAATCGCCGTCAGCACGCCGAGCTTCATATCGGGGGAGTATTTTTGTATCAGCTTGATGATAATATCCGTGCCGCCCGAGGTGCTTTCGCGCTGATAATTCAGCCCCAGCCCTATCCCCATAAGCGCCCCGCCGAACAGCGCCGCCATTATGCCGTTGCCGCCGTCCGCGTTGTAAATCGGAAGCGCGTCCTCGAAAACGTCCGTTAAAATCGTTATCGCCAGCACGGAAAAAATAGTTTTTATCATCGTCCCCTTGTTGAGGAAAATAAACCCCAGAATAAGCAGCGGAATGTTCAGCGCGAAAATCAGCGTGCCGACCTTTATCGGGCTCACCGCCGCGATCACGACCGCAATGCCCGTCACTCCGCCCGGAGCTATCCCGTTCGGGGAGATAAAGCAGTGCACGCCGAGCGAATACACCGCCGCCGCCGCGAGAATTATTATTACGTCAAAGAACCCGCGAAGCAATTTTGAAGATTGCTTTTTTATCACAATTATTACCTATCACTTTTTTCGGAATTTTCTGATTTAATGGGAAGCGCCTCGCAGATCGCCTCAAACAGCTCGCTAAGCCGCTCGAATTGACCTGTTAAACTCAGATACCCGAACAGAGTTTCCAGCGCGGTCGCGCGGCGATATTCCGACGCGCTTGCGCTTTTCGGGATAGAAATGCCGCCCGCGTTTCGCCCGCGCCGCAGAATGTCCGCCTCCGCTTCCGTCAGCATCGGCTTGATGACCTCAACCGCCGCGGACTGATAGCTCGCGCGAACGCGCTCCACCGCCATTGTGTGTAAAGCGCCCGCGTTCGTCTGATGCTCCGCAACGATTTTATTCCGCACGAGCATTTCATAAACGCTGTCGCCGTAAAACGCGAGAACGTTCGGGCTGTACCTGCGCGCTTCCTTTTCGGTAATAATTTTTGTCATTTGCATAAAAATATACGTGTAATTTATTTCTTGCGGTTTTCTCTCCTCCGGGGAGAAAACCGGGTAAAATCAATAGCTATTTCCTGCGAAGAACGTAATACACAAAGCTGTATTCCTCGCTGTGGAGCTCAAACATATCCATTTCTCGGCGGAGCTCTCCCGCCACGGACTGCGCCTCTCCGCCGCGGAGCTCTCCCGCGCCCTCAAGCTCGGTTACAAGCTCCGACATCGGCTCGTAGAAGCTCTGCCGCCAGTCGGATTTCGGGGCTATGTAGAAGTCCTCTATCGTGAAGCCGAGCGCCTTTGCCTCGCGCAGCACCCCGTCCATTTGCACGGGGCGCCCAAAGCGGCGCTCGACAAAGCCCTTTGTGTCAAGGGACGGGTCGATCAGCCAGCAGAGCGTGCGATAGACCACCGCGCCGCCCTTTTTCACCTTATCGCGGATTCGCTCCAGCCGCCCCGCAACGCCGTCGGGCTCGGTCAGCCCGTTGAACCAAATCGCGTCCCAGCCGCCCTCCGCTTCGGGAACGCCGTGCTCCCAGTCCGTCCCGACCGTGAAGCCCGCCTTTTCAGCCGCCTCTGCGCGGAATTTCTCCCCGAACGTCGCCACAACGTCCGCGCCCGCTTCGGAAATCAGCCGCACGGTAGAGAGGTCGTCGCCGAAAAACAGCACCCTGTCCGCCTTTTTTATTCCCGACATTTCGAGAACCCGCCGTGCCGTTTCCTCGCTGCCCGCGGTGGAGCGCTCCATACGCGCGATCAAATCATTTACAAAGCCCATTTTATTATCCCTTTTGCGCTTTTAACGCACATAATTGAACTCAAAATCGAAGATCGAAACCAGATCGTCGTCCTGAATTCCCTGCCGCTCCAGCTCGTCGATTATGCCGCTGGAGCGCAGCACGCGCTGGAAATATTGCAAGCTCTCGTAGTCCTCCATATTTACAACGGAGAGAATCGGCGCAAGCCACTCCGCGTCGACGATATAAACGCCGTCCTGCTTCGTGACCGTAAAGCCGCGCTTCTGCTCGTCTATCGCGGCGAGCTCCTCAAGCGAGAGCTCCTGCGCCTCGTAGCGCTTTACGGGAGGCAGCGTGTCGAGCTTCGCGAGAACCGCGTCCATAAGCGCGTCCGTGCCCTCGGTCGTCGCCGCCGAGATGCGGAAAAACGGGAGATTTTTCTCCTTGATGAATTCCTCAAACGCCGCGATCTGCTCCTCCGTCGCGAGGTCGCACTTGTTCGCCGCGACTATCTGCGGGCGCTCGGAAAGCTCCTCGGAAAAGTTCGCGAGCTCGAGGTTTATCTTGTCGAAATCCTCCTTGGGATTTCTGCCCTCGATGCCCGAAACGTCCACAACGTGGACGATAAGGCGGCAGCGCTCGACGTGGCGCAAAAACTCGTGACCCAAGCCCACGCCCTCGGAGGCGCCCTCGATAAGCCCGGGAATATCCGCCATAACGAACGACTTCTCGCCGCGTTTTACAACTCCCAGCACGGGCGTCAGCGTCGTAAAATGGTAGTTCGCGATTGTCGGCTTCGCGGCGCTTACAACGCTTATCAGCGAGGATTTCCCGACGTTCGGGAAGCCCACAAGCCCCACGTCCGCAAGCAGCTTCAGCTCCAGCACAACGTCGAATTTTTCACCCGGAAAGCCCGGCTTTGAGAAGCGCGGGATCTGGCGCGTCGGAGTCGCGAAGCGCGCGTTGCCCTTGCCGCCCTTGCCGCCGCGCGCGACAACCACGGGCTCGTCGTCCGAGATGTCCGCGAGGATCCGCCCCGTGTGCGCGTCCTTAATGACCGTGCCGCGCGGGACTTTTATGACGGTCGGCTCCATTGACTTGCCGGAGCAGCGCTTCGCGCCGCCCGCCTCGCCGTCGGGAGCGACGTATTTTTTCTTGTAGCGGAAATCAATAAGCGTTGAGAGCCCGTCGTCGGGCACGAACACGATGTCCGAGCCCTTGCCGCCGTCGCCGCCGTCGGGACCGCCCGCGTTCACGTACTTTTCGCGGTGGAACGACACCGCGCCGTTGCCGCCATTGCCCGCCTTTATCGAGATCTCTACCTTATCCACGAACATCGCGCTCACCTTCTTTCGGGGAGAATTTTTTTGTGTTTTCCACGCCTTCGGCGGGGAAAACACAAGTAATAGCATTATTGCAAAAAGCCGGACAAAAATCCGGCTTAACTGCATTTCAAACAGAGCTTAGTCCGCCGCGTAAACGGAAACCTGCTTTCTGTCGCGCCCAAGACGCTCAAACTTCACCTTGCCGTCAACCAGCGCGAAGAGCGTGTCGTCGCTGCCCTTGCCTACGTTGTTGCCGGGGTGAATGTGCGTGCCGCGCTGTCTTACGAGAATGTTCCCCGCAAGCACGAACTGTCCGTCCGCGCGCTTTACGCCAAGCCTCTTGGACTCGGAGTCTCTGCCGTTCTTGGTCGAGCCCATACCTTTTTTATGAGCGAAATATTGTAAACTAATCTTTATCATTGTTATAACCCTCCTCAATAATCGTCAGCTTGATATTGCCGTAGTCCTCCGAGATAGCCTCAATGTGCGAATAAAACGCCGCAAGCAGCTTCATCGCCGCTTCGCCGTAGCCATTCTTCAGCCGCAGCAAAATACGGTTTTCCTCCACCGTAACCTCGGCGTTTGCGCCGAAATTCTCAGTAATCGCGTTGCACACAAGCATCGTGCAGGAACTCACCGCCGCGCAAATCATTCCGAACTCGCCCTCGTGTTCCTCGTGTCCGCTTATCTCAAACCCGCGAAACTCACACGCTGCCTCGTAGAATACAGCTTTTATCATTACGCGTTGATAGCCTCAATTCTTACCTGGCTGTACGGCTGTCTGTGACCGAGCTTTCTCTTAACGTGCTTCTTGGGCTTGTAAGTGAAAACCGTGATCTTCTTAGCCTTGCCGTTCTTCAGCAGAGTTGCCTTTACGCTTGCCCCGCTTACATAAGGCGCGCCGACATTGATGTTGCCGTCGTCCTTGCCTACCATAATTACCTTGTCGAAGGTTACTTCGCCCTCGGCTTCAAGCTTTTCGATAAAGAGAACGTCGCCCTCTTTTACCTGATACTGCTTTCCGCCCGTTTCAATAACTGCGTACATATTTTTTACCTCTTTTCGGTTCTCGCTGTGCTAAGGCGACGCGCTCCGCTTTCGCAATTTGCGCATACTTTACCTATACCTTACACAAGCGGCTTTATTATTATATCACAAATAATTCCTTTTGTCAAGGGCTTTTTGCGGATTTTTTAGAAAAATTCTCCGAGGGGAGCGCCCTCGGAGAAATAACACAACTTATTCGAGCTCAAAAGCTCCGGTATACAAGCGGTAGTACTGTCCTTTCTCCGCGATGAGCTTTTCGTGCGAGCCTCGCTCGATTATTCTGCCCTGCTCCAGCACCATTATCACGTCGGAGTTGCGGACTGTCGAGAGCCTGTGTGCGATGACGAAAACTGTTCTGCCTTTCATCAGCGCGTCCATACCCGCTTGAACTATCGCTTCGGTTCTCGTGTCGATAGAGCTTGTCGCCTCGTCGAGTATCATAACGGGCGGGTCTGCGACCGCCGCTCTCGCTATTGAGATAAGCTGCCTTTGCCCCTGCGAAAGCCCGCTGCCGCCGCCTTTCAGGACGGTGTTGTAGCCGTCGGGGAGCATACGGATAAAGCCGTCGGCGTTCGCGAGCTTAGCCGCCGCGATACACTCCTCGTCCGTCGCGCCGGGCTTGCCATAGCGGAGATTATCCATAACCGTCCCCGTAAACAGATTAACGTCCTGCAAAACCACACCGAGCGAGTGCCGCAAATCGGCTTTCTTTATCTTGTTGATGTTGATCCCGTCATAGCGTATCTTGCCGTCGGCGATGTCGTAGAAGCGGTTGATGAGGTTCGTGATCGTCGTTTTGCCCGCACCCGTAGCGCCGACAAACGCGACCTTCTGCCCGGGCTCTGCGTACAAATCGATGTTGTGGAGCACGATTTTCTCGGGAACGTAGCCGAAGTCTACATCGTCAAGCACGATGTCGCCCTTGAGCTCGGTGTACGTAACGGAGCCGTCCGCGGTGTGCGGGTGCTTCCACGCCCAGAGCCCCGTGCGCTCCTCGGTTTCAACAAGCTCGCCGTTCTCGCGCTTTGCATTTACAAGAGTAACGTAGCCCTCGTCTGTTTCGGGAGTTTCGTCAAGCAGCGTGAAGATACGCTGCGCGCCCGCCATTGCCATTGCGACGGAGTTGATTTGTTGAGAAACCTGCCCTATCGGGTGAATGAAGCTTCTCGAAAGCTGCAAAAACGAAACGATAGTGCCAAGCATCAAAATGTCCGCGCTGATAAACGCGAATTTCTCCGCGCCGTCCTTTACGACCGTACCCAAAAGCCCGTAGTTCGTCACGCCTTTGATCGCGAGCGTTCCGCCGATAACCGCGAGGATCACGTAAAGCACATAGCCGAGGCAGTTGTTCAGCGGCATTAAAATATTCGCGTTGGCGTTTGCCTTGTAGGTGTTCTCGCAGAGCTCGAAATTTCTGCCGTCGAACTGCCGCTTGCTTTGCTCCTCGTGGCAGAATATCTTAACGACCTTCTGCCCGTTTATCATTTCCTCGATATAGCCGTTCACGTCCGCGGTTGATTGCTGCTGCTTCATAAAATATCTGCCGGATTTCTTCGCAATCGTCGCCGTTATCATCATCATAAAAAACAAGAAAACGACAACGACAAGTGTCAGCAGAAGCGACAAATGCAGCATTGAGAAGAACACCGCGATTATCGTGACGGCGGACTGCAGCACGGACGGGATCGCCTGCGACAGCATCTGCTGCATCGCGTCCGCGTCGTTCGTGTAAAAGCTCATCACGTCGCCGTGGGAGTGCGTGTCGAAGTATTTTATCGGCAGGCTTTGCATATGCGAGAACATCTCGTTGCGGATAGTTTTCAGCACGCCCTGCGAAACGTTTGCCATTATCCTCGCGTTGAACAGCGCGCCCAAAGCCCCGACAGCGAACAGCGCGCCCATTTTGATAAGCGCCGTTAAAAGCCCGCCGTAGCCGATTGACGGATCCTTCAAAATCGGTTTGATGTAGTCCTCGATAAGCGTTTCGAGAAACAGCGAGGACATAACCGAAGCGCCCGAGGTCACGAGAATACAAAGTATTACCAAAATCAGCTTGCCGCGATAGGGCTTTAAATAGCCCATAAGGCGCTTCAGCGTTTTCTTGTCCATTTTCATCGGAACACGCGCGCCCTTCGGCGGTCTGCCGCCCATTCTCGGCGGCTCCTGCTTGGTGGTTTTTATTTCGTCACTCATCGCCGCTCGCCCCCTTTTGATTATTTTGTTGGTCGCAGATCTCGCGGTAAATACCGCCGCGGGCGTAAAGCTCGTCGTGCGTTCCTATATCGGAGATTTTGCCGTTGTCGAGAATGATTATCTTATCCGCGTCGGAAACCGACGAAACACGCTGCGCAATTATGATTTTCGTCGTGTTCGGAATTTCCTCGCGGAACGCCTTTCTTATCATCGCGTCGGTGTGGGTATCAACGGCGCTTGTGCTGTCGTCGAGAATAAGTATCTTCGGGTGCTTAAGAAGCGCTCTCGCTATGCAAAGGCGCTGCTTCTGTCCGCCCGAAACGTTCGCGCCGCCCTGCTCGATGTGCGTTTCGTATTTGTCGGGGAATTTCTGAATGAACTCGTCTGCGCACGCCAGCTTGCACACGCGCTGAACCTCCTCGTCGGAGGCGTTCTCGTCGCCCCAGCGGATATTCTCGTAGATGCTCCCGCTGAACAGCGTGTTTTTCTGGAGCACCATTGCGACATTGTTTCGCAGCGCCTCGAGATTATAGTCGCGGACGTCCTCGCCGCCGACTAAGATCTCGCCCTCGGTCACATCATAAAGCCGAGGTATCATCTGCACGAACGTGGATTTTGAGGAGCCCGTGCCGCCGATAATTCCGATAGTCTCGCCGCTGTTTATCTTGACGCTGATGTGGTCGAGCGCGTTGCTTTCGGCGGACGCAAAATACTTGAACGAAACGTCCCTGAACTCGATAGAGCCGTCCTTAAGCTCCTTGAGATCGCGCTCGCCGTCGTTGATGTCGCAGCCCTCTTTAAGAACCTCCGCGACGCGGTCGGCGGAAGCCTTCGACATCGTGAGCATTACGAAGATCATCGAGAGCATCATAAGGCTCATCAGAATTTGCATTGTGTACGTAAACAGGGACGTAAGCCCGCCGACGGTGAGGCCGTTCGGGTCAAGCTCGCCGTTGCCGCTTTCGATTATCGCGTGCGCGCCTATCCATGAGATCGCGATAACGCAGCTGTAAACCGCCACCTGCATCGCGGGCGCGTTGAACGCTACGGTCTTTTCCGCCTTCGTAAACAGCCCGAAAATGCGGTTGGAGATCCCTTGGAATTTCGAGATTTCGTGGTCTTCCTGAACGAAGCTCTTCACAACGCGAATTCCGCGGACGTTTTCCTCAACGCACTCGTTTAATTCATCATAGGTCTTGAACGTCTTGTTGAACACGGGGAACGCGATTTTGATGATAATCGCGAGGACGATCGCGAGGAACGGAATAGCGTAAAGGAAGATCAGCGAAAGCCGCGGGCTTGTTCTGAACGAGAACGTAAACGCGAAAATAAGCATCGCGGGCGCGCGGAACGTAATTCTGATTATCATCTGAAACGCCATCTGAACGCGCTGAACGTCCGTAGTAAGGCGCGTTACAAGGCTCGCCGGGGAAAATTTGTCGATCGACGAGAACGTGTAGTTCTGGATATTGTAGTACATATCCTGCCTTAAATTCTTCGCGAAGCGCGAGCTCGCGCGTGATGCCGTGAAGCCCGCGACAACTCCGAAGAACATCGCCGCCAGTGCGCAGACCAGAAGCTCCACGCCGTATTTCAAAACGGCGTCCATATCACCCAAATTTATTCCGAGGTCTATCAAATTTTTCAGCACCGTCGGGATAGACACCTCAAAGAACGCCTCTCCAAGCATAAAAATCGGCGTTAAAATCGCGAAGACCTTTGCGTCGCGAACACATTTCGCAAGGGTTTTCAGCATATATCATCTCTCCTTCCGTTTTTGTCGTTTAATTCAAGATTGCTCATCATTCTGTCAATAAATCCGCAGAGCGTTTTCAGCTCCTCGTCCGAGAATCCGCTTGTAAGCTGGCGCTCGGTTTGCTCGAACTCCTTATGCATTTTCCTGCCGAACTCGCGGGATTTTTCTGTGAGCAGGATTTTCTTCATTCGCCCGTCGTGCGACACGGAAACGCGCTCTATCATTCCCTTTTTCTCCAGCAGCTTCAGAACCTTTGAGGCTGTGGAGCGCGTAATGCCGAAGTCGTTCTCGAAATCGCGCTGATAAACGTCCCGCCCGAGCTCCTCCATTCGGCACAAATGCCCGATTATCCAGCCGTTGGAGCACGTCATATTGTCGAGCTCCGTTTTGAGCTCGGAGGTATGGTCGACATACCGCCGAAACGCGTTGTTTATCATACGAAACCGCACGCCGATAGCTTTATTTTCCGGGTTCTCCATAAGCCGCTCCTCCTTTTTGTTTTGTTGGATATGCTACTAAATTGTTTGACATAAAACATTATACAACGTTTTCAATAATTTGTCAAGTAGGGTTTTGTGAAAAATATATGAAAAACTTTTCAACAACCGGGGCTGTTT
Source organism: uncultured Ruminococcus sp. (assembly GCA_964430965.1). GTDB lineage: Bacteria > Bacillota > Clostridia > Oscillospirales > Ruminococcaceae > CAG-115. The sequence goes on along the minus strand of CAYSHU010000056.1, from coordinate 1,318 downwards.
TTAGGCGTTTCTCCCCGCCTGCGGCGGAGAAACAACGGGGAGCATTTTGCGCCGTTTTCCCCGGCGCCTGTTCATTTTACAACACATAAAAATTTTTGTCAATACCTTTTTGGGGAAAATTTCTGTTTTCTTGTGAAAACTGTAACCGTAATGTAACCGCATTGTAACCTATTCGTAACGACTTTTTTGGAAGAATATGCTATAATAAGGAAAAGGAGGATACGTCTATGAAGCGTTCTGTCGATTTCTTTCGTATCAAGCTAATACTCATCGCCGCGATCATTGTCTTTCCTGTCGTCTTTATCGTAACGTTTATCGGCACGATATCCGATGACTTCGGCGACTTTGAGCCGCGGATAACGTATGAGAACGCTCCCGAAAACACGGCGTATGTCGATATTCTTGTAAAGCTCCCCGAAAGCTCGGAAAACTACGTGGACTTCGCCAAGTGGAAGTACTACCCGCAAAGGCTTGTTGACTATCACTACCTAGTCACCGAGGCGGTCGTAGACGAGAATGGCAATGTAACCACGCGCACCCACGGCGACCCTATTTTAGAGGACATCTCCATAACTCCGGACAGCGAGATTGCAAGGCTCAACGACGACGGCTATGTGAGCCTGTCGGTGCATTACAAGAGCTGCGAGGGCTTTTCCGACTATGCGCACCTTCTTCTAAGCGAGAAAATGACAATCGGGGAAATAACACGGCGTTATGGCAAATTTAAAGCGGCGTATGTCGACGAAAACGGCAGCGTGCTTGGGATAACAGAAACCTCCCACACGCGCTATGACCCCAAAAAGCCAAGCAGCTTTTCAGCCGACGGCGACACGCTTATCTTCACGAAATGGGGTATGACACCGCTTCAGTGCATTTTGTTGGGAGCGTCGCTCTTGGGAGAGCCTCTTGCGGTAAGCGCGCTTGTCGTCTGCAATGATCATTATAAACGGCAAAACAAGCAGCCGCTCTCCGAGGAACAGATACAAGGTTAATAAGACAAAAGCCGCTGTCCAAAGGGACAGCGGCTGAATTGTTTTTATCGTATCGCGATAAGGCTAATTAGCTGTTGATCTTGGTAACAACGCCCGAACCAACGGTGTGGCCGCCCTCGCGGATAGCGAAGCGGAGACCTTCCTCGATTGCGATAGGAGTGATAAGCTCAACGTCCATTACAACGTTATCACCGGGCATGCACATTTCCTTGTCTGCGGGAAGAGTGATTACGCCGGTAACGTCGGTGGTTCTGAAGAAGAACTGCGGACGGTAGTTGGAAACGAACGGAGTGTGACGGCCGCCCTCTTCCTTCTTAAGAACGTAA
>CAYSHU010000055.1:0-12946 GCA_964430965.1 uncultured Ruminococcus sp. | reverse complement strand
GCAGCGGTGAGGGAATTTTGAAATTTTTTAAATATTAGGGAATTTTGAAATTTGAATTATGATGACTAAAAAACAACGCCACACGGCGATTTTAAAGACAATCTCCGAAAACGAGGTCGAAACCCAGGAAGAGCTTCGGCGGCTTTTGTCGGAGGAGGGGATAAGCGTCGGGCAGTCGACGCTCTCCCGCGATATGCGCGAGCTTGGGATAATCAAGCGGCTTAACGAGAACGAGGTCAACTGCTACTACTCGGGGCTCTCTGGGAATTCGGACGCGGGCTATAACAGCATTTTTGCGCAGAGCGTTCTGTCAATAGACCACGCGCAGAATATGGTCGTGCTGAAATGCCGCGCGGGGCTTGCCAACGCCGCGTGCGCAGTCGTCGATGAGCAGGGCTTCCCGACGGTTATGGGCTCAATCGCGGGCGACGACACGGTGTTTATCCTGACAAAAAGCGAAAACCACGCTGTTCAGCTGATCGCGGATTTAACGCGGTTGACGAGGAGGTAATTCCCCCGAAAAACGAATTTAACTGAAAGGAGAGTATCGCAATGCTTCGTGAGCTTTCAATCGAAAATCTTGCCGTAATAGAAAAAGCATCCGCGCGTTTTGGCGGGAGCTTTAATGTGTTTACGGGCGAAACAGGCGCGGGCAAAAGCATACTTATCGGCGGAATTAACGCGATACTCGGTCATAGAACGACAAAGGATATTGTCCGCACGGGCGCAAAAAAAGCCGTCATCACGGCTCTTTTCGACGAGCTTCCGCCGCACGTTTCGGAGAAGCTGGAAGAGCTCGGTCTTGGTTTTGATAACGACGAGGACGAGCTGTTATTATCGCGTGAAATCTTCGCGGACGGCAAAAGCAACGCGCGTATCAACGGCAGACCCGCCACCGCCGCAATGCTTAAGGAAATCGGCAGCCTGCTTGTGGACGTGCACGGGCAGCACGAAAACCGCATTTTAATGTCCACCGACAACCAGCGCGATATCCTTGACAACTACGGAGGAATTACCGAGAAGCTGGTGCCGTACCGCGAGAAATTCCGTGAGTTCGCTAGAGTGTCAAAGCGGCTGAAATCCCTGCAGGAGGAGCTGAAAACCCGCGAGCTGAAAATCGAGCATCTAAGCGCGGTTGTTGAGGAGCTTTCGGCGCTGGGACTTGAAAAGGGCGACGGCGAGAGCTTAGAGCAGGAGCTCGAGCGTGTCCGCAGCACCGCGAAGATACAAACGGCGGTGTGGACGGCGTATAATGCCCTGAATTCCGAGAACAGCGACGGTTCTGTATCGGATTTGCTGAAAAAGGCTCTCGAAACGCTCCGCAGCGTCGAATATGCCGAGCCTAAGGTGAAATCCCTCGCGGACAGAATAGCCGCGCTAATCCCCGAAACTGACGACATAGCCGCGGAGCTGTTTTCGCTCACCGCCGATGATTTTGAGGAGCGCGAGGCGGCGATTTCCGACAAGGTTTCCGCGATAAAGCACGCTAAGCGCAAATACAACCGCGACGCGGACGACTTGATCGATTACCTTGACGAATGTAAAAACGAGCTTGCAACACTCTCAAACGCCGACGACGAGATAGAAAAGCTCACCGAGCAGCGCCGCGAGCTTGCCGAGGAGGTTCGCGTCCTCGCTGATGAAATCTCCGCGCTCCGCAAAAACGCCGCGGAAAAGCTCTCGGACGAGATTTGCGAGCAATTAAGGTTCCTCGATATGCCGAACGTCAAGATAGTTTTCGCGCTGGAGCCCGACAAAATCACGATAAACGGGCGTGACAGCGTTGAAATGCTTATCTCCGCGAACGCGGGCGAGGAGCCCAGACCGCTCACGAAAATCGCGTCGGGCGGCGAGCTTTCGCGCATTATGCTCGCGATAAAAAGCGTCCTTGCGGACGTGGACGATATTCCGACGCTGATCTTCGACGAGGTTGACGCGGGGATAAGCGGACGCGCCGCGCAGAAGGTCGGCGTGAAGCTCCGCGAAACCGCCGAGAAGCGGCAGGTGCTTTGCATAACTCACCTGGCGCAGATCGCCGCGAAAGCCGAGCTTCACCTCTTGATTGAAAAGGAAACCGAAAATGAGCGGACGTTCACGAAAATCACCGAGCTTGACAGCGAGGGCAGAGTGCGCGAGCTCGCGAGAATAATCGACGGCACCCAAAGCGAGAGCGCTTTGGAAACTGCGCGAGAGATGCTCACAAACAAATAACAAACAGAATGAAATTTCCCCCGCAAAGCGGGGGAAATTTTGCTTTTATCTCACCTCTACGATTGTAATGTTATCGCTCGCGACCTCGACCTCGGAGAGCAGCGCGTTCTTGATTTTCGCCGCGCCCGCAGCGTCAAGTCCGTTGGTTTTCACGATTACATTCGCGCCGCTGTCGCTTAAGTAGCAAAGCGCGTCCGAGAAGCCCTGGGCTTTGAGCATTGTTTCGATTTTGGTTTCGCTCGTCATTCTGTCGGAGAGGAGCTTGGCGTTGGTTTGAACGACCGTCAGCTCGTCTTTGGTCATATCGCCGCCCTGGTACATTCCCGCGAGGACCTGCGCCGCCTCGTCACGGCTTTGCTGCTTGTCGAGCCGCGCCTTCGCGAAGTACGCCTCGCTGTCATACATATTGTCCGAAACGAACGCCGCGTCGCCGTAATTCGCCGAGGCGCTTACCTGCGTGCCCGCGGTGCTTGCCGCAGGCTTTTTCTTTGCCGAGCCCACCGCGAAATTCACCGCTACCGCCGCGCCAAGCAGCACCGTAAGCGACGCGATTACAATCTGCTTTTTTCCGATAATTAAATTCAGCCTTTTCATATTTTTTGCCCCTTTCAAAATTCAAAAAAATTTTCTTATTTCCCCGCCTCCGGCGGGGAAATAAAATTCAATACCTGCTTAATTTGTAACGTAAACCCTCGAAACGCCGATGTTCAGCGCCTTGGCTACGGCGTTTGTCACCTTTTCTTGGACGATAGGGTCGGCGGCTCCCGAGCAGACCACCGCCGCGCCGCGCACCTTCGGGAGCACCACGCCTGTCTGGAGCGGCTCCTTTGCCGAGCCCGCGAGGACGGTTTCCGTTTCGCGGTTTGAATTTCCCTGCTTCTCGTCCTTGTCGAAAACCAGCGTTGAGGAGCGGTCAAGCGTTATCATAACCGTCGCCGTCCCTGCGCCTTCAATCCGCTCCACAAGCGCCTTGACGCGTGCTTCAAGCGCCTGTTCAAGCTCCGCCGCGTCCTCAAGAGCCGGCGTTTTATCCTCTTTGGATTTGGGCGAGCTTTTATTGCCCCCGAATATTGAACTCAACAGCAACAGAACCAGAACCGCCGCCGCGCCGATGATAAGGAGCTTCTTCCCGTTTTCACCCGCCAACAGGCTCTTAAGCGTCTTAAACGTCATTTCAACTGCCTCACTCCACTTCCGTTATAATTTGGATTTCCTGTGGGAGCTCGCCGCGCAGAAGCTCTGCCGCCGCTGTTGCCGCCGCTTGTTCTCCGCCGCCAAATACAAGCTCCACCTGTGTAATATCTATGCTGTACAATCCCGAAATATTAACGCTGATGTTAATTTTGGACGGAGAAATTTCGTGCGCTGATAAAAAATCGTAGATTTTGTCGGACATTTCCGCGCAGATTTGCCTTTCAAGCTCCTCGTTTGCGGAGCTCAGCACGCGGTAATTCAGCGCCTCGGTTTGAATGGAGAGCGCGTCGCCGTCAAAGGAGAGATTCGCGCCCGAAATCGCCGAAATGCCCGTCAAGACAAACACCGCGCCGATGAGCATCGCGAGCTGCTTTGACAGCTTGTTTTCGGGAATCAGCATACGGAACAGCGCAGCCGCGAGTGCCGCCATGCAAAGCGTCGTCAGGAATTTCATCTCGATTTCAGCCTCCGTTTCCCGTCATTTTAAGGACAATAGCGCCCGCGATCGTGTTTATAAGCAGCACGCAGATTACAATCGCCGTAATTATCGTAATAACCGCACCGAAACTCTTGAACAGCGCCGTGAGCTCCTTAAGTCCGAGCATCTCCGCCAAGCCCTCCGCCGCCAGCGCCGACAGCTTGTAGCAAATTAGACTTGCGAGAACGGGCAGGATTATCGCGCCGACAGCGATTATCCCGTAAACGCCGACGCTGCTTTTCAGTATCGAAATGCCGCTTTGGAGCGTGTTCACCGCGTCGGAAACCGTCCCGCCGACAAGCGGCACGCCTTGAGAAACGACAAACTTCGCCGTTTTGATAGCCGCGTTGTCCGATGCCGCCGAAACAGCGGTCTGGAGCGACAAAACCCCCATAAAAATCGTCATCACAAGCGACAGCGCCCAGACAACTATCTTCTTGATCACCTCGGCGAGCTTGTCCAGCTTGAACTGCGGCTGAACCGCGCCCGCCGTTGACACTCCGAGAATCGCCCCGCAAAACGGCGCGAGGAAATTCGCCGCTAATTGCGAGAATAATTGCGTTACGCCGAGTATCGCGGAGTTCACCGCCGCGGCGGTCAGCGTGTGTCCGAGCGCCGCGGAAATTCCCGTAAGCACGGGGATAAACACGAGCATAAAGTTCGCTGCCGCGCTTATCGCCGCAAGCGAGCCCTCAAGCACCTCGTACATCGCCGCCGCGGCGATCCCCGCTCCGCAAAGTACTCCGACGACGGAGAGCGCCGTTTTGAGATTTCCCGCCCCCGTTTCAATCACGCTTTCGGCAAGCGCGCAGAACAGCACGACCCCGCACAGCCCGCACAGCATCCGAAGCGGCTTTCCCGCTTGTTTTTTGAGCAGCTCCCACGCGCCCTTAAGCGCCTCGCCGAACGAGAACACGCGCGGGCTTTCGGGAGTAATATCCTCGCCCTCAAGATACTCGCGCGCCTCATCGGGAAGCGCCTCGACAAGCTCATCGCGTCCGTAATCAAATTCCTCGGCGCTTGCTTTTGAATTCAATAAAAAAAGCGCACAAATCGCTAAAAAAATCACTAAAAAAAACGCAATAAACTTCCTCATAAATTTTCCCGTCCGTTAAGCATTTATTAAATTTGTAATAAGTCCCGCGAGAGTCGTGAAAACGGGCAATGAAAGCGCCGCGATCGACACTCTCCCCGCGAGCTCCAGCTTTGCGCCGAGCGCGTTTTCGCCCGCGTCCTTGGCGACGTCCGCGGAGAGCGACGTGATGTAGCTTATCGCGAGGGCTTTGAGCAGCACCTCCGCGAACTCCCCGCTTATCCCCGCCGCGTCGGCGAGCTCGCTAAACGCGGACACCGACGGCGCGAGGGTTTTCACGGCAAAAATTAAAATCATCAAACTCGCGGCGATGTTGACGAAAACGGCGCTTTCCGGCTTCAGATGCCGCACAACAGCGCATAAAACCGCCGCCAAAACCCCGAAGCCGCACAGCTTCAAAATCTCCGTTACCACAGCCCGAACACGTCCTTTATCGTATCGAAAAGCTCCTTGATCGACGGGATCAGCATCATCAGCACGATGACAAGCCCCGCGACGTTGAGCATCACAACCTGCTCGTCGTGGTCGGTTTTTTTGAGAATAAGGTTCAAAATCGCGACTATAATGCCTACTCCCGCGATTTTAAAAAGCAGATCTATTTCCATAATTACCTCAAATAATCAGATTATCAAAACGGCCGCGCCCACTCCGCAAAGCGCCCCTATTTGGAAAACTGCCCGTCCGCGCTTTGTGAATTCCGCGTCGGCGGCGGATTTCAGCCGCGCAATTTGCTCGGCGCATTGCTCCAGAAGTCGCAGCGTGCTCTCCGTGTCGGACGCGCCCAGCGACCGCCCAAGCTCGCTTAACAGCGCCGTTTCCTCGTGAGTTTTCGGAAGATTTTCGCATGCCCTTTCCCACGCCGCGCGAATGTCTGTCTGCTCGCTGCGATAGCTTTTCACCAGCTTTGCGAACGCGCCGTTTTCGTTTTCAAGAAGCTCGTCCGAGGTGCGCTTGTAGGTTTTTATGCCGGCGCCGAAGCGCTCCAGAAGAGAAGCAATCTCGGCGAGAAAATCTGCGCGGTTCTTCAGCTCGCGGCTTTTTTGATACCCCGCGAACGCCCCGACCGCACACGCCAGCGCCGCCGCGAGAATTTTTAGTATGTCCACGTTGATCCTCCGTTTTAATGAGAATTTTCCAAAAATTCTATGATTTTCCCTCGCTCCCCGAGGACTGCCACGTGCTCGAAAAACGGGAGAATATCCCGCGTTGCGGGGCGGTTTTTGAGCTGCTCTATACTGTCCGCGTGCGCCGACGCGACGAGCTTTACGCCGCAGAACATCGCCTGCTCAATCGCTGCGCCGTCGCTGCCTATCTCGTCGCAGATTATTATCTCGGGGCTGAGCGTTCGCAGCGCGAGCATAATCCCGTCGGATTTTTCCACGCCGCAAAGCGCGTCGGTATTTATGCCTATGTCAAACGACGGCGTGCCGCGAGAGCTTGCCGAAAGCTCACCGCGCGAATCTATGAGAGTGACGCGATGCCGCTCCCCAAGTATCCTTGCGAGGTCGCGGAGCATCGTCGTTTTTCCCGAGAGCGGCTTTCCTCCCAACAGAAGTGAATGTAATTCTCGTGAGAAAACGCGCCCGTAAAGCTCGTCGGCGCAGCCCAAGCGCTGGTGCGCTATTCTGATATTCAAGCCCGAGATGTCCTTTATCGACGCGATTTTCCCGCCCTTCATAACGGCGGTTCCGCAAATTCCGACGCGGTGCCCGCCGTCGAGCGTGATGAAACCTTGCGCGATTTCGTTCTCGAAGCTGTACACCGAGTAGCGGCAAATCTCCGAAAAACACTCCGCTATGTCCTCCGCCGATATAACGCCCGAGCAGGCTTTCATTTCCCCGTAAATATTTACACAAACGCACGGTCTGCCTGCCCTCAAACGAATTTCCGCGAGCTCCGAAAACGGCGTTGCTATGCGGATTTTCTCTAGGCTTTTCAGTGGAATTGTCGTCGCCTTGATCATAAACTTCACTCTCTTTACTTGTCCGATTTGTAAATTGTATGAGCCGCCGAATTAAAATAGAACAGGCGAAATTCACCAAAAAATCCCCCTTGCATATAATGCGCAAAGGAGATGATTTGATGTTGATCGAGATAGGCTACGACCGCCGCGCGGCGGTGCGCTACGCCTTGAACTGGGCGTTCGCGCGCAACCCGCGGTTTTACGACTTTGAGGACATAGGCGGCGACTGCACGAATTTTATTTCGCAGTGTCTGTACGCGGGCTGCGGCGTGATGAACTACGCGCCCGAAAACGGCTGGTATTTTATTAACACCAACGACCGCGCACCCGCGTGGACGGGCGTGAATTTTCTGCGCGAATTCCTGCTGACAAATCTCGGCACGGGCGTTTACGCCGAGGAGGCGCCGCTTTCCGAGCTTCGGCGCGGCGACATAATTCAGCTTGTGAATTCCGACGGGAGATTTTATCACACCGTGATAATTTCCGCGGTGCTAAGCCCCGTGATCCCGCAGAACATCTTCGTTTGCGCACATTCCGTCGACGCGAGAAACCGGCGGCTTTCGACTTATAATTACGCGGACGCGGTTGGCTTTAAAATTCTCGGCGCGAGAAAAGAGATAGCCTTGGAGGCTCGTTGAAAGGAGCGATTTATGTTTATTTATACCGTAAAATCGGGCGACAGCTTGGACGCGATTTCCAAGCGCTTTGGCGTTCCCGTAAGCCGCATTGTCGCGGACAACGCGCTGAATTTCCCGAACAGCCTTGTTGTGGGGCAGCATTTGATCATAATGTCGAATTCAATCCGCCACACTATTGAAGAGGGGCAGACGCTGTACTCGCTTGCTATGGAGTTTGACACGCCGCTTGACGAGCTGCTTGCCGCAAATCCCGACGTAAACCCGATAGCGCTTTCCGTCGGCGAGGTCGTGAATATCCCGATCTCAAGTGACGTCCTGCGCCGCCCTGCGGTGATTAACGGCTACGCTTATCCGTCGATAACCGAGAGCTCGCTTAGCTGCTCGCTGCCGTTTTTGACGTATCTGTCGCCGTTTTCCTATTCGGTAACTCCCGCGGGCGAGCTTGAAGCGCCGCGCGACGACTCGATTATTCAACGCGCGAAAAACGCGGGTGTAATGCCGCTTATGGTGGTTACGAACATTTTCGAGGGCAGCTTCTCGACGGACGTTCTCACGCAAATTCTCGCAGACCCCGAAGCGAGCGAGCGGCTTATCTCGTCAATTCTCGCGGAGCTTAAAAACAAGGGCTACGGCGGTGTTAATCTTGATATGGAGTACATCTCGCCAACGGACAAAGACGCTTACAACGCCTTTTTGCGGGAGCTCTCGCGGCGGCTGCACGAGAACGGCTACATTCTCATCACCGCGGTAGCCCCGAAATATCGCGCCGACCAGCCGGGTATCCTCTACGAGTCGCACGACTATAAGGTACAGGGCGAGGCGGCGGATTATGTGATTATAATGACTTATGAGTGGGGGTACACTTATTCCGCCCCGATGAGCGTCCAGCCGATAAACGAGGTGCGGCGCGTTCTGGAATACGCGGTGACGGAGATCCCATCGCAGAAGATCATCATGGGAATGCCGAACTACGGCTACGACTGGACGCTGCCGTTTGTTCGCGGAACGGCGGCTTCGAGCATCGGCTTCACGGCGGCGCTCAACACGGCAATCCGCTTCAACTCCGAAATTCTCTACGATGAGAAAAGCCAGACGCCGTATTTCTACTACACCGAAAACGGCACGCGCCACGTCGTCTGGTTCGACGACGCGAAAAGCATTGACGCGAAGCTCCGCCTAGTAGACGAATTCGACCTTGCGGGCGCGTCCTACTGGACGATCAACCGCTGCTTTATCCCGAACTGGGAGATAGTGCAGAATTTGTTCGACATCGTGAAGCTGTAAGCGCATTACCAAAATCCCTCGCAAAGGCGGGGGATTATTGTTGCAAAATTTTAATAAGCTATTGACAAATTATTTGAAAATAATTATAATATAATTATGGAAGTATATGAGGTGATATTTATGTTAGACGAATACGATTTCTCCAACGCCAAGCTAAATCCCTACGCCAAGCGCTTAAAACAGCAAGCGAAGCATCAGATAACGATAAACCTCTCCGACAGCAACGTCGAATATTTCAAAAAAATGTCGGCGAATCTGGGAATTCCCTATCAGACGCTTATCGATTTGTATCTTTCGGACTGCGTGGCGAACAATCGGCAGTTAAATCTTTCATGGAAGTAATTAAAAACGGCGCGCCCAAAGGATAGCCTTTGGGCGCGCTTTTGCGGTTGACAAAACGTGATATTTGCGTTATAATAAAAGAAAACCCGCGGAGGATAATAAAATGCCCGAAAACAAAAAAGCAACGGAAGAAAAGCAAGCCGGCAAAGCGAAGATACTGTACCTTTACAAGATACTCTCCGAGAAAACCGACAGCGAGCACGCGCTTACTATGCCCGAGCTCCAAGGCGAGCTGAAAAAATACGGCGTGGAAGCGGGGCGCAAGGCGATTTACAGCTACATCGACGAGCTTCGGGAGTTCGGCATGGAGATCGATTCCGAGCTCGGCAAGGCGGCGGGATACAGCCTCGCAGCGAGAACGTTCGATTTGCCCGAGCTCAAGCTCTTAGCGGACGCGGTCGCGTCGTCGCGGTTCTTCACCGAGAAGAAAGCCAAGGAGCTTATCGCGAAGCTCGAGAGCCTTTGCAGCGAGCACGAGGCGAAATCCATACGCCGCCAGGTCTACATCGCGAACCGCCTCACAACGGACAACGAGCGCATCTATTACAACGTCAACGAAATCCACCGCGCGATCAACGAGAAGCGAATGATCTCGTTTAAGTACTTTAATTATGACATAAAAAAGCGCAAAAAATATCGCGACGGCGTGCGCGTTTGCTCGCCATACGCGCTGACGTGGAGCGACGAGAAATACTACCTCATCGCGCACTATGAGAAGCGCGGCAGCATTTCGCACTTCCGCGTTGACAAAATGGAGGACGTGCGGATTCTCGACGAGCCCGCGCAGAAAATGCCGCGCGGCTTTAAGCTGTCGGATTATATGGGCTCGACGTTTTCGATGTTCAGCGGCGACGTCGAGGACGTAAAGCTCCGCTTTGAAAACTCGCTTATTGGCGCGGTTATTGACCGCTTTGGCAAGCAGATAACGCTCATTCCCGACGGCGCGGAGCATTTTACGGTAAAGGTTCCCGTCCGCGCGTCAAGCCCCGAGCCGTTCTTCGGGTGGCTGTTCCAGTTCGGCGAAAACGCGCAGATTTTGTCGCCGAAATCTCTCCGCGAGGAGTACGTTAAGGCGCTTAACAAAGCGGCAAAGGCGCACAAATAACAGAAAAATTCCCCCGAAAAATCGGGGGATTTTCTATAATTGGGAGAGTGGTTTATCAATCGTTTACAAAAACCTCATTTGGGTGTATTGCATTAGCATTATCAGCAATCAACACAAAGCCACTGTCAAGCTTTTCCTTAAGATCATCTTCGGAAAGCTGGAAGTAATAATAGTACACGTCGGGGTTGTCGGCGGGCTGTATGCACACATAGTCGTTCGGGTCTACCTTTGTCCAGCCGTTCGCATTTTCGGGGGTTTTCCCGGGTGCGCCCACGTCCTCGGCTTTCGCCTTTTCGATGTACTCCTTGAAAGCCGCCTCGCCCGGCAGCTCGCCCGTTTCGTTGGTCGTTTCAACCGTTTCCTTAACCGTGTAATCAACGTCCGCCGCGGGAGCCGCCGTCGGCTGCTCCGCGCTTGCTATCATCGCCGACAGCGCCGCCGTCGTCGCCGCGGCAACCGCGATTGTTACCATTCTGATTGTGGATTTCTTGCTCATTGCTTTTTCCTCCTTTACTCGCGACAGAACGGAGGTCTTGATGTTGTCGAGACGTTCTTTTGAAATTTCTTCGTTGTCTAATGGAATGTTGTCGAAAAATTCACGCATACTCAAAACCCCTTTCCGTCAAATATTCGCGGAGCTTAGCCCGCGTTCGTGAGAGCTTCGAGCGCACGGAGCTTTCCGCCGCGCCCGTTTTTATCGCTATTTCGGAGGACTTTTCCCCGTAGAAGTAAAACCGCAGGAACACCTCGCGCTCCGCGTCCGAGAGCGTTTCAAGCGCCTCGTAAAGCGCCCTCATCAGCTCGCGGCGCTCGGCGAGCTCCTCAATCGAGAAGTCGTCCGCGATGTCGAGCTCGTCAATGTCCTCGGCGGGCGGCTTTTGCGCTCTGAAACGGTTCTTGACCGCGTTTCGCGCTATCGCCGAGAGATACGCTTTAAGACCGAGCTCCGCGTCAAGGTTATCGCGCTTCTGCCAGAGCCTGTAAAACACGTCCGAGCACAGCTCGTCGACGTCCTGCTCCGATAACGCCCCGCGCGAGAAGTTGCGGATAACGGCGCAGACGTACCCCGAAAACGCGTCGATTATTTTTCCCAAAGCCGCCGCGTCGCCGTTTTTCAGGCGCTCGGCAAGGCGTTGTTCATTCGGTTTCATTGTGTCCTCCGTTACTGTACAGTAGGAAGGGGTTTGCCCCTTCACTTACATATACACGCGTTTTCAAAAAACGCTGCAAAAACTCCCCGATTATTTTCGGGGAGTTTTGATATCAATAAGAAAGCAAATTATCCCGCCGACCAGATAGCACCCCAAATCGACAAAATCAAACGTTCCGCCGACGATTATTGAAAGCGGCGACGGCAGAATCTCGGACAGCGGCGTAAGCTGAACGAGCTCCACCAAAAACGCGAACGCCGTCACGAAAATCGACAGATACCGCGGCTTTTCGGGGAGAAAAATCCGCGCGAAAAAATAAACGCAAACCACCGCCAGAACGTCGCCCAGATAAGGGCGCACAAACGCGTCGTGAACAAACAGCGCGATAAGTACCTCAATTCCGAGAACCGCCGCGAAAATTCCCGCGCATATCAAACGTTTTTTCATCATTTGCCAACCGCCTTAAACGTGCCTGAAATCGTATCCGCTCCGATGATTTTTATCCCGTAATCCTCCGCTTTCGAGAGCTCCTTAAACGAGTTTTTCGGAATTACGCATTTCGTAAAGCCAAGCCGCGCTCCCTCCTTGACGCGCTCGCGGACGCGGCTTACGGAGCGTATCTCGCCGCCCAAGCCCACCTCTCCGAACACAAGCAAGTCCTCGGGGATTGCCTTGTCGCACAAGCCCGACCAGAGCGCCATTGCGACGGCTAAATCGGCGGCGGGCTCGTCGATTTTCAAGCCGCCGACGATGTTGACGTAAACGTCCAAGCCCCCGAACGCGAAGCCGCAGCGCTTTTCAAGCACCGCGAGGATCATATACAGTCTGTTGTAATCGAACCCCGTAGCCACGCGCCGCGGCGATGTGAAGCTCGATTTCGTGACTAGCGCCTGCACCTCCGCGAGGATAGGGCGCGTGCCCTCCATTGCGCACACGACGGCGCTCCCGGAAACGTTTTTCAGCCTCCCCGAGAGCATCATCTCGCTTGGGTTTGCGACTTCGGTCAGCCCGTCGTCGTCCATTGAAAAAACGCCTATCTCGTTCGTCGAGCCGAAGCGGTTTTTGATCGCGCGGAGAATTCTGTACGAGAGCTGCTTTTCGCCCTCGAAATACAGCACCGTGTCAACGATGTGTTCCATTATTTTCGGCCCCGCGATGCCGCCGTCCTTGTTGACGTGCGACACGATAAACACGGGTATCTCCTCGGACTTCGCCATACGCATAAACGCGCCCGTGCACTCGCGGACTTGCACAATGCTCCCCGCCGTGGAGTTCAGCGCGGAGGACGTTATAGTCTGTATCGAGTCGATGATGACCATTTCGGGCTTGTTTTCGACGACCGCCTTTATAATGCTTTCGCAGCTGTTGTTTGACGCGAGGAACAGATTGTCGCACTTCACGCCGAGGCGCTCCGCGCGGAGCTTTATCTGCCGTTCGCTCTCCTCGCCCGAAACGTAAAGAATGGTGTGCTCGTCGCCCATAAACCC
>CAYSHU010000054.1:0-13087 GCA_964430965.1 uncultured Ruminococcus sp. | reverse complement strand
CTGAGGGAACCGGTCAAGATTTTGCTTCGCAAAATCTTGACACTTTTTGAAATTTCACACTTCGCTGGGTGTGTTGCTTTGGGTTGATACGCGCCTTTGACGCTTCGCTGGGTGTGTTTCTGTTGATTGATACGTGCCTTTGACGCTTCGCCGGGTATGTTGCTGTTGGTCGAAGCGCTAAAATGCGGTCTGGGTATGTTTATTGTCGACAACTATATTATATCATAAAAGTTACAAAAAAGCAATAATTTTTATATATTTTCTTTTCATTCGGGAATATAATAAAGATAATAAGTCACCGAAAGGAGAATTTGTTATGAAGAAAATTATTTTGCCGTTCGCGGCGATTATTACCGCGCTGGGACTGCTTGGCGGATGCGCTTCCAAAACCGAATCCGGCGGGAGCGAGCCTGCAAACGGCGCTTCGGCTGACACCCGGAGCAATGTCGAGCCTACCGCCGCGCCCGAGCTCGAGGGCTATAACCTTTTGTGGAACGACGAGTTTGACGGCGACAAGCTCGACGAGAGCATCTGGAACAAGGAGCTCCGCGAGCCGGGCTGGACTAATAACGAGCTCCAGCAGTATACCGATTCCGACGAAAATATTTTCGTACAGGACGGCAAGCTCATTCTCAAGGCCGTGAAAACCGAAAAGGACGGCAAGGATTATTATACGTCGGGCAAGGTTAATTCGCAGAGCAAAAAGCCGTTTACCTACGGCAAGGTGGTTGTCAGCGCGAAGGCTCCCGAGGGACAGGGCCTGTGGCCCGCGATCTGGATGATGCCCGAGGACGAAAGCTATTACGGACAGTGGCCGAAGTGCGGCGAGATCGACATTATGGAAACGCTCGGAAACGATTTGTCGACGGCGTACTGCACCGTACACTACGGCGCTCCGCACGCCGAGCAGCAGGGCACAATTACCGGGAACTTCGGCGACGGCTTCCACGAATACAGCGTTGAATGGGAGCCCGGCGAAATGCGCTGGTATGTCGACAACACCGAAGTGCTTGTTGTAAACGACTGGTTCTCCGCGGTGGAGGGCGAGGACGACAAGCCCTATCCCGCGCCGTTTGATCAGCCGTTCTTCGTGCAGATGAACCTCGCGGTCGGCGGAAACTGGCCCGGAAATCCCGACGCGACGACGAACTTTGACAAGGCGCAGTTTGAGATCGATTATGTTCGCGTTTATCAGAAGCCGAGCTATGACACTAACGTAACAAAGCCCGAGGTTAAATTCCGCGAACCGCTCGAGGACGGCAACCTTATCTACAACGGCGATTTCGCCGAGGCGGAGGATCTTTCCGACGACAAAATCTGGACGTTCTACAAGGCTGACGGCGGCAAGGGCACGGCTGAAATAAAGGACAACACGCTGATAATCACAACAGAAAAAGAGGGCGTGCAGGATTATTCCGTGCAGATTTTCCAGCCCGAGCTTCCGATGATGAAAGGCAAGAAGTATCGCGTGTCGTTTGACGCTTACTCCGACGAGGCGCGCCAGATGATAGTTGCCGTAACCGCGCCGACGGCGGGCTGGGGACGCTACCTCGACGACACGAAGTTCGACCTCACGACCGAAAAGACGAACTACACGTTCGACTTCACGATGTCCGCGAAGAACGACCCGAACGGCAGACTGGAGTTCAATATGGGTCACTGCGGCTCCACCGCGACGATTTATATCTCCAACGTCCGTGTTGAGGAAGTTGAATAAGCCGTTGAGTAAGTCGAGTGATTTAATTCACTTGCAATATATATCTTGATTGTTTGCAGATTTTCCCCCGCTTCGGCGGGGGAAATTTGCTTGTTCTGTTGACTTTTGCCGAATTTTCTGCTATAATATACTTACCGACAAAAGAACAATAAACGCGGAGGCTGAAATGACCGACAGACAGCTTAAATTATTTTGGAACGACTTGCTTTCTCAAAGCGGGAAAATTGAAAATATTGACGAGGAGCGAAACGCGATTTGCGGCGTTGTGGCGCGTCCCCGCTCGCTGTTTCGGTTTCGCCCCGCGACGGAGAGCTCGCTGGACGAGCTTGAAAATAACTTTATGTATTTTTCCTCCGCCGATCACTATGACGACCCGTTTGACACGTTTATGAAAACGGATATCCCCGCGCTTCTGGGGCTTGTGAATTCGATAAAAAACGACCCCGCGGCGATACCTTCAATAATCAAAGAACGCTTTCCCGAATTCAACGAAAAAGCGCTCAAAAAGAATGATCTGAAGCTCAGCCCCTCGTTTCCGTCGGAGGACGACATAATCAAGCTGCGGCGGAATATGCAGATCGATACATATTCCGTCTGCTTTTGCGAGAGCGTCCGCAACGAAAGCAGCTGGATGAAATACGCGGACAATCACAAGGGCTTCGTGCTCGAATATGATTTTTCTCCCGAATTCACGGAAGCATTGTGGGAAAGCGAGGCGCTCCGCGCGAACTTGTTCCCGATTTATTACAGCGGCAAAAAATTCGACGCGACGGACTACGCGGCGCACGAAATTCTTCTGTTCCTGACGCGCCCCACACCCGCCGTTTATAACGAGCTTCGGCGCTTTTTGTGCTGGGAGAACACCAAGCTCTCGCTTATCAAAAACAAGTGCCACAAATACGACAAGGAGTGGCGGTTAATTCCCGCGTTTCGGCTTTGCAGCCGCGACATTATCCGCAAGAAGCCGCAAAGCGTCACTATCGGATTGCGGACTTCAAAATACACCGAGCGCACAATTATCGAAGCCGCGAAAATCGCGGGGATCACTAAATTCTACAAAATGGAAATTGACGAGCGCGACAGGTTTGTGAGAAAGCCTATCAACAAATAAATTTCAAAGCCGCCTCGGTGTTTGAGGCGGCTTTGCTTGACCCTTTCCGATTTCATCTGCCTTTTTAATATGCCAATGATTGTTGTTCCCAACAATTTGTTTCACTATTATACACAAACCGCCAATCGTTTCTTCCAAACCTGTCCGCCATATCCGCGTCTCCTTTACATATTACTGCAAGTCCGTCTTTAAAATCCACAATTCTGTAAAATGAAAATTTATGCGGAGGAGTGTATGTTTTCAGCAGCTCGGCATTTCTATTGAACTCATATATTTCCCCATTTTCGGTTTCATACGCGAGAATAAAAAATCGATTTGGAGTTACTAAAGCACCTCCTGCTTCTTTAAAATTTAAGCATTTTAAAACTGCTCCCGTATCCGAAAATACAGTAACCTCACCTGTTCTCTTATATTGCAGCACATCATTTCCGTCCAAGCTAACAAACCGATGTTCATATATGCCTTCACAACACATCTCTATATGTATTAGAGCTCCGACTATATGTGCGCCTATGATACCGTCCGCTCTATATGATTTTTTGCCCTCATATTCCCATTCTGCGATTAGTTCATTATATTTTATCTCCATAGCGCTGCGCCTCTATTCTTCATCACATTATGTTGCCGTCCGTATCATAATCAAAATATTGTTTTTCAGCCCTCATTTAACGCTTTTTTTGAAAACAAATATTTCCGGTTCTCCCGCTTTTTCCATAAATTGAACAGCTTTAGCGTATGTAATGTTTTGGATCAGCTTACCCGGCAATTCTTTTGATAACGCCAGTAACCGAGAAGCAGTAATATCCATATTAAAAATGTTTTTGATTTTAATTAAGCCTTTGATCCCATCACTCGGCATTTTTACCAGCCAGACATCTCCCACTTCATCAAAACCATTATCGGCTTCCGGCATTTCTTCGGGAAGGTTACATCCCTCCTTATACCATACGTTAAAATTTGCAATTTTACAAAACGGATCGTCCACATCATAATCCGACATATCAACACAGATCACTTCTTCGGCATTTGCTGCCTGCTTCATTAAAAACACTAACCCGCCGCCGTCATCTCCGATAGCGATATAATCGGGTTGATACCGTTGAACCTGTAATTCATCATTCATTTGTTTTAGCTCTTCCGCCGAATATAATATAAGCCCGCCATCAAAACTGATACCATTACTGATTTTCAAAAACTCTTTATACTGATTTGGTATTATAAACTCTTTTTCATCATTTGACATGACTTGACCTCCGCTGATTTTATTCCCAAACAAATTCCTCGCAAAGCTCGCCCGCCTCGAAATATTTTTTCGCGGCGATCATCGCCGTTTCAAGCGGCACGACGATCTTATCCTCAAAATCGCCCGCCTGCCCGCCCGTTACTAATCTGCGCGCGACGGGCTCGGGATTTGGATTGAGAAGAGTGTGAATGATTTCGTTATCGTTTTCGGAAACAAAGACGTTACACAAGCCGCCGTTTCCTCCGCCTATGCAGAAATAGTTATCCTCGCAGCCGTTATCCATGCAGATCTGCGTTGTGATTTTGCCGTCGAGGCTGTTTATTACGCGCTCCGCGTCCTGCCACGCGGGGCGCTCGATTTGTTTTTCGGGGCTGTTCGGGTCGGACAAATCGTCGTAAAAAATGCGCGTTACGTACATTTTCAGTCCTCCCTCCAGTAGCTTATTTCGGGATTGTATTTTTCGGCGATTTCGGATTCCTTATCCAAATCGTAATCGAGGTAGCCGTCCTCGTCGAGGAAATAAGCGCCCTCGTCGTAAAACGCGATGATCGTTTTCCAAAAGTCGTCGGCGCTTGCGTGAAGCACGTCGAGCTCGCCGTCCGTAATGAGGACGATTTGCCCGTCGGCGCAGGCGTAATAACTCCCCGAATAGTCTGCGAGGAACGGGATAATTGTATCAAAATCGGGACAGCTGAACGCTTCGCCGAGCTCAGTTATCTCGTCAATTTGCATCAGCCGATAGCCCGGCAGAAAATCGAAAAACTCCTGCTCCTCAATCTCCCGAACCGTGCCGTTGCAAGAGCTGTAAATTTCCTCGAAAAGCGCGGGGATTTCCGAAAAATGCTTTTTCAGCTTCTCGCGGAATTTTTTATCCGCGGGCGCGAGGCTGCTTGTGTAGCCTTTTCGCATTGCTTCGCTCTTTTCCAGGAATTCTTTAAAGCCCATTTTAATTCCTCCTTTAAATGCTGCTGTAAGCGTATTTCAGCTTCTCTTTTTTGAATTCCTCGGGAGAGAATGTCGTTTCCACTACCTCTTTCTCCGCGAGCTTTTTCCCGCCGCGGACGGTGTAGGTGTAACGCACGAACAGCCGCTCGCAGTCGTAAATATTCACGGCTTTATAGCACCAGCCGCGCTCGAATTCTATCCAATCGTCGGAGCAGCTTTTGCCGCCGAGTATCAGCTCGACCTCATTGTTTTTAATCAACGGCGGATTGAGAATAGGCGCGCCGCCGTTGGCGCTCCAGATATGGCGGAAAACCGCGTCGTATTCGTCCTCGCCGACGGCTTCTCCGCGCTTGATCTCCTTGATCTCAGCTTTCAGCTCGGCGAGCTTTCTCGCGACTGTTTCGCTTTTATCGTCATAAACCACAAAATAATCCACGTCGAAAATGTCCTCGATTTTCGGGTCATTCAAATCTTCGGGGTCAAATTCCTTTATAAAATAATCCGAAACCGCGGAAAACGTTCCGTCCGTTTTTTCCTTGAAATCCGTCGCTATCGCGGGCTTTCCGTCAAAATAGAGGCTGCTTTTTATCAGGCGATAAAGCTGCCCGTTGTAATTTACGAACATTTTTCCTCCTTAAATCTGATCTTGTATTTTTCGATCGGGCGCTCTGTTATC
This sequence comes from uncultured Ruminococcus sp., assembly GCA_964430965.1. GTDB lineage: Bacteria > Bacillota > Clostridia > Oscillospirales > Ruminococcaceae > CAG-115. Next base: position 7,395 of record CAYSHU010000054.1, on the reverse strand, counting down.
TCCGCGCCGCTCAACAGGCGGCGCGTCTGGGGCTCCGGGAGTTGGATTTCAAAGCGCGGGTCGGCATTCGGTAGGTCCTTCATCAGCGCGCGGAACGGCTCGTGGAGGCGATGATCCTTCAGGTAATTGTCCTCTACCCTTATAACCATTTTCCAGTATTTTATCCAGCCGTCGCCGTCCGTTATGTCCCGAAAACCGCCCTCTTTAATTTTCTCCGCAAGGAAATCCCCGAGGTCACGGGCGGCGTTGTAAAGGCGATTGAGCGCGGCTTGCTTTATTTTTTCGTCCTCGAACGGCGTTTTTTCCTTGCGGATAATTTGAAGCCACGGCTCGTTTTTTATGCAGTCGGCGAGCTCGCGCAGCGTCACGAAGTCGCTTATCGGCAAATCGCACTGACCGTAGCTTGTAAGGTCGTACCATTTCTTTTTGGAGTTGTGCGTTTCGGACAAGTACGACGAGATCCACACAAGGAGGGCTTCGTCGGCGGGGTTGTAAATAAGCTCGATCTCGCTTTTCGCGGTGTCGAAAATTACGTTTTCAATCAAGATTTTTAATGTGTCATTCATTTGTTTTCCTCCTATTATCAAGTCGATCGAGCACGGCTTGCTTTATTTTTTCGTCCTTGAACGGTGTTTTTTCCTTGCCAATCACTTGAAGCCACGGCTCGTTTTTTATGCAGTCGGCAAGCTCCCGCATCGCTGCGGGATCGTCTGTCTCCGGACAGCATTGCCCGTAGCTTGACATATCAAGCCATTCTTTTTCGGAGCCTTGCGTTTCGGACAAGCGCGAAAAAACCAGCACGCGCAGGCTATCGTTGGTCGGGTCGTAAAACAGCTTTACCGTGCATTTCGCCGTGTCGAAAACTATGTTTTCTATTTGGAGTTTTAGCTCGTCCTTTTTTTCCAAAACAAATCACACTCCTTTAGTCATCATAACAATATGAAAACACCTTTATCTCAAACGGCTCTATTAAAGCAAATATCCCCCTGCATACTACCGGCGGCACATTATACAAGTGCCGCCGGTACAAATTTTGCAATATAATAATAAACCGACCAATTCATAAAAGCTCAGTTTAAAACCATAACTCGTTGGGCAAATGAAGCAGTCAGATCATCATGCGTGACCACTACGATACTTACGCCGGTTTGATGTAATTCCGAGAAAAGCCGCATTACCGACTTTGTATTTTCTTCGTCAAGATTTCCGGTGGGTTCATCGGCAAGTATTACCTTTGGCTTGTTTATTAAGGCTCTTGCAATAGCGACTCGCTGCTGTTGTCCGCCGGATAATTGATTCGGGTAACAATTTACTTTGTCTGTTAATTCAAAATTATCAAGTATTTCTTCAATCCTGCGCATACGCTCCTTACGGCGAACGCCCGCATATCCCAGCGGTATCTCAAGATTTTCAAGTATTGAATATTCGGGAATCAAATTAAAGTTTTGAAATACAAATCCAATATCACGATTGCGAAGTTTTGAAGCCTTTTTATCACTTAATAGATCTATATCAATTCCGCAAAACTTGTAACTTCCCCTGTCGTAATTGTCCATCAGACCCAAAATTCTTAAAAGCGTTGATTTTCCGCAGCCCGATTTTCCCTTAATTGCGAGAAATTCATGTTCGCTAAGCGAAAAATCAAAATCGCTCAGTACCGTCTTTTTTTCTTCGGCTATTCGATATGATTTTGTTAATTTTTGAATTTCAATCAGCATATTACCCCTCCGAGATCAATAATTCATACGGTTTTAGGCGATATATTTTAAAAGCAACGGCAATCAAACAAATAATATCCGCCAGAAAAACTCCCAAAACGGCAAGAAGTCCCGGAGCAATATACATACCCGGAATTACAATGCCGATAAATTCAAATTCATTTCTGAAAATCAAACCAAGAAACATAATTGAAAGTAATGCCGGAGTAATGGAGATCAAAAGCAGTTCGATTGCAAATTCCGAGAAAACCCTTCCTGCTCCCGCACCCGATGCCCTGCGAACAGCGATCTCAAAGGCTCGTTCATCTATCAAAAGCCGGAAGATACAAACCGTACTTATAAAAACAACGATCAGAACAATTGCAGAAAAAAGAATAATTCTTGACGATGACGAATCAGCATACGAAGCTTGTTCAAGAAAGTCATAAAGATCATTGCCGATGTAAAAATCGTATTCCTCCGATTCGGAAAGAATCTCCTCAAGATCGAATATTTTTTCAACCTTGCCTGCGTCTTCACAAACAACGACAAGATCAAATTCCGCAAATGCGCTCGGTCGTGCAGTTTTCCAATACATATTCAAAGGTAAAATACAGGAATGAATATATTCCTCTCCATCATCAAAAAAGTCGAAATCACTTATTGAATTGAAGTCAATATCATTAAAATTAACTGTATTGTCGGCGGTAATTTTAGACAGAATATCCGCGAATTCTTTCTCGGCTGATATATTTTCGGCTTTCTCCGAAAAGGAAATAACGTACCTATCCGTTATACTTTCACCGTTTTCAAAGTGCGATGTTCCGGCAAATGTAATGATATTATAATTGACCGATACCATGGTATGTAAATCCGAATTATTCTTTATGCGGTTTAGCTGATCCTCGGAAATAATATGAAGCTGCGGATCTTTAGGGGAATTACGGATTGAGATTGTATATATCTTGTCTTTTGCACTCCCCATAAGTTCTTTGTTTTTCTCCCGGGTATATGTCAATATATTAAAAGAAAATGCGATCAGGGAAACTCCGATAAAAATCTGCACCGCCGTGATCAGATTTGCTGCTTTTCTTTTCCAAATTCTTTTTATAATAACCGCTAAAGAATACATACTGCCTCCCGTTTAAAAAGCCTGAACGAATAGATCAGTGATAGGATCACCGATACAAAAAATGCTAAAAGTATTTCTGTAAATCCGAACTCCAAGGTGGTTGAAAAAAACAATAAAATCGTACTCCTTGCCGTGATCAGCAGTACAAAAGCCGTTATGAATGCCGCGGTATTTATCAACATATTTTCTAAAAAAAGTATTACAAAACTTGCAGCTTTTGAAGCACCAAGCGAACGGGTAATTTGTGTTTTCCGCGCCGATTTCTTAGCATAAATGATCATAATATTGAATATGTTTACCGCCGAAAAAATCAGCATAAAAATACAAGCGGCTATTATAGGGATCAAATCGGACAGATCTGTCATTGACGCGAAATAATTATATATATCGGTACCTGTATATATAAGCCCGCTTCCGTAAAGGTCTTTTGCGGATATATACATCTGCGGACAGCCGATATCAAGTTCCCGCGGATCACAAAGCAGTATCGTACTGCTGTATCCCGCGTTTTCGGTTATTCCGCATACCGTATATTCCTTTGATCCTATCGAAATTCTTTCGGCAACACCAATATTGTATTTTGCCGCGAGCTCATTTCCTATCACACACTCTTTTTCCGGATCGGAAATATAAGCTCCCTCTTGAAAAAAATCACTAAACAAATCGGCAAATTTCAGATTGGTCAAAGCAAGCCCCGCACCGGAAAGATATTTGCTGCCAAACAAAAGCCTTTTGTTTCTGGCGTAAAAAATAAAATGCTCCGCGTCGTCCGGATTTTTCGGTAAACTTCGGTTATCCTCAGCCACATACATTTTAAGCTCCGAAATATCGCGAAAATCACATCTTTCACGAATAAATGACAAGCCGCCGCTGTATGCTCCGATCAAAAACAGCACGACCGCCATACAGAAAAAAGAAGTTATAAACTTTGCAGTACTAAGCAGCTTGTTATGTGTAATGTTGTTTAGAGCAGAGCGAAAATAAAAAGCAAATCTTATCATTCTCTCACCAGCTTATATATTGTATTTCCTGCGCTGTCGGAAAGGTACAAATTTCCGTATTTATCCGCGCAGAATCCTCTGTAAACGAAGTCATTAACAACAGGCTCCGCAAATACCGTCGAGATATATCTGCCGTCTGTTGAAAAGGATTCAACGGATTGCGAGCAATAATTAAATGTGTACAGCTTTCTGTCAAAATGATCAACTCCTTCGGCGGAAAAGCTGTCGGAAAAAGCCGAGACGCGTTCCGAATTATCGTCGGTGATTTTAAGCATTTCGGCATATCCCGATATCCAATTGTTGTCATCTCCTAGCTCATACTTAGACATAAAATAAATATTGTCTTCAATGCCTGTCAAATATCCTACCGTACAGCTGCTTATCTTTGCAATATCTCCTGCTTTAAGCAAATATATTCCGGAATTACCGGTATGCTTTCCGTAAGCGACCAGCGAAAAATAAACGGTTTCATCTTCGCATATTTCAACATCGACAATATCCGAAATAAAATTAAATTTCTCTTTAAGATCGTATTCCCAAAGCGGTTCACCGTCCAAAGTCAGGACTTGAATTTTATCTCTGCCGCGGTCATAAACGCAAATTTGAGAAGACGATACGTCAATGCAGATCGGTTCGACAAAATTGCCTGTCATCGAGCCAAGCCCACCAAATTCACTTATCACATTCCCTTTCAAATCACACTTGATAATTCTCGAATTTCCGGTGTCACAGATAAACAATATATCATCGTATGAGGCAATTTGCTGCGGAGATGATAATTCAATTCCGTTAATTTTAAATTCCTGTTTTACATAGCAAATTTCTTTGACCTGTGAATACGGTATGATCTCTGCCTTATCCTGTACGGCGTTTGCCTTACAACCGCTGCACAGCAGTAAAATACACACGATACAAGCTATATATTTTTTCATTTCAACCCCTCCAAACAAGATTTTATCATACTCAGTTTATCACATTTTTTTGTTTTGTACCGAATGTTGAAGTGAAATGTCTTTAAATTGCGGTAAAATGTTTGCAATACAAAATCGGCTTAACCAAAAAGCTAAGCCGATAGTCAAAATATTATTCCAATGCATTGCCCAATGGTATCAGAAGGATCATTTTAACAAAAAATAACCCGTCATTGTTACCGATTTCCATGCAGCCATTGTATTTTTCTGCGACCTCGCGAACGCTTTTCAGCCCGATCCCGTGCGGTTCGTCGTCCGATTTGCTGCTGACGATCCTGCCGTTTTCAAAAAGCAGCGCGGATTCATAGGTGTTTTTTAATTGTATCAACAAACGGCTTTTGCTGTACTTGACCTGTACAAAGCAATATTTTCTTGACTGCATTGAAGCAAACGCGTCAATTATATTATCCAGCAAATTCCCTAATATTAACGTGAGATCCTTAGTGCTCATAAAAGATTGGCATGGAACCGCTAGCTCGGTTTCGATTTCCGCACCGAATTGTCTGATCTTATCAAGTTTGTAATTTAAAATTCCGTCCACCGCAACATTTCCCGTGAAGCAAATAGGTTCGTTATAATAATGACCGCTTGAGAGTATATCTTGCAGCTGCCCTTTTAATTCCTCGGTATCGCCTTTATCCAAAAGTATGTTTGCCATTTCAAGCTGATTGTTTATATCATGCCGGAATTGGCGCAGCGTATCCTGTGAATTCACCAAATTTATGCATTGATTGTAGTATATTTCCTTTTCTTGTTCTGCTTTGGCAAGCGCAGCTTTTTGACGGTAATTCTCGGAAATTTTATCGTACATATAAAATACAAAGATGTTCAAAAACAGTACAATAACAGCAGAAGTAATAACGATAAATACCGATTCTGTTGAAAAAATCAACATAGCTTCCAGTGCCGCGGTAGTTATCGGAACCAATACCGCCGCACTTATTTCGGCATTGTTAGATATGCTTTCACGTTTAGAGCCGATGAGTTTTTTTGTGATCATGACGATCATAAAACCAAGTAATTTTGATATAATCAACACGCCTACATTTGGACTGCCGTTCGTTGATGGCTCAAAAAAAAGCCCCACGACAAGATCACATAGATATATAAGGGCAAAAGTAAAAGCAAAGCTTGATATCCTTTTTTTAATACTGCCATTATATTGCGCCTCGATAAATCCAAGCGTTATTGCACCAATGGCAATTTCGATAATGTGGTTATCAAGCCCGTGCGTGATAACCGATGTGATAAATCTAAGAAAATAGGAAAAGAAGAACGAGAATTTCTTTTGCGGCTTTTGTAAAAATATTATCATTGAACGGCGGATAATTTCCACCTCAAACACGTTCACCGCGATAAATAAAACCACTTCATCAACCGTCATTTGAGCCGCCTCCCATCTCAATTTCCATTTGCTTAAGCAGAACATCTTTTCTCCGCAGCCTTGAAACAGGCAGTTCCTTTCCGTTTGCCATTCTCACAAAGTCCGATTGAAAAGCCGTGATATAACGTTCATTTACTATAAATGACTTGTGTATAAATAAGAAAGAATCTTTTTTTACCTGTTCATATATGTCTGTCATTTTCATATAAAATGTGATCACTTCGCCGGTGCTGTTTAAGTACATATTTACCTTTCGATCCACGCTTTCAAAATAAATTACATCATTTAATCTGACCCAGCAGTCGGTGTGATTAAGATTATACCGAAATGTCGTTTTGTTCTTTCCGAATATTCTTTGATATTTTTCAAGAATATCCCTAATCTTAGGCTCGGTTACCGGTTTCGCAATGAATCCAAGCGGCTGAAAATCAAAGAGAAGTCTGTCATACTCGCTTTTTCCCGTTACATATACGATCTGTGTTGTTTGATCGCTCTGTGTGCTGCGAATAAATCTGCTGACATCTATACCGGAGCTTTCTCCCATTTCTATATCCAAGAAGATCAAATCAAAAGGCTCGCTTTTCAATGCCGAACAAAAGCTTTCGCCCGAATAATATACTGAAATTTCCGACTTCATATCTATTTCGCTTAAAAAGCCCATAATGTACCTTTCGATCTGAGAACAAATTATTTTTTCATCGTCCACGACAGCAATTCTCATAGCTTTTATTGGCTCCTTTATTTTATAATTTACACAATCCGGGGCTTTTTAAATTATATCACAAACTTGTAATATTTTCAAGTGTATCTTTTATGGGAAATAAAAATTTATTATGAGGAATGATCGAATTTAAATTTTATTCTCTGATCAATTTCTTATACTCATACAAATCCAACTCCCCCTCAACCGCTTTCTGCCTTAATTCAAGCGCATAATCCGCCCACCGTTGAAACTCCGCCTGCGACATTTTCTTTTTAAGATACCGTGCGTAATGCTGCTTATATGTCCGTGAATAAATAAACCAAATAGGATCGGACTTGATTTTATTAGAATACTTCTCTCGAAACCCAACATCACGGCAAACCTTATCCTCATTGCCTTTGATCGGGCGAGTACAATATTGTGAAAACTTCCCCGATTCAAGCAGAAAATAACGTCCGCAGTGACCGCATTTTATCGGCAGATAATGCTGCTCCAAGCCCTTGAACA
>CAYSHU010000053.1:0-13243 GCA_964430965.1 uncultured Ruminococcus sp. | reverse complement strand
TAGCCATTCACGACACGGGCGCGCACGGCTTCTCTATGGGCTACAACTACAACGGCAAGCTGCGCTCGGCGGAGCTCTTGCTTCGCGAGGACGGAAGCGTAAAGCAGATACGCCGCGCGGAAACTCCCGAGGATTACTTCGCGACGTTCGATTTCGCGGGCGGAAAGTTCGAGCTGTAATGCGGCTTCGGCGAAAAAATCCCAAAACCCCTTGATTTTTTTGGGAAGATAGTGTATAATAATAAAAGTTATGATATTACGACAGCGCCTCGGATCATGGGGGCAGACCCTGTGCAACAGAGTGCCGTGAACCATGTCAGGCGGGGAACCGAGCAGCATTAAGCGGATTTCTTTGTGTGCCGCAGCAAGTCTGCTTCCATGATCGGGGGCGCTGTATTTAGAAGTCAGAGGTTAGAGGTAAGAAGTTAGAAGAGCCTTTTAGCCGCAAAGTTTAACGTTTAACGGGAGGTTTTTCTATTGTATCTTGCACTGTACAGAAAATACCGTCCGCGGACGTTTGATGATGTTATTTCTCAAGAGGAGATAACGACCACTTTGAAAAATCAAGTGGCGAGCGGCACGGCGGCTCACGCTTATTTGTTCACGGGCTCTCGCGGGACGGGCAAAACCACCTGCGCCAAGATTATGGCAATGGCGGTGAACTGCCTTAATCCCCAAAACGGCAACCCCTGCCTTGAGTGCGAGCGCTGCCGCGAGATCCTGGACGGCGAGGCAACCGATATTGTGGAAATGGACGCGGCCTCAAACAACAGCGTGAACGATGTTCGGCGGCTTCGCGACGAGGTCGCTTACACTCCCGTAAGCTGCAAATACCGCGTGTACATCATCGACGAGGTGCACGGGCTGTCAAAGGACGCGTTCAACGCTTTGCTTAAGACACTTGAGGAGCCGCCCGAGCACGTTAAGTTTATTCTGGCGACGACGGAGGTTCATAAAGTTCCGACGACTATCAGCTCCCGCTGCCAGCGGCTGGAGTTCAAGCGCGTGGGAATTGAGGAGAGCACCGAGCGGCTTCTGCGCGTTGCCGAGCAGGAGAACGTCGAGCTCGACCGCGACGCGGCGGAGCTTATCTCGCGCCTTTCCGACGGCGGAATGCGCGACGCGCTTTCTATTCTCGATAGATGTGTTTCGGCGGGAGAGCGCATTACAACCGCGCTCGTGCGCGAATACGCGGGCGTTTCGGACAACGCGCATCTATTCGGAATCGCTGAAACGGTGGCGCGGAAGGACGCGGCGGGCTGTATTCGGCTGCTGTCCGAGCTTCACAAGAATTCCAAAGATTTGGCAGTGTTTATTGACGAGCTTTCGGGGCTTTACCGCGATTTTATGATTTACAAAACCGCGCCCGACGCGGCTGAGTTGCTGTCGGCGCTGCCCGACGACCACCCGAAAATCGCCGAAATAGCGGGACTTTACGAGCTCTCTGACATTCTCCGCTGTTTGACGCTGTTGCAGCAATGCGCGGACAATATCAGAAAGACCAAGCAGCGCAAAACCCTTGCGGAGATGTGCCTTGTCAAGATGTGTCATTTTGAGATGTCCGCGGAGGTTAATTCCGGTATTTCACGACCGGCGGCAATAAAACCGCCCGCTCCCGAGGTTAAGTTAGAGCCGCCGAAGGTTGACTTCGTGCCGAAACCCTACGAGGAGATGTCGGAGCGCGAACGCGTTACCGCGCGCCGCACCGAGGAACTGATAAAGCAGACTGCCGAGAAAATGAAGGCGGCAAATCAGCCTCAATCCGAAGCACCTGCTGACGAAGCGGCGAAGCCTGCGGAGGTTATTCCCGAGGCTCCCGTTGAGCCGCAATCACCGCCGCAGGGTCAAGACGAGCCTCCCCCATGGGAGGAAGCTCCGCCGGAGGACAGCTTTTTTACTAACGATTACCCGATAGAGGAAAAGCCCGAAATCCAAGAGCCCGAGGTCAACGAGGCAAAACTGCAAGAGCCCGAGATTAAAGAGCCTGAGGCTCCTAACGAGATTTCGGACAAGCAATGGCAGACGGCGGTTTCCAAGCTCGACATAATGCACTCGGCGATGCTGGCAGGGTCTGCGGCAAGGCTTTCGGGGAAATTTCTTGATGTATTCACAAGCAACAAAATGCTGCTGGAGAACGTCAAGGACGAGGAGCTTTTGGACGTTGAGAAAATGGTCTGCGAGGCGCTGGGCTTTAAAATCACGTTAAGAATAAACGCGGCGGACGAGGGCGCTCCCGCGGAAGAGGAGCAGAGCAAGCTGGACAGTCTGCTGGGCAAAGCCCGGCAGCTTGGGATAGAGGTTCAAAACAAACAAGAATAAATATTATAACGGAGGACAATTTTATGAAATCAAGACTTCCACAAGGATATGCAAACGGCGGCAACGCCAACATGAATCAGATGGTGCGCAAGGCGCAGAAAATGCAGGAGGATATTACGCGCGTTCAAGAAGAGCTTGAGGCGCGGGAGTTTACGAAGCAGGTTGGCGGCGGCGCTATGGAGCTTGTTATGACGGGCGACAAGAAGCTGAAGTCCGTAACGCTCAAGCCCGAGGTTGTTGACCCCAACGACATTGAGATGCTTCAGGACCTTATCATCAGCGGCGTAAACGAAATCCTTCAGGAGATTGAGGATGTTGGAGCGGCGGAAATGGAGAAGGTTACGGGCGGAGTTTCGCTGCCCGGGCTCATTTAAATCCCGCTTTGCCCGACATTATTGAAAGAGCCAAGGTAGCGCAGCTTTCGCTGCCCTTTGTGAGAACCGCGCCGTGTGTGGCGGCGTCGATGCTGACGGTATATTTTGGCGGCGGTTTGCCGAGCGCGATAGTCTTCGCTCTCGCGTCTGCCGCCTTGATTTATTGCTTGGCGACCCCGAAAAATCGGAAGAAGAAGGCGTGGATTTCCGCCGCCGCGGCAATGCTCGGCGTGCTTGTTATGATGAGGTATATGGCGGGCTTCTACTTGCCTGTGCGGGCGTATGCGGGGACGACTATTGACGCGGAGATTTACATAACCGAGATAACGAAGCGCTCGGGGCAATCCGAGGAGCTTATCGCGAAGGCGAGGTTTGGCGGCAATGCCGTAAAACTGCGGCTTTCCTGCGGTGAGGTTCTTCTTGAGGACCACCGAGCGGTGGTTGTGATAGAGCTTGACGGAACAGAGCCGACCGTTAAGGATTTGGCGCAAGGGATTTTGCTTTCGGGCGAGGTTACGGAAGTCGGCGAGATAGAATATCTCGGATATTCGTTCGCGAGCGGCTTTCGGACAATTCGTGGAGGCTTTTTCGGCGCTCTTACGCGGAATGTTTTCGGCGAGAGCGGGGATTTGGCGGCGGCGATGCTTTTCGGCGAGGACAATGGGCTTTCCCCGAAAACTTCCGAGCATCTCCGCGTGAGCGGCGCGGCGCACTACACCGCGGTTTCCGGCGCGCATTTCGCGGTTTTCGCGGCGGCGCTTCTATCGATAATTCCGCAAAACCGCCGCAAAGCCCGCATTTTAATCTCGCTGTTATTCGCTCCCGCGGGGTTGTTGTTTTACGGCTTTTCGCTGTCCGTTCTTCGCGCTTCGCTGATGTTCTTTATCTACAGCTTGGGGCTTTTGCTTCACAAAAAAGCGAACACTTTGAACTCGCTTTGCATTGCGCTCACCGTAATTCCATTGATTTCGCCGCCCGCGATTCTGGACGCGGGGTTCTGGATGTCGGTGCTGGGCGTATTCGGCGTGGGAGTTGTGGGGCCTGAAATTGCGGCGAAGCTGTGCGAATTTATTAAGGACAAGCCCGACACGGTGAAGCGCGTGCTCTCGCCCGCTTTGACATTGCTTGCCTGCTCGCTTTGCGCGGTGATTTGCACCGCGCCGATAAGCGCGGCGGTGTTCAAGTGCGTCGCGCCGATAGGGGCGGTTACGTCCATTCTTCTCGCGCCGCTTATGGCGGTTGCGATGACATTTATGATTTTGCTTGGGGCGGTTCAGCTTCGTTTATTTGCCGTGCCGATTGACTGGGCGATGAAGGCCGCGGGGCTTGTGATAAGGCTCTTTGGCAGGCTGCGTGTGATTGTTATTTCTATGGACTTCCGCGGGGCGTGGATTTTGGCGGCGGCGCTCGCGCTGATTGTGACGCTCTGCGCGTTTTGCGATTTGAAGTTTTTCACGCGGTTTGGGAAAATCGCCTTGGCGCTGCTGCTTATTATTCCGCTGATTTCCGCGATTACTGTCGCGAACCGCCGCGAAATTCGCTTTATCGGCAGCACCGCGACCTCTGCCGCGATTATTCTTGACGGGAGTTCTGCGTCCATATACATTTCGGGCGGCGGTGACGGTTTATCGCAAAGCATTTCGGAAGCTCTGCGCGAGTGCGGGGCTGCAAAAATCGCCGTGCTTTACGCGCCCGATTCAGATTACGGCGGCGCGCTTGCGCTTCGCGAGCTTTCGGAAATGGTTTCAATTGCCGAAATTCACTCCAATGAGCTTGCGGCGGGGCTTCTCCCGGAACTCCCCGTGTCGGTTGACGTTTCGGGAGTTGTTGAGATCAACGGTGTTACAATAGGCTCGGCGTCCGCCGCCGAAGCGCCCTCCGGTGTGGATATTCTCCTGTACTCGGGGCGGGTTGACAAAATCGCCGAGAGCCCCGCGCGGGTTGCCGTTTACTTCACCCGCGAGGAGAAGGAGCTGCCCGAGAATTTCCACAATCCGCGCGTGGACGAGGAGTTTTGCGTTAGGTATTAGTGGCTCGGCTTAAGGAAACGCGCCGCCGGACGGCGAGCGTTTTCTCGCGCCCCGCTCGCGGGTCGCGCTCCCTTCGGTCGCGTTCCCCGTTCGGGGGCACTCGAAAACGCTTGGATCGCGCCCGCGTTTTCGCCTGCGGCGAAAACCGCCGCTTCGCGGCGAATTTGCCTTCGGCAAATTGCGGGCGCATCGGGAGATAACGTTCATAAATCGTCGAAAAACATAAAAACGAAAGGAAAAACGAAAATGTCGGAGTTTGTATCGCTGCCTCTGGCGCTGGCGGCGGAGCAGTTTGCGAAGCTGCCCGGGGTCGGGATAAAAACGGCGCAGAGGCTGGCTTATCACGTGTTGAATTTGCCCGAGAGCGAGGTGAAAGCGTTCGCGGATAATATCGTAAAGGCGCGGCAGAGCGTGCGGCTTTGCGGGTGCTGCCAGAATTTTACCGAGCGGGATTTGTGCGAGATCTGCGCGGACGACAACCGCAAGCGCGAGCAGATTTGCGTAGTGGAGTCGCCGAAGGACGTTTCGGCGTTTGAGCGCGCGGGCGGCTACGACGGGCTGTATCACGTGCTGCACGGACTACTGTCGCCTATGGACGGCATCGGCGCGGAGGACATCAAAATCAAGGAGCTGATAGCGCGGCTTGGTGACGTAAAAGAGGTCATTATGGCAACGAACCCTACCGTCGAGGGCGAGGCTACCGCGATGTACATCGGGCGGATCATCAAGCCTATGGGAATTAAAGTCACGCGGCTCGCTTACGGACTGCCCGCGGGCAGCGCGCTGGAATTTGCCGACGATGTGACGCTTGTTAAGGCGTTTGAAAACCGCAACGAAATCTTATAAGCCTCGCGCCCGAAACTACGTAGGATTCCGCTAAACTTGATTCCGAGGCAGCGGCACTTATCGACCTTATCAGCACGGGAAGATAACGCGCTGGAGGGTATTTGGCAAGAATAAACCCCCGATGAAAATCGGGGGTTTTGCGTTATTCGTCCTTGTTTCCGATTATATTCGCGAGCTGCGAAAGCAGGCTGCTTCTTGCGTCCACGGTTATCTCGCCTACGTTCTCGCATATCTTCTCGATGTACTCAAGCTCCTTGAGGCGGCGGAGCGTGGCGTTTTCGTCCATTAGCTTCGCGGTGTTCAACAGGCTTCTCGTGGAGGCTACCTCCTCGCGGCGCGTGATGACGTTCGCCTGGGCGCGCTTTTCAGCGGCGAGCACGCTGTTCATGATCGCGCTGATTTCCCCGGGCAGGATCACGTCTTTAATTCCCGCGGAAATAATTTCCACAAACATCTCCGAGGTTCGCTTTTTGAGCTCCGCGAGAATTTCATTGCCGATATTCTCACGGTCGGCAAGCAGTTCGTCCATTGTCTTTCCGCCGAGGTAATCCCGCAGCGCGAGCTGAGCGGCGGTGTAGAGCGCCTGGGAAATGTTCGGATAGGTTTCGGCGAGCTTTTTGTAATCGGTGATCTTCCAGTTCGCCGTGAAATTCACGCGAACGCCGACCTTATCCTTCGTGAGAATTTCCTGTCCGTTTATATCGAGCTGCTGAACGCGCATACTGTACGTTGCGGTCGTTACCTTAACCGCGCCGTTCCAGTAGAAATAGCGCCCCGCGTCGAGGAATTCCGCGGGCTTGCCGTCGTAGTAGACGATAGCCTTGCACTCGGCGGGAATGTTTACGTCAAGGATAAACCCCGTTCCGAGCCGCGCCGCAACCGCCGCGGGCACGTCGGTTATTTTCGGATTTGCCGTCGAGTAGATTTTGAACTCGTGTGTGCCGGCTTCTTTCCAGAACGCGTGCCGTCCCGCGGTCAGCGCCCCCGCAAAAACTCCGTCGACGTAATGCAGCGCAACCTCGCCGTTCTTCACCGTCACCTCGGCGGTGAGGTCATCGGCTTTATAGCGGTCGATTACTTTCGTGAGAATCTGCGCAAGCGTCGCGCTGTTTGAGCTTATCTCCTCGTCAAGCGGCAAAATCTCGATAGCTTTAGAGCCGCCCGCGCGGTATTTCCCCGCGCCGAGGAAGTCCTGCAGAACGCCGTTTTTGAAAAGCAGACCCTTTTGGTTGTTGTTTATAATCACTTTCATAATTTATCTTCCTTTCAGATGAGTGTACAAATTCAAATTAAATTTTATGTCTTTTCCCGCCTGCGGCGGGGAAAAGACATTTGTCTAACAGCTGCACTTTATCCCGTTTTTGATACAGTATTCCTCCGCGTAGGATTTGCGCTTCACAAATATTTCGAGCGCAAAGCACTGACCGAACGCGCGTTTTCCGATTGAATTTACGGCGCTTGGGATTTCGAGCCGTTCCAGCTTCTCGCAGAGGAAAAACGCGTAGTCGCCTATCTCCCGCAGGTTTTTCGGGAGGTTTATTTCGCGCAGGCTCGCCATATCCCCGAACGCGCTTGTATCAATGATCTTCACCGTTTCGGGCAGCGTTATTTTCGTGATTTTTCGGTGTGCCTTCATCTGCTCGGCAGTGGCGCGGCTGAACCCGAAAACCCCGCGGCAGCTCCCGATAAACGCGCTTGTGCCTATTTCAACCACGGGCGTTTTTCCTATTCTCTCGGGGACAACGACCTCGGTTTCGCTACCCTTGTAGTTCGTTATCCTGAGCCCGCCGTCGCACTTTGTGAAGCTCCAGATCTGCTTCATCATCATAACGGAATCGGGCGCGGCGTTGAGTTCGCGCTCCATTTTCTTCTCGGCTTTCGCGCGTTCCGCGGCGAGGTCGGCGGTGCGGTTTTTGTAGTCCAGAAGCCACGCGACGCACTCCACGCGGCCGCCCTTTTCCTGCGCGAACGCAATAATTTCCTCGCGGCGCTTCATGTTTTTCAGCCAGTCGGTTTTCTCGAGCTTCGTCAGCGCCCCGACGGCGTTTATCTCAATCAAATCGCGCACGATCTGCGTTTTGCTGAGCCTTTCGATTTTGAAATTTTCAAGGAAGAATTCAAAGACCTCGGCGCTGGAAAAGCGCCGTTTTGTGAGGTCGTAGAGCTTTGTTGTGCAATAGAGCTTCGCGCCCTTAAGCTCCGTCAAAATCATTTTCATAACGGGCAGGAAATCCTCGTCGGAGAGGTTCTTCGTCATTGAGAGCCACTCGTACCAGAAGTCCGTGTTCTTCCCGCCGCTTGTAATCGGCGTTTCGCGGAGCTCGGAAAGCCCGATGCCGAGCCGCTTCAGCTCGCCTGTTATAAACTCATCACGAGCGAACACGGCGTAGTATAAAAGCTCGGACGGCGAGAACGAAATTTTTTCGGCGTTCTCGCAAAGCACCCGCAGAACCTCTGCGCGCTCGCTGTCGGGGAGCATTTTCAGCGTGGACTTGTCAAGACGCTTCACGTTCTTCGCGAGCTTCAAGCCCTTGCAGCAGCACGCGCCTTTAATCTGCTTTGCAATATCAAGCAGATACAGCGAGAAATCAGAGCGGTAGTTGCTCCACCCGAAGCCCGCGGTGACGTGATAAAGCCGCTCCGCGTCCTCGGTTTTCGGGAAGTCAAACGTCGCGCCGAACCCGATAAGAAGCCGCACGATCTCAGCCCCGCGAAAGCGGCACGCAAGCCCCAGCGCCCGTGCCGAAAACTCGACATAACCGAGCGCTTTATACACGTCCGCGATATCCGCCGCGCTTTCGTTTATCACGGCATCTTCGAGGATTTCCGCTTTTTGTTCCTGCGGAAATGACGAGTAATTCATTTGTTATCCTCCGCGAGCCGATAATTTATCCCGTTTTTGATACAATATTTCTCGGCGTATGAGCCCTTTTCGACAACCGCCGTCACGTTTGGGGAATCGCAGAAAACGCTCTCGGGCGCGCGCCCGCGGTAGGTGTAGTTCTTCATAGACTTCACCGACGCGGGGATCACTACCCGCTCGAGCTTCGCGCACTCCATAAACGCTTGCTTTTTTATCTCGGTAACGCCGTCGGGAATGACGACCTCGACAAGCTCCGCGCACCTCGCGAACGCCCACACTCCGATGCTCTGTATTCCCGCGGGCAGCTTTATTTCCGCGAGCTGTCGGCAGTTTGTAAACGCGTGGTCGCCTATCTCGGGAAGCCCCTCGGAAAGCCGCACGGAGCGCAGCGCAAGACACCCGGCAAACGCCTTGGTTATCGTTCTCACGCTGTCGGGGAGCGAGATTTCGGTGAGCTTCCTGCAGTTCGCAAACGCCGCCTCGCCTATCTCCGTGACCCCGTCGGGAATGTTTATCTCCTCCAAAGCCTCGCAGCTCGAAAATGCCTCGTTTCCGATTTTCGTTATCGTTTTCGGGAGCGTCACGCGCGTTATTTCCTTGCGGCGGAAATCCCGCTGCTCGATTTTTATTCTCGAGGCGCTCGCCGCGAACGCGGACTCGCCTATCTCCACAACGTCGCTTTTCCCGATTTTCTCCGGCACGATAATTTCCCTGCGCGTGCCCTTATAGCTCGTGATTATCAAGCCTCCGTCCTCGCGCTTTTTGCAGCTCCAGATTTTCTTCAGCTCCGAGGCGGAATCTGGTGCGGCGTTGAGCTCCCGCTCCTGCCGCTTCTCGGCGCGTTCGCGCTCCGCGGCGAGGTCGAAGTTCTTGTTTTTGAAATCCAGCAAAAACGCCGTACATTCGGTCTTGTTCTCCTTGGTTGCGATCTCTATCATCGCGTCGCGGACGCGCGGCGTTTTCAGCCAGCCTCTTTCCGCGCATATCGCGAGGCACTCCACGCTGTTCTCGTATATCGCGCCTTTCATAAGCAGCGTTTTATTTATCTTTTTTTCGTTGAAGTTGTCGAGGACAAACCTGAAAAACTCCGGCTTGAACAGCCGAAGAATATTGCGCTCGGGGTTATAATTCGCCCAGTAGATCGCGTCGGTGAAGTGCAGCTTTTTCCCGCCGACCTCCGCGACGATGCCGCGCATTATGTCAAAGCCCACGTCGTCGTGAAGGAACTCGAGCATATAGCAGTACTCCTGCCATTCAAAGCTACGCCCGCCCTCCGTAAGAATGGTCGTGCGCTTCTCGGTGAACCTCGCCCCGAACTCCTTCAGCACGGCGGTGATCTCGCGGCTGCCGCTTATTATCGAATAGAAAAGCAGCTCGTTGATGTCGAGAAGCACGTGCTCCTTATTCTCGCAGAGATACCGAACTATCTCAATGCGGCGCTCTATCGGCAGGGTCTGATACGCCTTGACTGTCCCGCTTCTGACGTCGGTGAGGGTTATTGAATTGTCGAAGCATTTGTCCGTTCTGTTGATGAAAAAGCCCACACGAAGCGCACTGGTCATCTCCAGCGGCGCGAGCCAGTAAAACAACGTAAAATAGCCGCCCTGCACATCGGGGCGCGTGTACTTGAACGTCGCGCCGCTCTCGACGAGCGCCTTGACGTAATCCATACCGCGATAGCGGCAAGCCAACGCCAGCGCGCGGCAGGAATTTTCGCCCTCCTCGAGCTTCTTACAAAGAGCAGCCGCCTCCTCGGGAGTTCCCGTAAGCACCGCGGCTTCAAGCAATGCGGAATTGTTCATTGTTATTCCTCCTCATATTTGTAAGCTACATTATTTTCCTTGCAGTATTTTTCGGCGTAAGACCCGCGCTTTACTGTCGCTGTGAGCTTGGGACTATTCACAAACTGCGATGTAATCTTGCCGCCGCGCTTGAAATTTTCGATTTTAGTGATTGACGCGGGAAGATTTATTTTTTCGAGCGAAGGGCAGAACCAAAACGCGCGCTGTTTGATTTCCTCAAGCCCCTCAGGCAGCACGACTTCTTTAAGATTGTTGCAGTTCCAAAACACATCCGGATTTATGACCTTGATTTTCGGTGGAATTTCTATTCTCTCAAAGTCGCAATTCTGAAGTGCTCCCTTTCCGATTGCCGCAAGGTTTTGCGGCAGCTCGAGCTTTTTAAAATGCGTCCCCGCAAACGCGTAATCCGCAAGCCGCTCCACCGTTTCGGGAAGCTCCACAACATCTATCGCCGTATTCGCAAACGTGTTGGGGTTGATTGTTGTTACTCCGTTTGGTATGTTTACCTCTTTCAGCGCCTTACAGCATAGAAAAGCTCCGCTGCCGATTTTGTTAATCGTTTCGGGCAAGGTTATTTTTGTAATACTTGTTTTGCGGAATTCGCATATTTCCTCGGAAGTTCTGTTGGCGGCGTAACGATCTCCCGTAAACGCGCGGTTTCCGATTGAAGCGATTGTCGCTTTCCCTATCTTATCCGGCACGATAACCTCCGATTGCCGCCCGTTGTAACAAGTGATTTCAAGCGTTCCGTCCTCGGATTTCCGGGTTCTCCAAATCTTCTTTAATTCCGAAACGGAATTCGGGTTCGCGCAGAGCTCCCGCTCCATTTTCTTCTCCGCTTTTTCGCGCTCCTCGGCGAGGTCGAAGTTCTTGTTCTTGAAATCTAGCAGGAACGCCGTACACTCGGTGCGGTTTTTCTTCTGAGAGTACTCTATCATCGCGTCGCGGATTCGCGGGATCTTCAGCCAGCCGTATCTCGCGCAGAGCTCCAGAAGCGTGACGTTGTTTTGGTCGATTATCTCCTGCATTGTCATCTGCTTACGCATTTTCTTGTCATCGAAGAATTTCAGCAGCGCCTCGAAGAACACGGGCTCGAAAAACAAATCGCGATAGATACCGTAGCGATACTCGCCGATGTTGTTGTAGAGCTTCTGCCCAACGGCGTTGTAAAGCCGCTCGGACACCTTCGCGAACTCCTCGGGAGTTGCCTTTGCGGCGAAATCCGAAAACTGCTTGAAATAATTCCAACGAGCCAAATTAAAATTTGTCGACCACGTAGGGCCGCTTACAAGAGCCTCGCGGATATCGCCGTCAAGAGTCCCGCTTACGTTTTCGCCGTTCAAAATCGCGGCGTAGAGCTTTTCGTTGTTGTCCATTTTTTCACCTTTTCAAGAGGTAAAAGCGTTTACACTCTTACAAAACCTTCCTGCCACTTGCGCTCGTCAACGCGGAAGCGGTCGACGCACCATTCTTCATAGTAAAACTCCGACTTCATTTTTGGCTGCTGTTTATAATTGCCCTCATAGCGCCCTCCCGGTTATTGAAGCGATAATCCGTTTTTATCAGCTTTTTACCGTTCGGAAGTTCCGTTTTCGTTTGGCGCTCTTGATCATAACCGATCTCAAGCATAGCATTGCTCAGTTCCCTCGGGTCTATTTGGCAATGCACCTCGTTAAGACGGTCGAACTTATGCAGATACGGCGAATCCGACACAAAGGAATTATCGGTGTTTATCTGAATTGCGCAGGAAACGTATTTTGGGTTTACAAGTCCCACGATTTTTTTGAAACATTCATATCCTATATACTCAATCAAAAGATCGGCAATAAGCAGCTCCGAATGCGGCAGCGTTATACTGTCGCAGAGAAGGTCTGCGCAGATAGTTTCCAGCACTCCCGAAAGAGAGGAAAATCGTCTTTCGCATTCGGCGAGGTATTCCCGATTTATATCAACGCCGTAAACCCTTTCAAAATCGCCGCTCTTTATATGCTCCAGACCGTTTCCTCCGGCGACGCCCAGTATCATTACGGACTTTGCCTTGTGCGTGAAAAGCTGCTCTTTCATCAGCGCGTTCAACGCCTGAAGCTGCCTCACATTATCCAAACTCATGTGGTTTTCATAATCGGATAATTCTATGCTTTCCCAAGGATTACTCATAGCAATTTCCCCTAAACTCTCACAAATCCGTCCTGCCATTTGCAGTCATCGACTCTGAAACGGTCGACGCACCATTCCTCGCGGTCATGCTCAAATTTCATTTCCGTGAGGCGGCAGCGCGCCAGCGCCTCGGTGGTGTACAGATCGCTTTCAACGATGTCGCTCTCATAGCCGTTCCAGCCAAAGACAATAAACACGTCCTCGGGCGATTTACCGCCGACAACGTTCTTTTCCGTTATTGAATAACCGGAGTTATACTCGCAAAAGCCGCGGACGTTCTTCAGATACTCCCGCGCGACGGCTTCCGCGAGCTCGCGTGTTGAAAAATAGCCGATATTGAACTCCTCGCCAAGTTCATTGTCGGTGAGGGTTAAGTTATAAAGATTCATGGTGTTGTCCTTTAATATAAAAAGCGCATTAAGCGCGAAGCATCATCGGCCTCGCTCCCGAAATAATTTTGAGTTTTTCTTTGCTTTTTTGTGTTTTGATAAATCACAAAAAGGGACTTCTTCGGCGGGAATTCTGCCTGAAATATAAAAATCACAATTGCGCAAAGGCGGTTTGCCTTATACGATAGCGCAGCCGTGGGGACTTCGTCTGCTCCGCTCCTATACCGCGCAAGCGGCGGCGGGATTGAGCGCGGGTTGGCTTTTGGCGGTTCTTCGAGAAATTCAAATTGAATTTGGCGAAGAATGGCGCAAAGCGTTCCCGTGCGGTATCCTCCCTTCGGCAAGGCCGGCGTGGTACCGCCGATTTCGGGCAAGCCCAAAATCGGCACGGAACGGAGCATTTTTGTTCAATGAATTGACAGTTCATTTAGGAGTGAATTTTCATTCACAATTGCATCCAAGCT
>CAYSHU010000052.1:0-13250 GCA_964430965.1 uncultured Ruminococcus sp. | reverse complement strand
CGTTTACGTCGTGCGCGAAATAGTTGCGGTATGCCTTGGGGTTGGCGCGCTCATACGGCTCAATTCTCCTCACCTGCTCGCAAAGATACTCAAACTCCGCGTGGCTGATCGTCGGCACGGGCTTGTAGTAGTACGGCAGCTGGTCAATAAGGAAGAGGTTAGGCTCCTCCGTGCCGCTGTAGAGCGCTCTAAGACGGTTTTTGCTTTCGCCCGTCAGAATAAATTCCGCGAAATCCGCGTACTGCGGCTTGGACATTCCGTCGCGCAGAATGATAAACTTCGCCGCGGCCTGTTTGTCCTCGGTAGAAATCGGCGCGGAGAGCGTCACGATTTTCTGGAGCTTGTCGTCAGCGTCAAGCAGCGCGATTTTGTCAAGTCCCAAATCGCAGACGGATATCTTCGCGAGGGTTTCCTCAACCTCCGCTTCGCCGCCCTGAATCGGCAGCACGGAGAGCACGTCGCCCGTGTCGAAGCTGAATCTTCCCGCCGTGAACACGAAGTCGAACACGCGCTTGTTAAGCAGACCGCTTTCGATAAGCGCGTAAACGTCGCCGATAATATCCAGCAAATCCGCCGTCGAAATGTTCGGCGGTATCATAAACTGCTTGCCGTAAACCGAGAAGCGATAGCGCTTGTTGATATCCAGCACAAGCGAAATCTCGCCGCCCTGCGATTTTATCTCCTTGAGGAACTGAATGGTGTCCTTGCCGTTGGTGAAGGAGTTCACCATAAGCGTGGAGATCTGGTTGTAGATCTGGTGGTTCTCAAAGCGCATTTCGTGCGACTGGAGAACGTCAAACGCCTTTTTGAGGTTTCCGATGTTGATTTTGGAAATCTCAAATTGCAGCTGCGCCGTACCCGACGTTACCACAAGCTGGAAGTACTTCATCGAAATGCGATAGTTCTCTCCGAACATCTGGTCGATGATATCAAACGTCTTGGCGAACTGCTCCTCGTCCGCGATCGTGCCGCTCTGGAGGCTGTCGCCCAGCTTCAGCGCAATGATGCTCTTGAAACTTTGCGAAAGCTCGTAGTCCTTGTGCTTCTTGATGTTGCCGTCGGAGGACATAAAGTACTTGTTGCCGTCCTGGAAGAACGCGTAGAGATACTCCTCTCCGCCCTCGTCCGTGCCCGCAACCGACCACTGATACCGCGCCACAAGCACGTGGTTGTCGTCCTTGCCGTACCACTCGTTCATCTGGTCGATGTCCTGCTCCAGCAGCTTTGCCGCCGAGCCGTCGTCGTGGTCCTCTTTCGTGACATCATCGTGCTCCGTAAAGAAGCCGTTGTCGCGCAGCTTCGAGAACAGCACGGGCTCCTCGGAATGCGGGAACTGAATGGACATACTGCTGCTGAACTTCTCGCGAAGCCCCTTGGCAATAACGGTCGTGTTTATATAATTGTAGAAGAACTCGAAAACATACTGCTTCGGGCGGAGCTGATAGCGCTCGGGGTTGTCGTCGCGCTGCGCGAGCTCCAGCACGAACAGCCGCTTGTATTCCTCTGCGGCGTTCATAATGCCCTGCTCTATCTTGTCCGAGCACTCCTCAAGAGAGTCGTACTTAATTCCCGAACGGTTATTTGTGATAAACTTGTTCGGCACGGAAACGAAGAACGCCGACAGCTGGTCCTCAACGAACTTCTGGTTAGCCGCGTTTACAAAGCCCGTCAGCTCGAATGTCGAGAAGTAGTTGTACTTGCTCATCAGCACCTTAGCCGCGTCGCGCTTCGCGCCCGAAATCGCATACGGGATAAGGTAAACAAACCCGTCATATTCCGCGCTGATAAAGTCCGCGACGCTCTTGCCGTTCTCGAAGAAGCGAACCTTGGGAATGTCGTTTGCGTCCTTCTGGATTCTCTGAATCTTATAAACCACCTCAGGCTTGCCGTAGTTGATAACCGCGACGTTGAACGTCCTCTCGGCGCACTCCTCGGTGTCGGTGGATTTCAACTGCTTTTTCTTGAGGAATGCAAAGCACAAATCCACCATATTGATGTAGCTGCCCTTTGTGGAGGTCAGTGACGTGAGGTTTTCGTGGAGCGTTTTCTGCTCGTCAAGCGGCAGCGCGAATATAACCTCCGTGTGCGCAAACGGCTGACCGTTCAGCTCCAGCTCGCGAACCTTAAGCGTGCCCTCGTCGTTTACGACGCGCAGCGAATAATCGTTCGAGCGCATCTTGAACCAGTCGACGTTCGCGAAGACGCTCTTCGCGCCCAAGCCGAAACGACCCTCGCGCTTCTTGTCACCCTCGTTTCTGCCGACGGACAGATAGTAGAACACCTGCTCAAGATTAAAGCCCATTTCATTATAAGTGAGCTTGACCTGTCCCTCGTCGAGGAACTCTATCATAATCTTGATATTCGGGTCGTCATAATCACACCCGAACGCGTTCTGCAGCAGCTCCCTTACAATAGACTCCCTCGGGTAGTCCTTGAAGATGCTGTTTACGTTCGCCGCACCGCGCCCCGCAAACTGATTGTTGAAATACTCCTTAAACGGCGCGCTGTCGAACTCGCCGTTTTTCAGCTTTTGCTTTATGTCGGCGACGACCGCCCGCGCGCCCTCTTTGTCGCCCGCGGTATTTCGCTCAAAAAAATCACCGAGCAGCTTTTCAACTGCGTCATAGCTTCCGCTCATTATCCCATATCCCCGTTTCTCCGCGCAATTTTTCATAAAGTCACCCGCGCGGCTTGGCGTTATTTATTTTTCATTTTCCCCGCCTCCGGCAGGGAAAATGAAAACGGTTTATATTCCGTCGTTGTAGATTTTAATGTAATCCTTGAACGAGCGGTCGGAGCGATTTACGTCGCTTTCCTTTGCTCTGTATTTCCAGATTCCGAACAGAACGGGATACTGAATTCCGTCCTCTAATTCGGAGATTTCCTGCTTTATCTTCAGGTGGAAGTTCTCGCTCTTCTCAGCATTATGGAGCTCGTCGATTGCGCTCTTTGCCTCCGCTAAGCCTATCACCGCCTCCGACGCGAACGGGAGGTTGGTGTAACTGTCGTCCTCGAAGGACTTCGCCATGCTCTCTCTATCGGGAGCTGTTTCCAGCTTGCCGTCATTGATAACGCAAAGCCCGTCGAGAGCGCCCATTGCCGTGGAAATGTCGTCGCTTGTCGACTTCTCGGAAAGCCCGAGGAGCTTGTAAAGCCGCGCCAGCATCGCGCTCGCGAACTCCGCAAGCTGCTTGCTGTTCGTGATTTTCCCCGTCATCGGGATTGTGTATTCGCACTTTACTTTCTTAATCAGATCAAGGCAGTTGTCAACCTGCTTAGCGTAGTCGCGCGTGTATTTAAGGTCCGCGATTAAGCCGTTTACGCTTTCCGCCTTCTCGGGAATATCCAGCAGGATATTCCGCGCGGGGAGCTCCCCGCAGAACGCGGTTTCAAGCTGCAAAAACAGCACCTTGTCAAGCATACAGCTGTCAAACAGCTTGTTGCTATCTCTGAATATCATAAATTTCCGCTTGCTCTCGTCGCCGCCGTGGCGCGTCATTCTGCGCTCTAACAGCACGGGCGTCATCGGCAGCTCGTAATTTATAATATGCGTGATATTCTCAATATCGTCGCCCGACGTGCCCAGGCTGTCCGTGCCGATCACTATCCTCGGCAGCGGCACAACGCCGTCCACGGAGAGCTTGCGCTTAATCTCGTCGTTCTTGTTGAGCTCCTCGCGCGCGACGTGAACATCCGCGCCGTAAAGGCAGGTGAGCGCCTTGCTGAGGTAGTCCATTGTGTTTTTGTCGCAGACATAAATCATCATGCGGCTTTGCGGGTCGTCCATAATCTCGCCGCAGACCTTAAGCATCGCGTCGAGCTTTTTATCGAAAGCCCGCAGGTCCTCAACGTCCGAGCGCCCGTAGAACGGCTTTAAGTAGATTTTCTTCTCCCTCTCATACTTCTCGCAGTCAAAGCCCTCGAAAACATTTCCGCCGTAAAGATAAGTCGGAAGCCCCGAGCGCAAATCAACGCGGCGGCGGAGGTTCTGCATCGTTTCGTCCGAGAAGCCGTAGTCCACAAACGTAACGTTTCTCTTAGCGTCGCCCGTGTAAACGCTCTTATCAAAATAGCGCATAACCGGCAGGCCGTCATTCATTCGCGCCGCGGAAACGCCGAAGGTCACCTTTTCGGCGTTCGCCGAAAGCTCGCTGTTGTCGAGCACGGCTTTGATAAGCTCGCAGAGCTCATTGCGGTCGTCCTCCGTCCGCGCGGGGAACGGCGCGTTTATCATAAGCCTGTCGGCTGTCCAAACGAAATTGTCGCGGTATTTCTTGTAATCGGGGACGTCGGCGTTCATTTCCTCGTCGATAATAACCAAATCCCACACGAAGCGCCGCCCGAGCTTGGTTTTAAGCACGTTCTCCTTGAAAAGCGTTTCGCTTGACACGATATACAAGCCCGCGCTGTGCTCGTTGAAGTAAACAAGCGGGTCTGCCGCACCCGTGACTATCTTGAAGTCCGCACCGATACCCGTCACCAGCACCCTGTACCAGCTGTAAACCGTAGCGGTGTCCGAAACAATCAGGATATTTGCGTTTTCCTTTGCCGCCAGAACGTCATATATACCCAGCGACGCTTTTGTATACTTCTCCTGCCCGAACTCGCCGCAGTTTACGACAAACCCGAAACTGCGGAGCTTTTCCGCCGCGGCAAGGTTCGCCGCCGACAGATTAAGACACGCTAAAGGCATCCACTTAAAGTTGCTCAAAACGAAAGCACCTCCAAAAATACAAATCCACGGGGCAGTTATCGGCAATCAGTCCGCCGCCCGGAATTTGTTATTTTATTTTATTATTGAGAGTTAAGGAGAATTAAAAAAGTATTTCCCTATTTTTATTATACACCATTTCGAAAATTATTACAAGGGTTACTGATACGGCAAATTTACAGAATTGAATAGGTGTTTTCTTGTCGATTTTGCACAAAATCGTCCCACTTTGAAACATTCTCCGTCCATTCTGTGAATAATTTCGGGTAGAATTATGTCAGTTTTGTGTAAACGATTACGAAGAGCCCGCATTATTTCACTTTCTGCACAACAGCGAACAAGAAATTTCGTGAAAAGTTACCAAAATTTTCACTTGCAAAACGGTTAAAATAATGCTAAAATAGTAATTAGAGAATAACTGCTGTTTCAAGCGGAGGAGTTTTTATGCTTAAGGCGATTTTATCCAAGAAAGAGCTGACGGAGAATGAGGAGTACATATCGTATGTCCGCGATTTGCTTGCTTCAAGCGAGGTTCAGCGGCTTCGCGAGTGCAGGCATCACATCGGCACATCGCGCTTTCAGCACTCGCTGAATGTTTCGTATTATAATTATCGGCTGTGCAGGCTTTTCGGGCTGGACGCGCGTGCTGCGGCGCGCGCGGGACTGCTTCACGATTTATTCTTCTACGACCGCAAGACCCACGAAAAAATCCGCAACCGCCACCCCGCCGAGCACGCCAACATCGCGCTGTACAACGCGTCAATGCGATTTTCAATAAGCGAGCTTGAGGGAGATATGATTTTAAACCATATGTGGCCCGCAACGCCCCATTTGCCGCGCCACGCCGAGACGTTTATGATTACGCTTGTGGATAAGTTCTGCGCGACCATCGAGCTTACGTCTTACGCTTTAAGGAGAATTATGAGACAGTCCGTGTAACCAGACCGCATTAAGCAAGCCGTCTGCCGAGACAGTCACCTACCCCC
The DNA here is from genome assembly GCA_964430965.1 of uncultured Ruminococcus sp. GTDB lineage: Bacteria > Bacillota > Clostridia > Oscillospirales > Ruminococcaceae > CAG-115. Next base: position 7,553 of record CAYSHU010000052.1, on the reverse strand, counting down.
AAGTTCAGTTGGAGCGAAAAACGCGCCTGCAAAGGCGCAGGGAGCGAAGCGACCGAGCCTTTGCAGGCGGCGAGCGCACTCCGCGCGAAGCGCGGAGTGCGCGTTTTTTCGCGACTTTGAAATCAGGGTCTGCATTAGCCCCATACTACCGAGAAAGTAAACATTACGGCGGCGCAGACAAAAAAGAAACTCCCCCGTGCGGCGGGGGATAATTTTATTCCCAAATCTTTTCCAAATAAGCGAGAATGAGCTCGGTAACTCTATCGTAGGACAGCACCCCGTCCTCAACGCCCTGCGCCTTTATAAAATTGTCGTTGAAGTCCGAGGAAACCTCCTTCACCTTGCCCTTGTGGTCGTCGGCGTATTTGTTCAGCGCGGCGAAGTCGCGGTACATTCCCTCGGTGATGTACTGCTGCGTCCCAAGCCAGATATCCTCGTCGTAGTCACAAAGCGCGTTGGAGCAGTAAACGAACGCCTCCATATACCCCGAGTAGCGATATTCGGGGTATTCGCTGTTTATGCAGGACAGGAACGCTAGAAAATTGCACTGGTCCTCTTTCGCCACGCCGCGCAGATGCGCGCTCTCGTGGGCGGCGGTCATCGGGATTCCGTAGTCGGGCTGGGCGGTGTTTACGTTGCTTTCGACAATGAACGGACAGTAAACGCCCGTTATGCCCGTGTACGACCACGGCTCGGACAAAATCACGGGCTTTTGCCTAAGGCTCGACGACCACAAAAACGGATACTCATCAACAATCGCCTTGTAGCCGCTGTTCGCGCGGGAGAGCTCGGTGTAAATGCTCTCGGAGAACGTGAACGGCTCGTCTTCGGAAATCCCAAGCTCCGCGCGAGCTTCGGCGGCTCCCTTAGCGAGGAAAACGCACGCGTTGTACAAATCCTCGGGGGTTTTCCGCGAGGTGTCGAGGTTCATCAGCTTTTCCATAGGATAGCGGTAATAATTCGCGCCGTGGCACGCCATATACATAAAGCCCATAATCGAGATCACCGCCACGGTGAACTTCCCCGCTTTAAGAAGCAGCTTTTTCCTCCCGCCCTTACGCCTTACGAGCTTCACGATCAGAATTACAAGCAGCGTGATAACGGCGGGCGCGGCTAAAATCACGAGCCATTCCGTAAGGGAAATCGGCACGAGGCTCACGAGAAACCCGAGCGGCACGGTGATGATTTTAAAAAGCCCGCGCGAGAAAACGTACTCCGTAACCGCGGGGAAATGCGGCAGAATAAAATACATCAAAACCGCCAGAATCAGCGGGATAAACACCCAAAATCGCTTAAAGAAGGTTTTCATTAGAAATTCCTTTCCGTGAAATTCCACAATTTTTATTGTTATTTTATACAAATTTGCAATATCCCCTAGAATTATTACACATTGTTTAGGATTTTGTGCTATAATTAAACCAAAACATCCTGCTTCACGGGGTAGAGGGAAGTGCGGGGCTCCGCCCCTTGACCCCAACGAAAGCGGAAATTTTAAATCGCGTGCGAAGCGTGCACAACAATTGTCAATTCAAGGGGGGGGGACGCTGTGCGAATTCTTGACAAAAACGGCGACTGGCTCGCCGAATATCGGCGCGACGTTCAAATCGCTTGCGAGGAAATCGCGCAGAGTTTCCCTATTGAGCCGTCCGCCCTCATCGCCGATGTTTACTCCCTCCCGGCGCACAATCACCAGACGTTTTTGTGCCGAGTGACGTGCGAGGGCGGCTTTATGTGGCTCTATTACGCCAAAGCCGTACAAAACTCGATATGGTTTTCCGAGCCGATTTTTATGTATCGCTTTGAGGAGGCGCGGCAGTTTGCCGAGCACCCTATTCGGCGCGGGAAAATTATCTGCGGAAAAAAGCTGATACGCAAAACCGCCGTCGACCATTTTATGACGCTTGTCAGTGCCGTTTCGGAAAAGCAGCCCGCCGAAACCGTAACGCCGTTTATCGACAGTGAGTTCACGTCAATTCGGCTTTATGAGAGCGGCGAAGTAAAACGAGAAATCGCGTTTACAGACGCGGAGCGGCTTATCCTCCTCGAGGACGCTGACGCGGAGCTGTACTCCAAGCACCTTAACGGGCTTCACCTGTTTATCGAGAGAATTATCGGCGTTGGAGCACGCTAAGCAAGACCGTTTTCCTCCTTGACTATTTCCAGCACACCGAGTAAGCCTTCGACAATGAAATCCGCGCCGCAATCAAGAAATTCCCCGCGAGAGCCGAAGCCGCTCAGAACGCCCGCGCAGCGCACTCCGCACGCGTGGGCGCCCTCGACGTCGTAGCAGCGGTCGCCGACCATAAGCGTGCTTTCGGGTGAAGAATTGCTCTCACGAAGCGCGAGCGCGATAACGTCCGCCTTCGCGCTGAGCTTCCCGTCAAGGCTCGCGCCGAAAATCCCGCTGAAATACTCCGAAAACCCGAACCTCGGGATTATTTTTTCCGCGTAGACAAGCGGCTTTGAGGTAGCGAGGCAGATTTTTATCCCAAGCGCGCGCAGCTCCCGAAGCAGCTCCAAAGCACCCTCTATCGGCGTTTGCTCGTAAATTCCCTTTTCGGGATAATATACGCGGTAAAGCCGCACCGCTTCGCGGGCGGTGTCGTCGTCAAACCCGAACACGCGCTGAAACTCGTCGAACAGCGGCGGCCCGAGAAAGCTCGCGAGGCTCTCCCGAGGCGGCAAAGGCACGCCGAGCTTTTCCAAAGCGTATAAAATCCCGTTAGAAATCCCCTCAAAAGAGTTCGAGATCGTTCCGTCTAAATCGAAGAAAACCGAATTTATCATAAATCCACCGCCGTTTTCTTTTTATTATACTATAAAAATCGCCGAATTTCAAGCAAATTCGGCGATTTTTGAGTTTTCACCTCTTTTTCATCTAAAAATATTCAAAAAGGGGTTTACAATTGCGGGTAAAATATGTTATAATAAGAGTGTGTAGGTTGTAATCTTTGCAACCCCTTGAACTTCAAACAGCTTACTTTTCAAAACTGCTTGCTTCTAAACGAGGTGACATGATTATGAACAACAGAAGAAAATTTCGTTACATCAAGATCAAGGACGACGAGCCCAAAAAGGAAAATGCCGCCAAAAAGAAAAAAAACAAGACGATGAAGGTCATCGGCAACGCACTTACCGTTGTCGGGACGACTATCTCGGCAATGCTGCTTATCTTCGTTATTATGATGTGTATCGTCGTTACGGTCGTTACGGTGTATATCCGTTATTTTGCCGACAACGGCTACGACATTTCCCTTCGCGACGCCGAGATGAAGTACACGACCATGATCTACAGCTACGACGCGGACGGCAAAGAGATCGAGCTAAAGCGGATCGCGTCCGAGGAAAACCGCATCTGGGTTGATTATGAGGACATCTCCCCGAACCTTATCCACGCCGTTATCGCCACGGAGGACAAGCGTTTTTACGAGCACCAGGGCGTTGACTGGCGCAGAACGGTATTCTCGCTGGGCGCGGACGTTCTGAACCTCTCCAGAGCGGGCGAGGGCGGCTCTACTGTCACACAGCAGCTAATCAAAAACGTCACGGGCGACGACGAGATATCGTGGGAGCGTAAGCTCCGCGAGATTTTCCGCGCATTGTCACTTGAAAAGAAATACACGAAGACCGACATTATGGAAAGCTACCTCAACAACATCGGCTGGGGCGGTATGAACTACGGCGTCGGCGCGGCTTCGCTTTATTATTTCGACAAAGAGGCTAAGGACTTGACGATAGCGGAGGCGGCAATTCTCGCTTCGATGATCAAAAACCCGTCAAAGCGCTCGCCCTATATCGACCTCGAAAACTGCAAGGTGCATCAGGTAGACACGCTTTACTATATGTACGACCAAGGCTACATCAACACCGACGAGTACGAGGCGGCGCAGGTTGAGAAGGTGCAGTTCGCGCGGACGGTTTACGGCGACGATTTCGGCTATACAGACCCGCGCTCGCAGCCCGACGCGCCTTTAACCGAAAATCCCGATGACCCCAACAATCCGAATGATCCCGACAACACCTCAAGCGACCCCGATGACCCGAACAATACGAGCGGCACGGAAGATCCCGAGGACCCCGATGAAGACGAGGACGACGTAAAAATCCCATACCGCTGGAACGATTACGAAATCTCGCAGGACTGGTATGTCGACGCGGCTATCGAGCAGGTCTACGAGGACTACGCCGAGCTTACGGGAAAAACCGTTACATCGGCTCGCAATGAGATTTCCAACGGCGGCTATAAAATCTACATCAACGAGGATATGCGGCTTCAGAAAATCCTCGAGGAGAAATATAAGGACCCGTATTTCGCGCTGTATTATTACAACGAGAACGAGCAGGACAGCGAAAACCTTATGCAGTCGGCGTTTGTGCTTATGGATTATTCCGGAACGGTGCTCGCGCTGGTCGGCGGCTTGGGTGACAAGCCTGGCGATAACTGCTGGAACAGAGCGACAATGTCCGTCCGCTCGCCCGGCTCTACAATGAAGCCAATCTCGGCGTATTCAATGGGCGTGGAGCTCAACAAGATAACCTATTCAACAATGATACCCGATAAGGGCGTTCTGGAGATGCCCGGGCTGTCGCACCTCTGGCCGAGAAACTATGAGGGCTGGCCCAGCGGCGAGGAGCTTATCCCCGCGTGGAGAGCCGTAAGAGCCTCCACAAACACCGTAGCATGCCGCGTGGCAAGGCTTGTGACAATTCCCGTGCTGTTCGACCAGCTGCGCTCTAACCTCGAAATCTCGACGCTTGTCCCGGGTGACGACGAGCAGCTTTCGCCGATTCCGCTCGGCGGACTTACAAACGGCATAAAGCTTATCGAGCTTTGCGCCGCGTATCAGATGTTCGGCAACGGCGGCGTGTTCTACGAGCCGAAGCTGTACAGCAAGGTGCTCGATAACAAGAATAAAGTTATTCTCGAGCAGGACTTCTACGGAAGCCAGGCGATTTCGAGTGACACGGCGTGGGTCACGAACCGTATGCTGCGCACGGTTGTAACCTCTCCAGGCGGCTCGGGACGCTACGCGAACCTCGGAAACGTTGAAACAGTCGGAAAGACGGGGACGTCAAGCGATGAAAAGAACCTTACGTTTGTGGGGCTCACGCCGAATTATGTCGGCGCGGTGTGGCTTGGCATTGATAACGGCACGGAGTTCAGCGACAACGGTCCTACCCACAAGCCCGCGCTTATCTGGCACGATGTTATGGTGGATATTGAGGACACCTCGCAGGTGCAGAAGTTCACGCCCGACGGCTCGGTTGAGGAGCGGCAGTTCTGCACGGTAACGGGGCTGCTCGCGTCGGAGGACTGCGAGGAGAAGGAAATGGGCTATTACCGCAAGAGCAACATTCCCGTACTCTGCTCGGGCAACCACGAATACGAGCTGAAGAAAATCTGGGCGATGTGGGACGCTATCGACGAAAACGACGGAACACTCCCCGAGGGCTATGTTTACACCGAAACATTTGACGACGATGATTAAAAAAATCCCCCGCTGCGCGGGGGATTTTTTTAATCGCTGCAAAGCGGCGCTCCTTAGCGGTGACGCAGAAATTTCAAAAAGTGTCCGGAGGTTCGGCAAGCCGACCCACCTGATTTTCGCAGAAAATCTTGACCGTTTCCCTCAGCGCTGCATAGCAGAACGCGAGTCGGCGTTCAGCCGACCCTTGAGCGGAGCAGCGGTGAGGGAATTTTGAAATTTAAATTCTAATATGTAGAATGTGTTCCGACAAATCAAGCTTTTCTCAATCCAGGAACACTCTTAAGCCCTTGCTCTTGGTGTGCGTGCGGAGCTTGCGGAGGGCTTTGGCCTCTATCTGGCGAATTCTCTCGCGCGTTACCTTAAACTGCCGTCCTACCTCCTCCAGAGTGTGCGAGCGGTCGTAGCCTACGCCATAGCGGAATTTCAAAACCTCGCGCTCGCGCTCGGGGAGCAGCTCGAGAGCTTTGTTCAGCTCGTCCTTAAACACCGCTTTCATCGCCGTGTCAATAGGCGCGGGCGCGTCCTCGTCGGGGATAAAGTCGCCGAGGTAGCTGTCCTCCTCCTCGCCGACGGGCGCTTCAAGCGACACGGGGTCCTGCGCGATTCTGATAATCTCGCGGACGCGCTCGGGCGTCATTCCGAGCTCCTGCGCGATTTCATTCGTCGTCGGCTCGTGACCGTTTTCGTTGAGGAGCTTGTTCTGCGCCTTTTTAACGCGCGAAATAGTTTCTACCATATGCACGGGAATTCTGATAGTACGCGCCTGGTCGGCTATCGAGCGCGTTATCGACTGCCGAATCCACCACGTCGCGTAGGTCGAGAACTTGTAGCCCTTCGTGTAATCGAACTTTTCAACGGCCTTAATAAGCCCGCTGTAGCCCTCCTGAATCAAATCCAGAAGCGGCATACCGCGCCCGACATAGTGCTTTGCGATGCTTACGACAAGGCGCATATTCGCGACGATCAGCTTCTCGCGTGCCTCGTCGTCGCCGTTGGCGGTTTTTTCGGCGAGCTCCAGCTCCTCTTGGGTTGTAAGCAGCGGGATTTTTCCTATCTCGCGCAGGTGTATCTTCACGGGGTCATCGACAGCGCCGTTTTTGTCGTCGTCTGCAATGTCCAACGCCTTGTTCAAATCCTCATCGATGCTGTAATCGTCCTCTATTTTGATGCCGTTCTGCTCGAGAAATTCCCAGAGCTTGTCCAAATCAACATTGCTTTCATCGATGACGTTGTAAATTTCTTTAGTAGTGAGAGTGCCCGACGATTTGCCGCGTTCAAGAAGCTCGTTAAAAATTCGTTCTGTATTTGTCATTTTTTATCCTCATTCTTTCCTAATCTCTAAAAGAATATTGTTTCACATTCCCCGCCTCCGGCGGGGAATGTGAAACATCCGTTCGGTCAATAGCGGTCAGTTATGTAAATTATTCTAAAAAGTCCTTTAACTTTCTGCTTCTCGTGGGATGCCGCAGCTTCCGAAGCGCTTTGGTTTCTATCTGGCGAATACGCTCGCGCGTAACCTGGAACTCCTGCCCGACCTCCTCAAGCGTGCGCTGTCTGCCGTCAATTAAGCCATAGCGCAGGATAATAACCCGCCGCTCGCGCTCGCTCAGCGTATCGAGCACCTGCGCGAGCATCTGCTTGAGCATTGAGGTACACGCCTCGTCGGCGGGCGCGGGGGCGTCTTTTTTGCCGCCGGCCTGAATGCAGGGCGCCTCGCCCTGGCAGCCCCGGCAGATGGGCCCGTCAGTATCCGGATAGGCCTCATTGCAGAGCGGGCAGACAATAATGGCCCGCATATGCTTATGGCCTATGAAGCTGTTCTTAATCTCTATCTCCTCTATCTGGCAGATTGAGTCCCCAGCCTCCCTTATCTCCCGTTCCAGCTTTTCCGCATCCTGATCTTTTTTGGCCTTTTTCTTAAAAAACCAGCTGTAAAGCTCAGGCCATTTTTCCATCTCTTGCGGATTTAGGCTCACCCTGACGCCTTTGCCGCTGTTTTTGTCAAAAAGGGAGACGGCGTATCTGCCCAGGTTGTGGATTTTCATGCGCTGGTTTCCGGTGGAG
>CAYSHU010000051.1:0-13273 GCA_964430965.1 uncultured Ruminococcus sp. | reverse complement strand
GCTTTTAGGCGGCAAAATCAGCGTCTGCGGCGAGGAGATGGATATCACCCCGTTCTCCGATGTGGACGCTTATAACCAGTATGTCGGCAACGATGTTGCGCTGGCGTTCCGCCCCGAGGCGATCAAGCTCAGCGCAAAGGAGAAGGTGGAGGATGCACTGCACTTTAAGTGCAAGGTAGAGCTCACCGAGCTTTTGGGAGATAATACGAACGTTTACGTAAACATCGACGGCTGGTCCGCTATTCTCAAGGTAGACCCGCACGACGCTCCCGAGCTCGACACAGAAATCGAGTTCGCGATTCCGTATGAGAGCGTTTACCTCTTCGACAAGGAAACTGAAAAGCGCATACCGCTTAAGGTTAAGTAATGAGCGGCTTGTCAACGGACAGCAAGGTCAGTGAAAAGGATTTAAAACGCAGAGAATTTATTCTGAACGGCAATCCTATGATTGTCGTTCTGAATATTTCTTTGCCGTTAATGGCGCTTGGCGCTTTTTCGTATATAAGCAGCATTATCGATACCGTTGTCGTGTCGACAACGGACAACGACGCGCTTTCGGGCGTTGTTATGATATCGCAGATAAAGCAGCTTATCACCGCGCTTGGCGGAGGCTTCGCGACGGGCAGCTCAATAATAGTGTCGAGGCTTATCGGGCGCGGAGAGTACGACAAGGCGAAAAAAGCCGCCAACACGACAATCGAGGTTTTCTTCCTTCTGGCGGCGCTTGTGATTGCGATAATTCAGTTCGCCGCGGTCGGAATTCTGAAGCTGGGCGGAATGACCCCCGAGATGATAGATATGGGCATCGGATATTTCCGCGTTCAGATCGTATCAATCGGCGTGGGGCTGTTCAACCAGGTGTTTATGGGCTTGGAAAAATCCCGCGGAGCTATGAAGAACATCACGTTCATCAACATAGCGTCGATGGCGCTGAAGCTCGCGTTTACGATAATATTTGTGAACGGATTTCATTTGGGAACGACGTGGGTCGCGGGCGGAACGCTCTGCGCGGATATCTGCGTGACGCTTTACGCGCTTGTGAATTTGTTTCGGAAAAACTATCTGTTCAAATTCAACAGAAAAAACACAATGTTCACAAAGGATTTTTTTAAGTCGCTATGCTCATTGTCTATCCCCGTTTCTCTGGGGAAATTTGTTTTTTCGCTCGGGAAGGTTATCATAAACCGCCTGGGTATGCGCTATGAAGAAGCCGAGCCCGGAGCCGTCGGGGCGTTGGGCGTTTCAAACCAGATTAGCGGCTCGGTGACGCACCTTACTTCATACAGCGAGGACGCGGAAAGCTCGGTCGTAAGCTACAACTTGAGTAAAAAGCAGTATTCGCGTATGATAAAACTGTTTTTTTGTACGCTGGCATTGAACCTTTCGATCTCGGTTATCGGATTTATAATCCTCGTTATTTTCAGCGAGCCGATTTCCGTGTTCTTCGCGGGAGACGGCGGCGCCCGCAAGGCGGAGCTTATCGAGAAGATATTCTCATACGAGCGCGTGGGCATCATCGCGCTGGCGGTGAATTCCTCGGTAAACGGGTTGATATACGGGCTGGGCTACACAAAGCTCTCGATGATCTGCAACCTTTCGAGGCTGTTTGTGTTCCGAATCCCGTCAATGCTGGTTATGATAAACTGCTTCCCGGATATGGGAGCGGAAAGCCTCGGTATCGCGATGCTGGTTTCCAACGTCGGGATAGGGCTGATGTCGGTGGTAATAGGCATTGTGTGCCTGTTAAAAATAAAGCACCACAAAACCAAGGACAACGTAAAGATTTGATTTTTTGAGGTGGAACTATGAATGACTTGAACAGAAGCAATTATACTAATAGCAAGGAAAGACCCATAAAGATTATGCAGTTCGGCGAGGGCAACTTCCTCCGCGCTTTTGTAGATTGGATTTTGCAGAGCCTCAACGACAGCGGCGTTATAAACTCTAACGTAGCGGTGGTTCAGCCGATGCCTATGGGCAGAGTTAAGGAGCTTGGCGAGCAGGACGGCTTGTACACGCTTTGCCTGGAGGGCATCGACAAGGGCGAAAAGGTGCAAAGCCGCCAAATCATCGATATTATCAGCGATTTTATCAATCCGTTTGAGGATTATCAGAAATTCCTGTCCTACGCGAAAAGCGAGGATTTGGAGATCATTATCTCCAACACGACAGAAGCGGGCATCGCGCTGGACGCTTCGGACACGGATTTCTCCGCTTGCCCGAAGAGCTTCCCCGGAAAGCTGCTCGCGCTGCTTAAAGCAAGATACGACCATTTTAACGGCGACGCGAGCAAGGGTCTTGCGATTATCCCGTGTGAGCTTATCGACCACAACGGCGACGAGCTGAAGAGAATTCTCATTGAGCTCGCGAAAATCTGCAAGCTGGACGACGCGTTCATCACGTGGATGACGACCGCGAACCACTTTACGAGCACCCTGGTTGACAGAATTGTCCCCGGCTACCCGCGCGACACAGCAAAGGAAATCTGCGAGGCGACGGGATTCCAAGACAACAACATCGTCAAGGGCGAGATTTTCCACCTTTGGGTATTGCAGAAGGAGGCGTTCGTGCAGAGCAAGCTCCCCGCGGATAAGTCGGGGCTCAACGTCATCTTCGCGGACGACATCACGCCGTATAAGCAGAGAAAGGTTAAGATTCTCAACGGTTCCCACACCGCAATGGTGCCCGTCGCGTACTTAAGCGGCATCGACACTGTGCGTGAGAGCGTTGAGGATAAAGATGTCGGAAGGTTTGTACAGGGCCTTGTAAACGATGAGATAAAGCCCACGATCGACCTGCCTAAGGACGAAATGGACGCGTTCGCGAGCAGCGTGATCGAGCGCTTCCAGAACCCGTTTATCCGCCACGAGCTGATGTCAATCGCGCTGAATTCCACAACGAAATTCAAGACGCGTCTGCTTCCGACCTACAACGATTACAGAAAGAAATTCGGCAAATCGCCGAAGCACATTCTGTTCTCGTTCGCTTCGCTTGTCGTATTCTACAAGGGCAAGCGCGGCAATGAGGACATCGCGCTGAACGACAGCCCCGAATATCTTGATTTCTGGAAGAACCTCTGGACGAAAACGGACTACACCGATATCGCCAAGACTGCGCTCTGTCAGAAGGATATCTGGGAGCAGGACCTCGCGGCGGACGACGGTAATGTTGAGGCAGTTGCGAAGTATATCGAGAATATCGTAACAAACGGCGAAAGAGCGGCATTACAGGCATTTCTTTCGGAATGAAAGTAAATAAAAATATAAAAATACGGTGATGAATATGAAAAAAACGATACTGATTTCCCCGAACGACAGCGCGGCAGTCGCGCTCGCGCCCCTCAAAAAAGGCGAGGAGGCGGAGGGCGTCGTGCTCGCCGAGGACGTTGAAAAGGGGCATAAATTCGCGCTTCGGGACATCAAAACGGGCGAGCACATTATTAAATACGGCAACGTAATCGGCAAGGCGACCGCCGACATCAAGGCGGGCGAGCATATTCACACTCACAATATGGCGACGAATCTGTCAGGGACGCTGGAGTATTCCTACAACAAAAAGGAAATCCCCGATCTGAGCGGCTTCAAGACCCGCACAGTGAACGTTTTCGAGCGTCCGAACGGCGAGGTCGGGATACGCAACGAGCTTTGGATAATCCCGACGGTCGGCTGCGTGAACTCGCAGGCACGGCTTATCGCGGCGGAGTTCCTCAAAAAGCACGGCGAGCTAAAGGGAATTGACGGTGTTTTCGCGTACACTCACCCCTACGGCTGTTCGCAGATCGGCGAGGATCACGAGCGCACGCGAATGATACTTCAAAGAATGGTGAAGCACCCGAACTGCGGCGGCGCTTTGGTTCTCGGCTTGGGCTGCGAGAATAACCGTATGGATATTTTCAAGGAAACGCTCGGGGATTATAATAAGGAGCGCACAGAGTTCCTCATCGCGCAGGACGTGGAGGACGAGATCGCCGAGGGTGTGAAGCTCCTCGAAAAGCTCTATGAGGCTGCGAAGAACGACACGCGCGTTGAAAAGGATTTGTCCTGCCTGAAGGTAGGCTTAAAATGCGGCGGTTCGGACGGGCTTTCGGGAATTACCGCAAACCCGCTTGTAGGGCGGTTTTCGGACTATATGGCGGGCATCGGCGGCACGACAGTGCTCACCGAGGTTCCCGAGATGTTCGGCGCGGAGCAGCTGCTTATGGACAGAGCAAAGGACGAGGAAACATTCAACAAGATCGTAAAGCTCGTCAACGGCTTTAAGGAATACTATCAGAAGCATGACCAGCCTGTTTACGAAAATCCCTCGCCGGGAAATAAGGCGGGCGGCATTACGACGCTGGAGGATAAGTCCTTGGGCTGCACGCAGAAATCGGGCGCGGGCGCGGTTTGCGACGTGCTGTTCGACGGTGACGCGCTCTCGGCGAGCGGTTTGAATCTCCTCAACGGTCCGGGAAACGATATGGTCGCGGTAACGAACCTCGCGAGCGCGGGGTGCCATATGGTGCTGTTCACAACGGGCAGAGGCACGCCGTTCGGCGGGTTTGTGCCGACGATAAAGATTTCGACGAATTCCGACCTCGCGAAGAGAAAATCCAACTGGATAGACTTCAACGCTGGCGGTATCGCGGAGGGCGAAACCTTTGAAAGCAAACTCGAGCAGCTTGTCGACCTCATTGTCGAGACCGCAAACGGCAAGCAGACCGTCAACGAGCGTTATAACTCGCGGGATATTGCGATCTTTAAGACGGGAGTTACCTTGTAAGGGCGTCGCGTTATGAAAAAACTTAAGGTGTATTTGGACACGTCCGTAATAAGCTATCTTCAGCAGGAGGACGCGCCCGAAAAGATGCAAGAAACCCGCGCACTCTGGGAGATGTTCGAGCAGGACGTGTACTAAGTGTATTTGTCGCAGGTGACGCTGGACGAATTGAATAAGTGTCCCGAACCGAAAAGGACACAGCTTTATAAGAGCCTCGCGAGGATTAAGTATACTCAGTTGGAGATGTCAGAAGAGGCAACCGCTATAGTCAATCGGCTTATTGATATGGGAGTTTTAACGAAAAAAAGCCTAGCTGATTGTCAGCATATTGCAATTGCCACAGTAAACGATTGCGACTGCATAATCTCGTGGAATTTCAAGCATCTTGTGAATATCAAAACAATACAAGGTGTTAGGTATATAGCCCAATTTGAGGGTTACAAGGGCCTTGAGATTATCGACCCATTCACTTTGCTTGGGAGGTGAAGAACTATGGTAGAAGAACCCATCATCAGCCCCGATTTCACAATCGAGGACATTCACAAAATCCGTGAGTACTACTATGAGGTTACAAAAGATATGACCGACGAGGAGAGGATACGTTATTTCAACACTCCGAAGTCGGACGCGGCGGAGCAGATTGCTCGTCTGCGCGAGGAATACCTCGCCGAGAAGGCAAAAAAGCAGGACTAAACCCCAACAATCAAAGAAAGGACAGATACCAATGAAGACATTTATGGACAAGGACTTCGTCCTGAAAAACGAAACCGCGAAGACCCTTTACCACAGCTACGCAAAGGATATGCCGATTTTCGACTTCCATTGCCATTTGAATATCGAGGAGATTTATAACGATAAGAAATTCAGCTCGATAACAGAGGCGTGGCTCGGTGGCGACCACTACAAGTGGCGCTTGATGCGCGAAATGGGCGTTGACGAAAGCTACATCACCGGCGACAAGAGCGACTGGGAGAAGTTCTCGAAGTACGCCGAGGTTATGCCCTACGCAATCGGCAACCCGATTTACCACTGGACGCACCTTGAATTACAGAGATTTTTCGGGATAAACGAAACGCTCTCTCCGAAAACTGCCAAGGAGATTTTCGACAAGACCAACGAAAAGCTCCAGACGCTTACGGCGCGGAAGCTCATTACAATGAGCAATGTAAAGAAGATTTTCACGACGGACGACCCGATTGACGATCTGCACTTCCACAAGCTCCTGAAAGAGGACAAGAGCTTTGATGTTGAGGTTGCTCCCGCGTTCCGCCCCGACAAGGCGATCAACATCGAGCTGCCGACATTCGTTCCGTACATCGCGAAGCTCGCGGACGCGGCGGACGTTAAAATTGACGGCATTGACAGCCTCTGTGAGGCGCTTACAAAGCGAGTAGAGTTCTTCGACAGCGTAGGCTGCGTCTGCTCCGACCACGCGCTGGACGTTGTAATGTTCCAGCCCGCGACCAAGGAGCAGGTTGACAAGGTCCTCAAAAAGGCGCTCGCGGGCGACGACCTCACCCCGAACGAAATCGAGCAGTACAAGGGTTACGTCCTCGTGCACCTTGGCAAGCAGTACGCGAAACTGCATTGGGTTCAGCAGTACCACATCGGCGCTCTGCGAAACAACTCCTCGAGATATATGAAGCTCCTCGGGCCCGACACGGGCTTTGACGCGATTGAGGATCAGACTTTCGCGAAGAAGCTCTCAATGCTGCTTGACACGCTTGACAGCACAGACGAGCTCCCGAAGACAATTCTCTACTGCCTCAACCCGCGCGACAACGAGGTTCTGGCGACGATAATCAACTGCTTCCAGAAGGGAGGCACGGTCGGCAAAATGCAGTTCGGCTCGGCATGGTGGTTCAACGACCAGAAGGATGGTATGGAGCGGCAGCTTATGGCACTTTCACAGGTCGGCTTGCTCAGCAAGTTTGTCGGTATGCTTACGGACAGCCGCAGCTTCCTCTCCTACACCCGCCACGAGTATTTCAGAAGAATTCTCTGCAATATGCTCGGCACGCTGATTGAGGAGGGCGAGTACCCGAACGAGGTTGAACTCGTCGGCGAGATTGTTAAGGACGTTTGCTACAACAACGCAATCGCATATTTCAGCAAGTAATTTTTCGTAAATAAATTACCCCGCGTCGCAAACGGCGCGGGGCTTTTGTGTTATTCGCAAATCGCGTAATCACTATTATAAAGCGCGTTCAGGGATTTCTTCGAGTTGTACTGCTCGCCGATAATAAACTCCTTCGACCAGCTCATAAAATACGCCCACGGCACGCGCGATTTTTCGAGCATCTCAATATCGGGAAGATAACCCACCTCCGCGAGCGCCGCGACCTTTTTGGAAGTCGTCGCCGCGATAAGCGCTTCATATTCGGCTTTGTAGTCCGTCGGCGCGTATTTTTCAAGGTAAACGTCAACAGAAATCACGTCCACAAACTCGTCCCCGGGATAGCCCTCTTTCAGGCGGCAATTCCATACCCAGAGTAAATTGTTGAGCATTTTATCCTTGGTGTAATATTCAAACATCAGTTTGTAAAGCTCCCTCGCAGTTTCGCAGCCCTTTGCGCCCCACCAGAACCAATCGCCGTCCGACTCGTGGAACGGACGCCAAAGCACGGGAATATCCGCGTCGCGAAAGCGCGATAAAATCTCCGCGATTGCGTCCATGTCGCGGAAAAACGCCTCGCGCTCCGCTGTTCCCTCAACAAGAACCTGCTGCGCGTCAAAGTCCGTGTTTTTCGCATAGAAGCTCTTGTCGCGCCCGCCGAGCGGCGAAAACCAGTGGAAGCTCAGCGTGACGATGCTGCCCGCGGATTTTCCCCATTCTAATGCGGTTTCAACAGTCCCACGGTTTTCATAAACCTCCGTGAGGCACGCTTCGTCTGCGTCGGCGTAGTTGATGTTCGGGGAATACGCCAGCAGCTCGAACCCGCGCAGCTTCGGCGCTTTTCCCGTAACCTCGCGGATATACGCGATCTCTTCCATAGGATTTGTCTGCGTGTGCTGCCCCGTGATGATTTTCCTGCCCGCGTTTTCTGACAGGAAATTCAGCAGCTCCCGCGCTTTTTTGCTCGCGTTCGGATCAACCGTTTTCTGCATTTTGACCCTCCTCACTAAGCCTTGCAATCATCTCGGCGCACATTCTTCCGTTGTGATATGGGCACTTCCACTCGTGGACGAGCGCCTGCGTTTTGTCGGTGTTTCCGTCCGCCGCGATGTTTTCGATCCACTCGCCCGTCGATTTGTCGATGACATTTTCGCGGATAAACTTCACGACGCGCTCCGACGCTTCGAGAAATTCCGCGCGATTTGAATTTTGAAAATAATTGTAAAAACCTATCACGGCCTCCGCCTGAACCCACCAGACCTTAGTACGGTTCACCCTGTCAAATTCGCGCTCGTTATTCAGCGCGCCCTGCGATTTGTCGAAGCCGTTTTCGAGAGAGGCAATTGCAAGCCCCTTTGTAATTATTCTGATTTCGGGACAGATATCGTCGTCGCCCAAGGCGTCGCAAGCCCGCTCTAAAAGCCACGAAGCCTCGATGTTATGCCCATAGCTTTCCAAATCTATCAGCGAGTTGTACTCCAAATCGAAAAACACCTTGCAGATACGCTTTTCGGGGTCGAAGATTTTGTCCTTGAAAAGCACCAGCGCTGCCCGCAGCTTCTCGCCGATCTCGGCGTTATTATCGGCAAGATAGAGCTCGGTGTACGCCTCGATAATGTGCAGCAGCGTGTTCATTGTGCGGCTTGCCATAACGCCGTTTTCCGACAGCTTCTCGTTGGAGCAGGGCGAAAAATCACGGTTGAACGCTTCGAGATAGCCGCCGTTGTCGCGGCATTTTTCCTCGATCGTTCCGTAGATTTCGTAAGCCAGCGCAAGCGCCTCGGAGCTGCCGCTCGCGCGGTAATATTTCGCGAGCGCATACACCGTAAACGCCTGGCAATATGTGTGTTTTGTGTCGTCAAACGCGCCCTCATACGCGTTCACCGACCAGAAAACCCCGCCGTTTTCGCGGTCATAGCAGCGCTCCTTGAGAAACTTGAACGCGTGCTCCGCATTATCGAGCAGCGCGCGCTCCTTTAAAAGCTGATACGCCGCCGAGTAAAACCACATAATCCGCGCCGTGAGGATCACGCCCTTCGGGCTTTCGGGATTCGGCTCCCCAAGCGCGTCCGCGAAGCCGTAAAACCCGCCGTTTTCGTCGTCGCGCATTTTGTTCCAGAACGGAATTAAATCGTTTTGGAGATGCTTAAGAAAAAATTTCGCGTCCATATTATTTCCCCCTTCAAGGAATTTTTGCTTGTGATTTAATTGTAACAAAATCCGCGAAAAAGCGCTGTTAAAATACTCATAGAAAATTGTACAAATCTATCATAATTATCTTGACACTCCATGGGATTTGCGCTATAATTAACTAAAGGAGTGATTTTATGGGACTTTTTGAGTACATCGATATGCCGAAAACGCCTTACGATATTTTTTTCACCGAGGAGCCCGCCTCGCCGCTCCACTGGCATTATTACAGCGAAATCATCTATATGCAGGGCGGGGAAGTGACGCTTGTCTGCAACGGCGAGCCACACATTCTGCGAGAGGGGGATTTGTGCTACATCTACCCGCTCCAGCTCCACGAGTTTGCGGAAAAGGACGGCAAGCCCTGTCGGTATGCGGTTGTAAAATTCGACATTCACACGATAAATATCCCGCCGGCGTATCTGTCGGATATGTACGATTTTTTCGTTCGCAGAACCGCCGAAAACGACACCTGCCTTGTAGTTCCCGCGGATAGTCACATCGCGGATTTAGTCGAGCGCACCGTCGCGGAATATTCCGAAAAGCGCGAGTTTTACTCGCTTTACGTGCAGGCGAATATCTTCTCGCTGCTTATCGAGCTGGCGCGGACGGGCGGCAGAAAATTCGCCGAGAAAACGCGCAAATCCGAGAGCGATCTGTCGTTTTATCGGATTTTAGAGTACATCGACGCGCACTCCGCCGAGCCGCTTGAAGCCGCGAAGCTTGCCGAAATGTGCCACATGAGCTACTCGAACTTCGCGCGGCTTTTCCGCGAGAGCTACGGGCGCTCCTGCAAGGAATACATCACATACATTCGGCTAAACAAAGCGCGGGAGCTGCTTCTCCACACCGACCGCGACCTGAGCTTCATCGCGCAGGAAACGGGCTTTTACGACTGCTCTCACTTCATCAGAACCTACAAAAAATGGCGCGGGATAACGCCAAAACAGGAACGTGCCCTGATTTGATAACGCAAAACCGCCTCATTTATGAGGCGGCTTTTTCTTATTACGAATTTATTGCGATTTTTTGAACTGCTCAAAAAACTCGTCCTCGGGCATGGGTTTCGCGTAGTAATAGCCCTGCACCTGGTCGCAGCCGATGCTCCGCAGAATTTCCACTTGATCCTTCGTTTCAACGCCCTCCGCGAGCACCGTGATGTTGAGCTTTGAAGCCATTTGCAGAACGTTTTCGAGAATATGCTGCCCCTTGCCCGACACCGCCATATTTTCGATAAAGCGCTTGTCGAGCTTAATTACGTCGAACGGGCTTTCCAGCAGCACGTTCAGCGACGAATAACCGCTCCCGAAATCGTCCATAAGCAGCTTGAAGCCCGCTTCCTTTAACAGCGCGGTCTGTTTGCTGATTTGCAGATCGTCCGCTGTTTCGGTTATCTCAAGCTCCAGCAGCTCCCGCGGAATTCCCGCGTCGTTTACGATCTGGGAAATTATCTGCCGGCTTCCGTCCTCGCGCAGGTGCACTCTCGAAACGTTTACGGAGATAGGGCAGGGCTTAAGCCCGCTGTCAATGCACTTGCGAATGAACATCGCCGCCTTGCGCCAGATGTAATGGTCAACCTGGACTATCGAGCCGTTGTCCTCAAGCACGGGGATAAACTGGTCGGGGAAGATCATTCCGCGCTCGGGATTGACCCACCGCACCAGCGCTTCCGCGCCGATTATTTTATTCTGCGAAATGCTGTATTTCGGCTGGAGATACATCAAAAACTGCTCTTCGTCGATCGCCTTGCGCAGGTTTTCCTCGATGAATTTGATGTTGTAGAGCGAATCCTTGAACTGCTCCTTATACAAAACGACGTTTTTCGTGAAGCTGGATTTCGCGGTGCGGCGAGCCATTCCCGCTCTATCCTGGATGCGGCGCAGCTCCATTGTCTTGTCCTCGACAAGATAAACGCCGAACGAGAACTTCAGCGACACATTCTTGTATTTCGCGAGGCGCTCCTCAAGCCCCCTGATAAAGCGATTCGGATAGTCGTCGTCGGGGCACTCCGTCGCCACCATAAACACATCGCTGCGCAGATTTACGAAATACTGCTCTTTATTGCAGTATTCCTTAAGAACATTGACAATGTGGTCAAGAACCTCGTCGCCAAATCTCTCGCCGTAAAGGTCGTTTATTATCTTAAACCGCCGAATGTCGAACTGAATGAACGCGACCTTGTCAGCCCGCTCCATAAGCGCCGCGACGCGACGACGGAACCTGTTGTGCCGCCCCATACGCTTTACCATTGTCTGGATCTCGTCGTTTTCGGGCAAGTCCTCCGCCGCTACGCTTTCGTCCGCCTTGAAAGTTATGTAATCCTTCGTCATATCCTCAAGGATTTCAATGCTGATGCTCAGCGCGGCGGGGCAGCATTTCATAATAAGCCCGTCGCGGCGGACGATCGCCATTTCCTCGGGAATGGAGATATCCTTTCCGAGAATGTCGCGGCAGTTGATCTTTCCGCCCGTTTTCTCGGAGAAGCGCTTGATGAACTCCTCGGTTTTCCTGTTGCCGTAAGCCTCCTGCTCGATGTCGCTGGAGTTATAAAACCCGAACGTCATACCGAGCACCAAAAGCCCCGCGGTGATACACCCGCACATAGCGCCGCAGCGCATACCTCCGCCGAAGCACGTGCTTATCATAAACGCCGTTTTCAGATCAAGCCCGAAATCGGGCGCAAACGAGCCGAAAAGCGCCTGCGTGCAGTGATATTTCTCGCTGAGAAGCTGTAAAGCCTTTTCCTTATGCGTCATAATAAATTCCTCCGCAAAGAGCCATAGTTATATATAGTAATTATAACACAAAAACTATCAACTTGTCAAGCCTTTTTTGTAGAAAATTTCCCCCGCCGAAGCGGGGGAATTGTTTATTTTGTTTTTACGCTCTTACGCCGTAATCCTCGACAGTCATATCCAGGAACTGCTCGGGCACCGCGGGAATCCGATAATGCTTGTGAACCAACCCGCCAGTGAATTGTGAGATTTCGTCGGTTTTCACGGTGAAAACGTAATAAGGGATAACCGCCGTATAGCCAACATGGTTGCTGTATTCGAGCTCGACTTTCACAATCTCCGCGTCCTCGGGAATTCTTACCTCCTCGGGCACTCTGTCCGACTGCATCACCCAAAGCGCCTGCGCCGCCGTGTAAATCGGGTAGTCGCCGAGCTTTTCGAGATTGTCCGTGGTGAACTTGCGGAGCATATGCATTTCACGCGTGTTTTCCCAGTTGGGAAGGAATTCGCCGTAGTTAAGCCAGTAGTTCACGATTTGTGTTCCCAAATCACCCTCGGTATCGTAAACACGGTATTCATACTCGAAATTGCCCTCTTCTCGCGCGACCTTGGGATTTTGGTATCCGAAAATCTCTTTATACTCCTCCGCGAGATACTCAACCGTCGCCGCCAGAACCTCGGGGGAAGGATTATGCTCGTCTAGATTGTAGCCCTCGGGGAGCTCGGGATACGGCTCATTGAAATAGAACCAGAGGCTTCCGTCCGTGTATGCTGCGATTTCTACGCTGCCGCACTTAACCGTGACATTCGCCATTGCCATAACCGTGCGGGTAAGCCTGTCAATCTCCGCGTCGATTTCCTCCTGCGGGATTCCGTCTTTCTCCATAGCCGCGCGATACCCGTCCAGTCCGCCGACAACAGCGTCGGTGCCGTCATCCACCGTGATTTCAAGGTCGCTTTCGGGAATTCCGAGTGCTTCCGCCGCCGCTATCGCCCTCGCCTTCATCGCTGCAAGGTCGGGCGTTGTCGAGTTCGACAGGTACACGGGCAGGGTAGTAAGCTCCGCGTCAATGCTCCACGGAGCGAACGTTTCATACGAATGTGAGCGCGGCTCTTCGCCGTAGTTGTAGACGCTGTACAGCCCAAACTCCTCGCGTGAATAGCCGCCGCCGCGCATGCCGTAATCATTGTTTGAGATTTTCGGCAGATTTCCGTACTCCGAGAAATCGCTGTCGATGACCGCCTCCGGCGTTAAATTCACGCTTTCCGGAGCCTGCGTGCTTATCGTGGCGGGCGCGCTTGCGTCAACCCCGCCCTTGTCCGCGGAGGTGTTTTGTGTCCCGCCGTTCCCGTTTGTGGCGGGAAGATTATCTATGCCGTTTGCGGCGGTGCTGTAATTCTCACCCGGCACGGCCGTGCCGACCGAGTCCTTATTCGCAAGCCCCGCTTTCACGCCGATCACAACAGCCAAAGC
>CAYSHU010000050.1:0-13470 GCA_964430965.1 uncultured Ruminococcus sp. | reverse complement strand
TTAAGGAGCTTCACGGCACGAGGTATTCCGTAATTCCCGACAAGATATAGGCGGGGACGTTTATGGCGGCAACAGCGGCGACGCGCGGAAACGTTCTTATCAGAAACGTTATTCCGAAGCACCTCGAGCCTATCACGAACAAGCTCTTGAAAATCGGCGTTCAGGTTGAGCAGTACGATGACGCGGTGCGCGTTATCGGCGGCGACAACTACGTCGGCACATCGATAAAAACCCACCCGCACCCGGGGTTCCCGATGGATATGCCGCCGCAGATGAGCGCGGTGCTTACGTGCGCGAAGGGCGCTTCAATGGTGACGGAGAGCATTTTCGACAGCCGCTTCCGCTATGTCGACGAGCTCCGCAGAATGGGCGCGAATATCTCGGTTGAGGGCAGAGTCGCGGTAATCGAGGGCGTTGAAAGATTAAAGGGTGCGCCCGTGCGCTCCACCGATTTGAGAGCTGGCGCGGCGCTTATAGTTGCGGCGCTCGGCGCGGAGGGCACCTCCGAAATTTATGACATTTTCCACGTAGAACGCGGCTATGAGAATATGGAGATCAAGCTCCGCGACCTCGGCGCGAACATCGCCAAAGTCGACGAGCCGGACCCCGCCGTGGAAGCAGTCAAAAAAGTTGGTTAGTTTAATAGCAGTTAGTAGCTAGTTATCGGAGCTTAAGCGTTTACCCGCTCCCGTGACTGGCTACTATTTGGATAAAAGGCAAATAAAATCACGGTATATTCAACCGTAGACGGAGTAAAAATGGCAAGAATTTATCCGATTTGTTCCTCCAGCAAGGGCAACTCAACTTTTATCGGCACCCGCGGGCACGGCGTTTTGATTGACGCCGGGTGCGCGTTCCGTTCGATCAAGGGCGCGCTGGAGCTTATCGACACACGCATTGAGGACATTGAGGCGGTTTTTATAACACACGAGCACATTGACCACATTTACGCGCTGGAGCAGATAATAAAGCACACAAAAATCCCGATCTTCGCGCCGCTGCCGTCCGTTGAGGCGATGAAGTCGCGCGGGAATATCCCCGAGGACGCGCAGCTTTTCGACGCTCGCGACGGCTACAAAAGCGCCGCGTTTGAGGTGAGCTGCTATAAAACCTCGCACGACACCGCCGACAGCGTGGGCTATAAAATCAATTTTAACGGCGAGCTTTTCGGCGTTTGTACAGACACGGGCTTAGTCACCGACGACACCCGCGCCGCGCTTAAGGGCGTTTCCACCGTACTTATCGAGAGCAATTACGACGAAGAAATGCTCCGCAAAAACCCCAACTACCCGCCCGAGCTGAAGCGCCGCATTATGAGCAGCGAGGGGCATCTTTCCAACGACGACTGCGCGGCGTTCTGCGAAACGTTAGTCCGCGGCGGCACGCGGCGCCTGATACTCGGGCATCTCTCCCAGGAAAACAACACCCCCGCCACAGCCAAGGGCTGCACGAAAAAATATTTAGAGCAGCGCGGTCTGAAAGAAGACAAAGACTTCACCCTCTCCGTAGCGCCTGTTATGACGCTTGGAGAATTTGTAGCTGTTTGATCCATATTATGTTTTCCCCGCCAAAGGCGGGGAAAACAAAACACAAAATCTTATTTCCCCCGCCGTAGGCGGGGGAAATAAAAAAGTAAAAAATCAAGGAAGTGAATATCTTGCCCGAACAACAGAATAGTCAAAATAATCAGCAGCAAGCTCAACCACGCCGTCAAACCAAACGCACAAGGCTCGGCGCTTGGAAGTTTATCTTTTTGCTTTTGTATTTCGCTATCCTCACCGTCGAGCGCGCGATAAGCATTGTCACGTGCTGCATGGGAGATTTCCGCTCGATAAGCGGGCTGGATTATTATATGCTTATGCTGTCAATCTTCGCGGTTTTCGGCTCGTACATATACGGCGTTATCTGCTGCACGGACATTGTAAAAAAGCGCAGCGATTACAACAATATTTTCTCGGAGCTCGCGATAGCGGCGGGGCTACTGCTTCTCGGCGGAATGGTTCACACCGACGGCTCTATCCCGCCGATGCAGTTTGTTTCCTACGGAATGTTATTAACGTCAATGGCGATACACACAATTCAGCAGGTGAAAAAATCCAAAAACCACTTACAGAAATGGCTGTCGTTCGCATACATCGTCGCGTACTCAATGGCTATCCCGGTCGTGTATCACACGAACATTGAGCTCGCGTTTCTTTTCGAGCCAATCGAGTGCGTGGTTTCCGCGGGAATGGTCGTGATGTTCACGATTATGCTGACACGCTTTTACAGCGGAAACGGCGAGGACAGGCTGACGCTCCTGCCGCTTCTCGTTGCGCTTTTCGGGGATTACACGGTACTCATGCTGCGCTGGGAGGAGGAAATAAATCTTTTCGTGTTGATTTTCCTCTGCGCCGCGGTCGCGCTTTGGTTCGTCGGGAATATAGTTTACATTGTGAGGAAAAGACGGAAAAAAGTCAACAAAGAGAAATAATCAAAACTCCCCCGCGAAGCGGGGGAGTTTTTAACTGACTGCTAACAACTATTCTCTAACAACTAAACGCATTACAATGTGTTCGATGCCGTCGTCCATAAACGGCTCGGAGCATTGACGAAAGCCGAGCTTTTCATAGAACCCCCGCGCGTAGGTCTGCGCTTCGATTTTGATCTCCGCGGCGGCGAGCTTTTCACTCGCGAATTTTATCCCCTCGCGAACAATCTCCGCACCCAAGCCCTCGCCGCGTCGCGTCGTGAGAATCCTCCCAAGCGCGGGCGCGTCGAACGAAACGCCGCTTTTCAGCACTCGAAGATACGCGGCTATCCCGTTTTCGCCGCGCATAAAAATATGATATGCGTCCAAGTCCTTGCCGTCAATCTCGGGGTATGGGCAATTCTGCTCCACGACAAAAACGTCCACGCGAGCTTTTAAGATTTCGTAAAGCTCCTCGACCGACAGCTCCGTGAAATGTTTGATGACCAGCTCCATTTTAATCTCCGAATTTTCGCTATAATATGCTAATTCCGTACTCCTCTTTATAAATGCCGTTTTGGTGGACTATATAATCCCATAATCCGTTTTCCTTGTCGATGCCCATCCACTTTTTGCATTTGCGGAGCGCCGTTTCGTTTCTTGTTAAGGCGGCTCTCAGCTTGCTTAACAGTGCGTCATCTATTATCTTAAAGGGCGCGGGGTATTCGGAATGTTCGGCATATATCTGATGACAGCAAGCCATAAACGCGCTCCAGACGCGGAGAGGAGTGTTGTCAGGCTCCTCGATAGCGTGACGGAACGCGGTAACTATTTTCTCGTCCTTTGCCGTCAAATACAGCTTATATATTCCATTGTTTACAATTCTGTTGAAATCCGTAGGGACGTTGGCAGGGATATCGCGGTTGCCATGAACCGCGTAACCCTTTTCTCCGCACAGGAACTCGGAGATCTCGCCGTTTTCGAACGCCTTTATCGCAAGCGCAAGCAGTTCTTCGTTCGAAACTCTCCGTTCTATTCTCCGTGCATTGTATTCCTCCGCAAGTATCCCGTAAACCGCCGTGTCGCACAAGCCCGTGTTGTTGCGGTCTGCCTGCCGAAGCGTGCCCTCGTACTTCATTCCGCACTTTAACATAACCTTTCCCGAGTTGGGATTGTTTACGTCGTGCTCCGACCAGACGCGGTTTGCGCCGACCTCCTCAAAAAAGAACCGTATCACCGCCGCCAGAGCCTCGCTTGTATAGCCCTGCCGCCACCAATTCTCGCCGATGCAATAGCCTATCTCCACCGCGCCGAGCTCGTCCCTGATGTCAACCGCGCCGATAGAGCCGATAGGCTCGCCCGTTTCCTTAAGCGTAATCACCCAATCATAGCTGTCGGGCTTGTCGTATTTCCCAAGCAGATATTTAATATATTCTCGCGTCACGGAAATATCGGAGTGCGTCTGCCACCTTAAAAATTTCGTAACGTTATCGCTCGACGTCCAGTTTTTAAAGGCGGCTTCCGCGTCGGAAAGCGCGAATTTCCGCAGAATAAGACGCGCCGTTTCAAGCTCCGCCGTTCCCTTGTGCTCCATTATTTCGTTCCCCTTTTTATACGTTAGCGCGCGCCTCGTTCAAGATCCTCGCGTACTTTTCCATTTGAATTTTCGAGATGACCTCCCCGCGCTCGTAGCTGTTCAGGAAGTTCAGTATTTCCTTGCTTCCGAGGCATACGTAATCATTCTCGCGGAGGTTGAGCTTGAGCTTGGCGTTCTGGCTTGAAAAATACAGCACGGTGTCGATCCAGACCTCCTCGCCCGCGGCGTTCAGAATAGACTTTACAATATCGCGCTGACGGCGCATTTGCTTGATAGGATTATCCATTTCCAAGACCGTGTGCTGTCCGTTTTTGTAATATTTCCGCTGCTCCCACTTGTCCGATTTCCAGTTGCCCTGTATCGTCCCCGAGTGGTTTTTTACCTCCACAATAATTATTCCCTTATGGCTGATTATCAGCATATCCAGCTCCGAGCGCCCGCGCTTGTAGCGCACCGGCAAATTGCAGAAAACGATGTTGTTCCCGTCGAGGTGCTTGATAGCTTTGTACAATCTGCGCTCTCCGCGCCGACCGCTGTTAAGCACGTTATACCGCCGCGCGACGATGCTGTACGCGACGTTGCATAGGAAGATAAGTACAATTGCGACGATGGCGAGGATCTTCGTTTCGTACATCTCAAACAGCACGAAAAAAGCCAGCAGAAGCACGGGGCAAACTCCCAGAAAAACCTGCGCCAGCAGAAGCCCGAAAACCTTGCGGTTGTTATTGTTTTTACAGCGAATAACTTTGTTCATCTCTAAATAATCCTATCTAAATTTAAATTTCAAAATTCCGTCACCGATGCTGCTCTTCACTCCGCTTCGCTCCGCTGCGAGCAGCACCGCTGACGGAACCGGTCAAGATTTTCTTCGAAAATCTTGACACTTTTTGAAATTTACGCTTCGCTTGGTGTGCTGATGTGTTTCGGTACGCGCCTTAACTGCGCCGCCATAGCGTTGATTTTATCTCGACGCGTATTTCAGCATCAGCAAGCCCGCAATGACAGCCGCCGCGAACAGCATAGCGCCGAGCTTTTTCACCTGCGCCACCGACTCGGGATCGTCGCGCTTGTCGGCTTGAGTAAGCATTCGCGGCGCGAAAAACATAACCGCTCCCATGATCGCCAAGACGCTCATTGCTATTATCCCGATGTCCATATCATGGCCCTCCGATCAGATACCGTTTATTTTTCCTTTCTAAATCCGCGGACAGCTTATCGGCGCAAATCGGCTCTCGACAGAAAATCATAAATTTTCTTTATCACATCATCGGAGGAATTTGTTTGAACCCCCGGCATCTGCATAATAAAAACTCCCGACCAGTTGTCATAGCCGATCATAATATGTTCTTTCTTCATTGAGCTCCCGAATTCGGGCTGAAGAATTTCTTTAATTCGGTCAATATCATCGGACGATAAATTAAAATTATCGCAGGACAGCTTGTCGTTTGTAATTGTGCACAGCTCCCACCCGTTCTTACTTTTTGCTAATAACATCGGATACCTCCCGTTTAACTTATGCTTTATTCTCCTATTGAGAACTCCGCGGCTCTTTCCGCGTGAATGATTGTCGTATCAAAAACAGGCAGCGGCGAACACTCCGCGTTTACAAGCATACCTATCTCGGTGCAGCCGAGAATAACGCCCTCCGCGCCCCGCTGTTTAAGCTCGTCGATTATCCGCACGTACTCATCGCGCGAAGCCGCCGAAACAACGCCGCGGCAAAGCTCCTCGTAGATCACGCGGTTTACCGTTTCAATATCCTCGCCGTTCGGAACAAGCACGGAAATACCGCGCTTTTCGAGGCGCTCCTTATAAAAATCCTGCGTCATCGTATACTTCGTCCCGAGGAGAGCGGCGGTCTTTATTCCGGCGCTTTCCAGCGCGTCGGCGGTCGCGTCCGCGATGTGGATTATCGGAACGGAGATCGTTTTCTCGATCGCGGGAACTACCTTATGCATCGTGTTCGTGCAGATCACGATAAGCTCCGCGCCCGCGTTCTGAAGCCCGCGAGCCGCCTCGCCGAGTATCTCCCCGCTTTTCTCCCAATCGCCGCTTGACTGACACTCCTCGATCTCCGCGAAATCCACGCTGTACATAACAAGCCTCGCCGAGTGAAGTCCGCCAAGCCGATTTTTAACCGTTTCGTTTATGATTTGATAGTACGAGACCGTGCTTTCCCAGCTCATACCCCCGATAAGTCCGATTGTCTTCATTTTTGCACCTTTATGGAAAGTTTGTTTTGCGCGGTTTTCTCCGTTTCCGGCGAAAAAACGCGAAGCTATGTTCCGTTGATTTTATCCCGCCACGGATTTTAGCGTCAGCAAATACAAGTAAGAATTTCTGTCGGGATACTCATAAAAGACAGGCAGCTCCTCACGCGTGATTTTTTTAAACCCGGCTCTCTCATAAAACCCATGAGAAACCGTCGCGACGGACGGAGTATCCAAAACGATATACTTCAAGTCCTTCGCTTTCGCGTATTCCAATAAAACCCGATATAAAGCGGCGCCGATTTTTTGACCGCGGTATTCCGCTTTCACAAAAAACTTCTTCAAAATCCCGCAATGGTTTTCACTAATCATCAGAGCGATCGTTCCGATCACCCGTTGCTTTTCAACCGCTATCCAGAATTTGCCGCCGTTCAGCTCATAAGCCGAGCGGATATCCGACAGATCGGGCTGCTCCTCAATTGACAAGCCGATCTTAGCCTCTTTGTTCTGGATCGTGAGTATCAGCTCGATTATTTCGTTTTTATATCTATCATCATATTCAACTATTTCCACGCCAAACCTCGGTTTGAATTTAATTAAACATTAAAACGGAACAGCGTAACATCTCCGTCCTGCATAACGTAATCCTTGCCCTCAAGCCGCACAAGCCCCTTTTCCTTAGCCGCCGCCATAGAGCCGCAGCTCATCAGATCGTCGAACGAAACGATCTCCGCGCGGATAAAGCCTTTTTCGAAATCCGTGTGTATCTTGCCCGCCGCCTGCGGAGCCTTTGTGCCGTTTGTGATCGTCCAAGCACGGACCTCCTGAACGCCCGCCGTAAGGTACGAGATCAATCCCAAAAGCCGATAGCCCGTCTTGATGATACGCGCGAGCCCCGAGCTCTCCAAATGCATATCGCTGAGGAACATCGCCTTATCGTCGTCCGACATATCCGCTATCTCCGCCTCTATCTGCGCGCAGATAGGCAGCACCTCGGCGTTCTCCTCCGCGGCGATCTTCATTACCGCCTGATACTCCGTGTTCGCGTTTATATCCCCCGTGAAATCCGCCTCGGACAAATTCGCCGCGTAGATAACGGGCTTGTTCGAAAGCAGCGGCGTATCGCGGAGCATCGCGCGCTCGTCGTCGGAGAAATCATAGCTCCGCGCGGATTTTCCGTTTTCGAGATGTGCTTTCAGCGCCTCGAAGAAATCCACCTCCGCCTGCGCCGACTTGTCGCCCTTGAGCGCCTTTTTCGCGCGGTCAATTCGCCGCTCCAAAATCTCCAGATCGCTGAAGATAAGCTCGAGATTTATCGTTTCGATATCCCTCGCCGCGCCTATCGAGCCGTCGACGTGGATTATATTGTCATCGTTAAAGCACCGCACAACGTGAACGATTGCGTCCACTTCGCGGATATTCGACAGGAACTTATTCCCAAGTCCCTCGCCCTTAGACGCGCCCTTAACAAGCCCCGCGATGTCCACGAACTCCAGCGTAGCGGGCGTGAACTTCTCCGGGTGATACATCTCCGCCAGCTTGTCCAGCCGCTCGTCGGGGACGGAAACGATGCCCACGTTCGGCTCTATCGTGCAGAACGGATAATTCGCGCTCTCCGCGCCCGCGTTTGTAAGCGCGTTAAAAAGGGTACTTTTGCCGACGTTCGGCAGACCGACCATTCCAAGTTTCATAATGTTGTCCTCTCTTTATGTTGAATTTCTTGTGATTGTCAATAATCATATTTATTATAGCACATTCCGCAGGATTTTTCAAGGGGTATTGACAATTTGAGGAAAAGTGTGGTATAATATAAAATGCGAAACAACTTAATAATTTCTTCAAGTAAAGTATACACTTTTACTATTGGTAAAAGTGCATGCTCTTTTTCGTGTATCCTTTATTTGGAGAAAACGAGTTGTTTCGCAGCAATCGGAGCTTTTGCATTTTTCGGTGCGCAGCTTCGGCTGCGCACTTTTTAATTTATGGAGGAAAAAAACAATGAAGTTCAAAAGAATTGCGGCGATTATTTCAGCCGCGGCGGTAGCGCTTACGCTGACGGCGTGCGGCTCGGAATTTAAATATAAGGATAATGAGGCTGGAAAGGAAGGCGTCGTTATTACAGAATATAAAGGCAAATCAGCGGAAGTACAAATTCCAAGCGAATTGGGCGGGAAAAAGGTAACCGGCATTTTTGATAAAGCCTTTACAGATAATACTAGCCTCACAAGCGTAACAATCTCCAATAGCGTGACCGAAATCGGCGGTAGGGCTTTCTATGGCTGTGAAAACCTTACAAATGTAATAATTCCGGACAGTGTGACTGCGATTGGTTCTTCTGCCTTCGGGGCTACACCTTGGCTTGAAAACAAGCGCAAAGAAAACCCTCTTGTTGTTGTGAATAATATTCTAATTGATGGGCAGACTTGTTCGGGTGATGTGACGATTCCCAACAGCGTGATTGCTATCGGTGGTAATGCTTTCTTTAACTGCAAAAGTTGCACAAGCATAACAATCCCGGATAGCGTAATTGAAATCGACGGTTGGGCTTTCTATGGATGCAAAAGCCTTACAAACGTAATACTCCCAGACAGTGTAAACGTAATCGGTGAGCACGCCTTTGATACCTGCGAAAGCCTCGCAATCATAACAATCCCCGACAGCGTGACCGAAATTGGCGAGTACGCTTTTTTCCTCAGCCACAAACTTAAAGCTTCATACAAAGGCAAAACCTACGACTACGCTCACATAGACGACCTATACAAAGCAATAAACGGCAACTAAAAGCACAAAACCCGCCCCACACGGGGCGGGTTTTCTCATAATTCCAAATCTTACCTCTACCCTCTAACATCTATTCTCTAATAGCATATTGACAAGCACGGGAGGAATATGCTATAATAATAATATGTTACAGACGAAAAGGGGAATAGAAATGTCAAAATATTTCGGCACGGACGGCTTCCGCGGCGAGGCTAACAAGACGCTGACCGTAGAGCACGCTTATAAGATCGGGCGGTTTATCGGGTGGTATTACGGCAGAGAGCACCATTGCCAGGTAGTAATCGGCAAGGATACGCGGCGCAGCTCGTATATGTTCGAGTACGCGCTGACGGCGGGGCTGACGGCATCGGGCGCGGACGCGTATCTTATGCACGTCACGACAACGCCGTCCGTTTCGTATGTGGTGAAAACGGACGATTTCGACTGCGGGATTATGATAAGCGCGTCGCATAATCCGTTTTGCGATAACGGCATTAAGCTGTTTAATTCCAACGGCGAGAAAATGGACGAGAACGTTATCGACGAGATTGAAAAATACCTCGACGGCGAAATTCCCGAAGTACCGCTCGCCCAAGATCGCGACATCGGCAGAGCCTCGGATTACTCCGCGGGAAGAAACCGCTACATAGGATATCTTATCTCCCTCGCGATGTACTCGTTCAAGGGCAAGCGCATAGGGCTTGACTGCGCGAACGGCTCGGCGTTCACGATAGCGAAAAGCGTTTTCGACGCGCTGGGAGCAAAAACCTATGTCATCAACAACAAGCCCGACGGCTTCAATATCAACACGAACTGCGGTTCAACGCACATCGACGGGCTTATCGAGCTTGTCCGCGAGGAGCAGCTCGACTGCGGCTTCGCGTTCGACGGCGACGCGGACAGATGCCTCGCGGTCGACGAAAACGGAGAGCTCGTCGACGGCGACAAGATACTCTACATTTACGGAAGCTATTTGAAGGAGCGCGGCAAGCTCGACGGCAACGCCGTCGTCACGACCGTTATGTCGAATCTGGGGCTGTATAAAGCCTTTGACGAGCTGGGAATTTCCTACGAAAAAACCGACGTCGGCGACAAGTACGTCTACGAGCGCATGAGCGAAAAGGGCTACATCCTCGGCGGCGAGAATTCGGGGCACATTATTTTCTCAAAGTACGAAAACACCGGCGACGGCATTGTCACGGCGCTGAAAATAATGCAGGTCATCTGCGCCCGCAAAACCACGCTCTCGGAGCTCGGCAAGGGAATGAAGATTTACCCGCAGATACTCAAAAACGTGCGCGTCACGGACAAGAAGATCGTCCTGAATGACGCGGACGTTCAAGCCGCGGTAGCCTTCGCCGAAGCCTCCCTCGGCGCGGACGGACGCGTTCTCGTTCGCCCCTCTGGCACCGAGCCGCTGCTTCGCATTATGGTAGAGGCGAAAACCAAGGAGCTTTGCCAGAAGCACATCGAGGATATTGAGAAAGTCGTGCGGGAGAAAGGCTACGCGGCGGAAATTACAAATTAAAAAACCAAATATGCTCCAAGAGTTCCCCCGCCTTCGGCGGGGGAAATTTTTGAGATAATGCCGCGTTTTCAAAAAATAATCGTATATACAAGTGAGAGAGCAAAAACGATCGTTTAACAGCATTTCGCAAAGGGGGTGCGTGGGAATTGCAGACAACGGAAAAACGCCTTGCCGCAAAGCTGAAAAAGGGCGACACGGCGGCTCTTAAAGAAATAATCGACCGCTGCACGGGCTACGTCCGCACGGTTATCCGCAACTTTTCCCGCGGCACGATTTCGGAGCAGGACGCGGACGAGCTCTGCGCGGACGTGTTCTATTCGCTCTGGCGGCACAGGGAGACCCTCGACGCGAAAATAGGCTTTCGCTCGTATCTCTCCGCGATAGCGCGGAACGCGGTAAAGGATCGCTTCAAGTCGGAAAAACCGCCGTGCGAGGACATCGCGGAGCTCGACATTCCGAGCGGCTTTTCGGTGGAGGACGCGGCGCAATTAAACGAAGCAATGCGCTGCCTCGACAAAGGTCTGGAGGAACTGTCCGAGCAGGAGCGCGAGATTTTTGCGAGGTATTATTTCTACGGCGAAAGCACGCCCCAAATCGCGAAAAAGCTGAACCTCGCCGAGGGCGTTGTCCGCTCAAAGCTCTCTCGAACACGAAACAAACTGAAAGAATATCTGACGGAAAGGGGTTTTGATTATGCTTGAGGATATTTTGAAAAAGTGTTTTTCCAACGACGAGGAAACCGTTTCCGGCAAAAGCGCCGATAATATCAAGACCGCCGTTTTGTCGAGGATAGAGGAGGGAAAACCTATGAAACGCATTAAAATAAAGCCGCTGATTATCGCGGCGGCGACCGTGACGGTTGCTTTGCTGGCGGGATTTACCGTTGCAACAAGGCGCGGCGTGTTCCGCATCGGCAACAAGCCCGCATTTGAGTATAACCTCGCGGAGTTTGACATCACAATTCCCGACGAGTACAAGCCTACCGAGGAGAACTATTACCGCTATGAGGGCAAGGTCGAGGACGTTGGCATTGAAGAGCTGTTCGAGATGTTCAACGCGCCGCTTCTGATAAACGACAATTTCAGCGTCGAAATCGACGAAACGCAGGTTGAAAAATGGCATTACCATAACGAAACCACGGGCGAGGAATATAGTGTAAGCTTTGAGCCGTTTATTGAGGTGTTCAACGGCAGCGTGGAGTTCCACTACTATCTATACGACAAGAATGTCGGGCGCAACGTGCTGTTTGAGGCGCTTTACCTCACCGAGCAGTGCGGCGACGCTTTTCAGGTGCGCAACGGCGTAAGCGTGAACCACGACAAGAACTTGTACGAAATCATCACGCTGAACGACGGCTCGAAATGCTTTGTCGATAGACGCGGCGCGGACTTTACGTACAACGGCGCGCGTTACCAGATGTACACGCTTTACCCCGACGAGCGCGATCGCGATATTGAGATAACAAAGCAAATTCTCCGCGACCTTGGCGTAATGTAAAGACGGAGGACGAGCAGTAAGCAATGCCCGGCATAGAAGCCGTAAAGCAGGTGCTTGCGGATATGGATTTGCTGTAAAACTCGCCTTTGGCGATGTTTACATTCAACTAAAATTTCGGATAACATTTTAGCAAAGTCACAACAAGAACTCCCCCGCTTCCGCGGGGGAGTTCACATTATTTAATGGAAGCGTAAACCCAACCCAAGAGGAACAGCTTCTGTTCTAACCTCTTGCCTCTAACCTCTAACCTCTAAAAGCATACTTTACAAATTCAGGGAAATATGTTATAATGTACTTGCCGGTCACTCCCGAAGGTAACACGGAAGGAGGTGAAATCATGTGGGAGTTGCTTTATGCCGTTATAAAAACTCTGAACTCCATCGCAGCTGGTGTGATTGCTAATTACATAAGCAAGATCATCAGCAACAGGCTTGATGGGTAAGGTTCGCCGGCAAAAAGAGCCTTAGCAAAAAAACCGCCCCTCGTCTAGCACACGAGGGGCAATTTTTTTACAATCATGTGGGAGCCACTAATTGATTGCTTTAGCCGTAACTATATTATACCACACAATTTTGCATTTGTCAATAGCTTTCGGGAAATTTTATCCGAGAACGACTTCCACCGAGTGCTCCCCGCCGTCAAAAGCATACTTTACAAATTCACCAAAATATGTTATAATGTACTTGCCGGCATCTCCCGAAGGCAACACGGAAGGAGGTGAGAACGTGTTGGAGATAGTAAGAGCGATTATAAACATTTTGAACTCTATCGGAGCAGGTGTGATAGCGAACTACATAACCCCTCGCATCTGCAAGCGGCTTGGTAGCGGTTCAGCCGGCACAAACAAAAAGCACTAGCAAAAATCCGTCCCCCAGATGGCAGTCTGGGGGACAATTTTTTCTATTGAACGTGCTGAAGACTTCAATAGTAAGAGCTTAATTGTATTATACCACACAATTTTGCATTTGTCAATAGCTTTCGGGAAATTTTAATTTCAGCCGAGCACAACCTCAACGCTATGCTCTCCACCGTCGAACGCGGGAATAACATTCCCCTCGACAGCCTTGCCGTCAACGGTCATAGACTTCACGCCCGCGCAAACGTGGTTCGGGTTGGAAACCTTGATGTTGTACGTCGCGCCGCGGAATTGTCTGGAAACGGTGAAGCCGTCCCACTCGTGCGGGATAGACGGGTCGATCTTCAGACCCTCATACTGCGGCTTAACGCCGAGAATATACTGCGAGATAGCAACGAAGTTCCACGCCGCCGTGCCCGTCAGGAAGCTGTTCTTCGCCTCGCCGTGGCGCATACCGTCCTTGCCCGCGATCATCTGCGCGTAAACATACGGCTCGGTGCGGTGCAGCTCGCTGTATTTCTCCTCGCGGAACGCGGGAGCTATCTTGCTGTAATACTCAAACGCCTTGTCGCC
>CAYSHU010000049.1:0-13483 GCA_964430965.1 uncultured Ruminococcus sp. | reverse complement strand
GTCTGCGATTTCTTTCCGCGTTGCCTCGTCCACTTCCTCAATTCCCAAAAGCCCCATTTTTATCTGCGCCGTTTCCTCTGCTGTAAAGCGATAAATCGGCGACATCAGCACCTTTAAGAATTCCTCGTCCAAAAGCGGATTGTCGATGATTTTAAGATAATTAAGCGCGAGTTTTATCTCGTCCGAATTAAAATATCCCGAGCCGCTTTTCGAAACGGAGGGTATACCGAGCTCCGCAAGCGCCTTTCGATAGCTGCTTATCTTCGAGTTCCAGCGAACTAAAATTATGAAGTCGGAATAATTCGCGCGCCTTTGGATATAGTTCTCGTTTTCGTCCTTGCCGTCGCAGACGAGAAATTCCTCGTTGTCGACAAGCTCCTGAATTCTCTTTGCGACATATCTCGGAAGTGCCATTTTCTTGTCGTCATCAGCGTCGCTTTCTTGCACCAAGGGCGCTATGTATGCGATTTCAGTGTCGTAAAGCTCGATGTTTTTCGGTTCGGGATAGTCCGCGCCCAAATTAAGCTCGTTGTTGTCAGCATAATCCACGCCGCCGTATTTCGTGGTCATAAGCCCGGTAAACGCCTTGTTCACTGTGTCAATTACCGCCTGCCTGCTTCGGAAATTCGTGTTAAGCGGGAGTTTTTCAAAGCCGCTGTCCTTATTGTCGCAAAGCTCCGCCATAATGTAAGGGTCTGCGCCTCTGAATGAGTAAATCGACTGCTTAACGTCCCCGACGTAAAACAGCCGCCCCTCGCCGAGAAGCTCGAAGATCCGCGCTTGAATGTTGTTGCAGTCCTGGAACTCGTCGACGATAACGCACGAAAATCTCTTTGCGAGCTGCCGTCTAAAATCATTGTCGCCGCCGTTTTCCGAGAGCTTGTTGTAAAGCTCTCGTTCGCTGTCCGAAAAATCAATGCAGCCCGCCGTCCGCTTTTCAAACGCGTAAGATTTGCGAAAGATATCCAGCAGCTTAAAGAACGCTTTCAGCGCGTTTCGCATAGAGCCGAGCTCGTTTTCTTCCGCGGCGAAATCCATTTTAAATTTAAGCACATCCTTCACGGCTTCCGCAACCGCATCTCTGATATCCTTAAACTGCGATTTGGCGTCGGTTTTAACACCCTTGGTCAAAACCACGGGCGGCAGGTTTGCGTTGCTTTCTTCCAGATGCGCAATAAGCTCGGAGAGATTTTTTAATGTCTTGTCGGACTTATACGAGTTAAAGTCGTTTACCAGTGTTTCAACCATCTTCTCGTCAGCATCGATACGCTCTTTTATATTAGAAAGCGTTTCTTTCGTGTTAACTTTCGCCGTTTCGGTTGTTTTTGGCTTTTTGCACATTTCTTCGTAGTCATTTTTATATCTTCCGTAGATGTTGAAAAGCGTGTATTTCGCGGCGTTTGTTTCCGCGGTGCGAATGTGAAAATCCAACGATTCGTCAAGAAGCCACAAAAAGTTCTCCTCAACAGAAGCGATGTCCTTGTATGCGTCAAGAGTGTCGCTTATCCACTTTTCGGGGTCGGGGAAGCAGGAGAGCTTTTCCGCGACGGAAATCAGCGCCTCCTCAAGTTTTTTGTCGTCCTCAAAGCTGAACGAGAAGAACAGCGCGTCGCGCTCCGCATCGGAAAACTCGTCGCTGTAGAGTTTCTCCATAGTCGCTTTCATAGCCTGCGACTGCAGCGCCGCCCTTTTCGTGCCGTCCGCGATAGTGAAATTCAACGGCAAATCAAACGCTTCGGCGTTTTCTTTTATCATACGAAGGCAGAACGCGTCGATAGTAGAAATCGCCGCCTGTCGAAGCAAAAAAATCTGCTTTTTGAGATAATCGTAAATCTCTCTGTCAGCGTCGTCGTTCGAATTTGCGAGAGCCTCGAGCTTTTTGTTCAGCCCGCGGTTGAGCTTCTCACGCATACTTCTTGTGGCGTTTTTCGTGAACGTCATGATCGCGAGCGTGTCCGCGGGAATGTTAAGCGATGTGTCCGACAACAGCCGAACAACGCGGTCTACAAGAAGCGTCGTTTTCCCGCTGCCCGCTGCCGCTGCGACTATCGCAGGCTTATCGTGCTCGTGCTTTATCGCGACTTTTTGTTCTTCGGTAAGAATTATTTTCTTATCAGCCATTGCCGCCGTCCTCCTGTTCCGTTTTCTCTTCCTTTGTGATATATCTGTTCTCCCAGTATGTAACGTTCTCCTTGATTTTACCGGGGTCGTCGGGCAGGGGGATTGTTTTAAGTCTTATCACGTTCTTCCCGGCGTTGCCGCAGATATCCTTAAATCTGCAATATTCGCACGGGTCGATTTTTTTCGGGTCGTCACCGCCGTCGGCTTTTATTCTCTTTTCAGTATGCAAGATAGGCAGCGCGTCGATAACGCCCCCGAAAATCGCCTCGAGGTTTTCCGAAACCTTGCTCATAACGTCCTCGCGGAGCCTGTCAAAGAGCTTCGCCTCAGCAAGGCTTGTCACCCTTGGCTCAAACGAATTTTTGATGCTTTGGAGCGCCTTTTCGTCAATTGAGCTATCGCCGTCAAGCCGAGAGCAAACTGCGTCCTTATAGCTTTTCAAATCCTCCTCGGTGTTCTCGTCCTTGATAAACAGCCCGCTTTCGTGATATGTCATCGCAAGCAGGCGATACGGCGTGATATCTTTATCCGAAGCGCCGCTGTTTTTCGACGGCACGTAGCTAACTCCACCCGGACGCAGTGTAAGCGTCGGGTTGTGCTCGTTGGCGCTTTGCAAAGCGAAAAGATACAGCAGCATCTGAATGTTGATGCCGTTTTGCGCGTTGTTTAAATCAAACGAGTGCACCGAGCTTTTGTAGTCAACAACACGCACATACGCCACGGGCTTTCCGTCGTCGCCTTTGCCCAAGCTGAACATATCCACGCGGTCGATAATTCCCTGAACTGTAATTTCCGTGTCGTCGTCCAGCTTGATAACAAGCGGCGCGGTAATT
The DNA here is from genome assembly GCA_964430965.1 of uncultured Ruminococcus sp. Lineage (GTDB taxonomy): Bacteria > Bacillota > Clostridia > Oscillospirales > Ruminococcaceae > CAG-115. Next base: position 10,529 of record CAYSHU010000049.1, on the reverse strand, counting down.
AGATACGGCGCGTTTTTGGGGAAAACGGGCTTGTTCGGAGTTTTTTCGACTTTCTCCTCGCCGCCGAAGATCTCCGCCGCGGGAGGCTCCATGCTCGGCGCGGCCTCGTTGTCGATAATCGGGTGCTGATTGTTTTCGGGCTCGACCTTATCTTCTTTAATATTAAGCTCAAAAAACTTCGGGCGATATTTCCTCGCGAAAAGCTCCGTCTGCATTGTAATCAAAACGTCCGTTGCGGTGTTTGCGATGTTGTTGAAAAGATACTCAGTCCGCTTGTCCTCGTCGCTGTCGTTGTTGGTTTCCTGCTCGCGATATTCCGCGAGATATTTCTTGCAAAGCGACAAAAGCTCTCCACGCCGAAGTGCGAAAAACGCGTCCATATCGCCGTGGTATTCCTTAAGAATATGCTCGAAAACAAAGTGAATAGCAACGCCGCGTTTGCTATTCGTGAAGCTCCGCTTGTTGCGCTCATCGATTTTCAAGCCGAATTCGCAGAAGTAGTTGAACTTGCAGACGTTCAGCTTTTCGACGGCGGTCGTGCCGATAGTTTTCGAGAACAGCAGCCGCGCGGTGTCGGGCTTTAACGTATGCTTCCCCGAGAAGCTCCCGCCGTCGGAAGCCGCGTCATAAAGCACATCGCTTCGCATTTCCCAGATTTCGTCCAGCGCCTTTACAAACTCCTTGTCCTCGCGAAGAAGCGTCTCGCGGAGTGTCAGATTCTCGTCGGAGCCCTCGTTTAAGCCTATTGCGTAGCGCATTTTCGCCGCTCTCGGAGTTCTGCAATAAAAATCGTTCCCGCGGAAAGCCGTGCTTATTATTTTTGTGTTTCTAAACGTCGAGGCAAGCTCCGCGAAAATGTCCGAGCGCCCCGAGCTTTCTCCCGCCGCGTCAACGTCGGGGCAGCTTATGCAGAGATATTCCGTCGGGAGCGTGACGGCGCGATAGGCGCGGTAAAGCGACAGATAGTACCTGTCCTGTGCGGAGCTCAGGCAATATTCCCGCCGCTCCGTATCAGCTATCTTCGCGATGCTGTCTAGGTGCTTGGCAAGGTTCTCGCTTGAGATATCGTCTTCGATATGGACGATTTTGTCGTAAATCAGCTCTATCTCATACTGCGAGAAAATCCCCGCCTCAAACGCCGAGGTCGGGAACGCCTCGTAGGAAGCCCCCAGAATAAACGCCGCCTTGATATTGTCCGCGCGCGTGCGGTCGATATCCCCGACAAGCACACAATCGATAAACTGCGGCGGATCGGAGAGGGTAGTGACGGCGCAAATTTCACGGAAAATCTCGCCATATTCGCCGATAGTGACATTCGTGCCCGAAAGCTCCTCGTGCAGTTTGTTGAAGATATCGATAAGCGAATTCCACAAACGCTGATAAAAAGCTACTCTGTCCGCGTCGAGCGTGGTGTTTTCCTCGTTTTTGCAGCGCTTGAAAATCGCGCGCCTCATTCCGACCCTGTTGACTAAGAAATCATACAACAGCTTTGTCATCTCTGCACCGTTAATCGTGCTCCCCGATTTCTTGATTTTCTTCTGCAGCTCTAAAAGCGGCACAGCAACGGACTGCCGCACCTGCTCCGCAGTTTGCTGCGTGAAGTCCTCCTTGTTGCGGTCTTTTTTAAACGCAAACGGCTTTTTAAGGTGGCTGGTTTTCAAATCCCACTCGTAAACGTAGCTTTCAAATTCGTCAACGTCCTTGTCGGAAAGCGTGATTAGCTTGTCGTCCTCGTCGGAATATTCATCAAGCTCCGTTTTCGGCTTTCCGAAGAATTTGGATTTTACGCAGCTAAGCACCGTTTCCATATTGAAGCTCTCCAACGCGTTCAAAATAGAGATAACAAGATTTATCAGCGGTTGGTAGAGAATGGGCTCGGGCGTGTCGAGGAAAATCGGTATCTCGTACTTTTTAAACGTGCTCTCAACGTGCTTCCCATACGCGCCAACGTCAGTGCAGAGCACGGCAATTTCGTTGAAGCGCAGCCCCTTGTCCGTCGTCAGCTCTTTGATTTTCGCTGCGGCAAAGTCCAGCTCCTCGTAAATCCCGACAGCCGAAACAAGCTCGCAGGTTTCTCCGAGCGGCTCTTGATTTTTTGCGGTTTGATACAAATGCCGCGCAACTCCCTCAAGTGCGCAGTCCTCCGCATATCTGCCTTTAATTCCCTCCGTCACAAACTCGACGGAAATGCCGTTCTCCTCCGCCGCGCTTTTTAAGCGAGAGATGTGCGCGTTAGCGGTTCTGAACACGTCACAGCTGCTGTTAAGCGCTGCCGTAAAGCCAAACGTCACGTCCTCGGATTTTTGAATCACTTGCTTCAAAAACTCCAGCTGGCTGAATGTAAAATCGTTGAAGCAGTCCACAAAAACGCTCGCGCCGTCGAAAGCCCTGCACCTCGCGCTTGCGATATGTCCTGCCGCCAGCGCCGTCATATCCAGCTTGTCGATGTATTTTTCAAGCAGTTTTTCGTAGTTGGCGTAGAGCAAATTTGTTTCATTGAGTTTCTTTACAACGGGCATATCGGGCGAGAGCTTCTTGTCGTCTTTTTTGCCGTTATTTGTAATCGCGCTGAGGCTGAGCTCCAAATCGCGCGAGGTTACGCCCGCGGTTTTCAGCGCGGAAACCGTCCGCACCATTTTCCCGCAGAAGCCCGTGCGCGCCGCGATTTTGCCAAGCGCCTCAAGTGCCGTTTTGTTTTCGCTCACTGCTTTATGCATTATGATGTTTTTGACAATATCATCTGCGAGTGGTCGGTGCTCTCCACATTCCTCAAGAATTTCGCGGCAGAGCCTTGAGAACGTCGTTATCCGTATCTCGTAAAACTGCTTCAAAAGCCCCTTAGCGCCGAGGATTTTGTAAACCGCCTTTTCGGTTTCATACTCAAACTGGTCCGGCACGATAAAGATGATGTTCTGCTTTTCGCGGCTTTTTTCGAGCTGCGATATCATCTCCCCGCGCACCGCCGCAGAAATGTTCAAATCCGCTTTTCCGGCAATAAATTTAACCATAATAAACCGCCTTTTTATATTTTATATAAATTGCTGCTGCCTTTTTTTCCAATTTTCTCGATTATTCCCACTGTTCGCAAAACCTCAAGCCGCAGCGACGAGGCGCTCTCGCTGACCGCTTTGGCGAATTCTTTTTTAGTAAATTCATCGGGCAGGGGAGAGGTTGGGAAAAACCTCGTGTAATCCGTTTTGTTTTCAAGGATAATTTCCTCGCTGAATTCCAGCGGCATTTTTTCGGTTCTGATTTTCTTCTTGACGCTTCGTTTCGTCAAATCGGGGATTTCATTCCCGCGGAAATAAACGCGCTTTTGTATTTTCAGCCTTGCGATAATTACACGTAGGTTTTCGTCGGGTAAAAACTCTCTGATTGAATAAAGCTCCTCGAAAACCTTCAAAAGCGAGTTGATTTTTCGCATAGGCGTTTCCTTGACCGGTTCGCCGCTGTCCTCGCTCAGGTACAGCGTGCCGAGTGCGCTCGGGGCGGGGTAGACCACAGTTACGCGCGAGCATTTCAGAAACTCGCGCAGCTTGTCCTTCAGCTTGTAGAGCTGCCGCGTTTGTATCTCAAAAATCCCGTCCTCGCAAACTGCGTCCGCGAAATACCCGCCGATTTTGATTTCCTGCTCGTCGGCGAACGGCGCGTAATAATTCTTCAGGGCGGCGTGAAGAATTTTCTCGTTCTGAGTCCCGACCGAGCCGTGCAGCCCGCGCTCGCGCTGCAACGCAACGCTGAGCGCCGCGCTGAATTTATCGTTGTCTATCAATATATTTCGCCACCCCGTCGTCGTTATTGCCGTTTGTAATCACATCGGCAAGCGCTTTAAGCTCAGCGCACGCGTTCTCCACCACAACGCCCCTGTCTGCGGCTTTTATCATCGAAATGTCGTTGAGATTATCCCCAAAGCACACCAGCTCGTCGGCATGGAGCAATTCCTTGACCTGCATCACGGCGTTCGCCTTTGACGCGCTTTTGTCGTAAATTTCATACCAAATCATATCGTCATAGGTATCGCGCTGAACATTCCGCGCGAATCCGTTTTCAAGCGTGAAAATCTCGTCAAGCGCCGCCGTGTCCTTCGGGTCGATAATCGTGAAATAAAACACATCGCCCTCAAACAGCTCGCCGTAATCTCTGACGGGACGCAGGCGCTTGTCGTTTTTTCGAGAGTTCACATAGCTCGCTACGTCTTCAAAGCGGCTTTCGAGATAAGAAACGCGCTCGCGCCCGCCGATATTTGAATAGACAAGCGGCGCTATGTTCTCGCTAACGAAAAAATCCCGCGCGAGCGCTTGACATTCTTCGGAGTAAACGTTCTCGATAATATGCTTTCCCGTTTTCGGGTCAACAACGAAAACGCCGTTGAAAATAACGGCGGGGCAGGATAGCTCAAGCTCTCTGACAAGCGGCGACGCGCTTACAAACGAGCGCGCCGTCGCGTATGTAAACATCACGCCCTCGCCGCAAATCAGGCGATTGAGCGTTTTTATCGTGTAGTCCGAAAGCGTCGTGTCGGAGCGCAGTAGCGTTCCGTCGAGATCAGTAACATATAACGTCATAGCAGTTACCTTTGCGTTAAAAATCCTTGCAGCCGTCGACGGCGAACCTATGCGACAGCATATACTCCCGCAGCTCCGAGGCGTCCGGGAAATACTCGCCCTGTTTTTGTATCGAGATGCACCCGCAGGCGTTCGCGCGGACGACAGCCTCCGCAAGCGGCATATCCTCGATCACGCCCGAAATCAGCCCTGCCGCGAACGCGTTTCCCGCGCCCGTTGTGTCAACAACCTTGTCCGCGCGGAATGTCGGCGTGCAGCCGCTTTCTTTTGCGCTTTTAAAATACGCGCCCTTCTTGTCAAGCGTGATGACGATTTTCTTCGTCCCGAGGCTCAAGAAATGCTCCGCCGCCTTTTCGGGATTATCTGTGCCGCAAAGCGCGATGATATCCTCGTCGTTCGGCACAAAAATCTCGCAGAGCTTCGCAAGCTCGTTAATCGCCTTGCCGCAGTCCGCGGGGAGAAGGTCAAGCGTCGGGTCGAAAACCACGGGTACCTCTGCCGCCTCGCAGCTGCCGAAGAGCCGCTTTGCAAACTCCGTCCGTGCGGGGGAGGACAGCGCGAAATCTCCCGAAATATACGCGCACTCATATCGTGTAATGTCCGCGATATCCGCCGCTTCATCGGCGCAGACCGCGTTTACGTTAAGTTTTTCAAGCCCCTTTGCAACAGAATTTCCCGAGCAGTTTTCCGAAGTCAAAACAAGAACCATACCGCACCTCATAAAATAATCAAGTTAAGGAAGCGTTGATTTAATCAGCGTTTCTTTAATTTTCAAACATCTTAATATTCCCGTCGGCGTAAGCAAAGCCCGAAAAGCCGCTTGCCTGAAGCCTGTTCAAAAACGCCCCGAGCTTTTTCGGCTTTTTATAGATCGCAACATCATAATCCGCGCGGAGCTCCTCGGCTTTGGCGTAAACCTCGGCGAAATTATCCTCGTAGAATATCGCGAGCTTTTTCCGAGAAGAAGCCGCGCGCTGCTGCTCCGAAAGAATACTGAAAATTCTCTCAAAGCCTATCGAGAAGCCGCACGCAGGGATTTCCTCGCCGATAAATTTCCCGATGAGCTTGTCATAGCGCCCGCCGCCCGCGACGGAGCTTCCGAAGTTTTCCGAACGCACCTCAAACACCGTGCCCGTGTAATAGCCCTGACCGCGCACAAGCGAGATGTCAAACTCCACACCGTATTTCCCCGAGGCGATTTTTTTGCTTTCGTTAATGATTCCCGAAAGCCGCGCCGTCGCGTTCTCGCCGACGATTTCCGTGACCTTTTCGAGCGTCAGCGGAAGCTGCTTCATCAAGTCCGACAGCTTGTCCACCGCCGTTTTATCATAGCCCTTTTCAAGAAGCTCCGCGGCAACGCCCTCCGAGCCGATTTTGTCTAGCTTATCAAAGCTCACGCAAACGGACGCAAGCTCGCTCTCCGCGAAACCCAAAGCCGAAAGCATACCGTTCAAAACAGCGCGGTCGTTCACGCGAACGGTAAACGCGCCGATGTCAAGCGCCCTAAGCGCCTTCGCCGTTACGGCGATAAGCTCAATCTCACACTCGGGCTCCGCGTCGCCGATAACGTCAATGTCGCACTGCATAAACTCGCGAAGTCTGCCCTTTTGCGGGTTTTCCGCGCGATAAACCTTGTCGGTCTGGATAGCCTTAAAGGGGTAGGGGAGGTTCTGCCGATTTGCCGCGAAATAGCGCGTCAGCGGAAGCGTCAAATCGTACCGCAAGCCCATATCGCAAAGCTCCGCGCCGTTTTCCAGAGCCTTTTGCAGCTTGTCGCCGCGTTTAAGTATCTTAAAAATCAAGTTGAGATTGTCGCCGCCGTCCGATTTGTCGAGGTTTTCCGCGTCCTCAACTGCGGGCGTCATAATGCGCGAAAATCCATTTTCGCGGTAAATTTCCACAATAGTCCTCTGCATATACTCGCGGAGCTCCGCCTCCGAGGGCAGATAATCCCGCGTGCCTTTTACGCTTTTTGTTTTCATAAAACATTCAATTCCTTTCAGAAGCTACAATATTCTACCTTAAATTATACCATTTTTTCTCGTCAATGTCAAGCCAAATTGTAAGATAAGTAAAAATATTGTCGGCACTGCTTAAATTTAATAAAAAAGGACTTGCAAAAAATTTCGCGTTATGATATAATGTTATAGGAAGAAATTTGTTTTTGATTTGGTTGATAATACAGAAAACAAAATTTGTTTCGATATTTCAGAATATTTAGGAGGAAAAAACTATGTTTTGTCCGAATTGCGGAAAAACCATTGACGACAACGCGACCTTCTGCGGATTTTGCGGAGCGCCTACGGGGGTAGCTGCAAGCGCTCCTGTTGCAGAGCCGCAGCCCGCTCAGCCCGTTATCCCGCAGAACCCCGCGCCGCAGGCAGACGTGGCTCCGACACCCGTGCCTCAGGCTCCTCAAGCGCCTCAAGCGCCGCAGAATACGGTGCCGCAATACACAGCGCCGCAGCCGCAGTACGCCGCGCCGCAGCAGACAGTTAGCGGTGCGAGCTTCTCGCTTGACGCTAAGACAATTGACATCATCAACAAGTGCATAAGGGCCGCGCTTATAATCCTTTCGCTGTTGATAATAATCGGTGCTATCGGCTCTATGGCTGTCGCGGGCGCTATCTCAAGCGCGTTTAAGATGCTCGATACCTCGGGGCTTGGCGCTGTGGACAACGTGAAGACGTTTTACGGGCTCGCGCGCGTTCCCGCTATCATCGCGTTCATTATTTCTATCGGCGGGCTTGCCTTTACGATCCTCACCAAGCAGCGGTCACTGTTCTCGTACATCTGCGCGGGCTGTGGACTTTTGCTCTTTATCTTCAACTTCGTGCTGTACGGCGGATATGTTTCGCTTTGGACCTCGCTTACTCTCAGCAGCTGGTCATCTCTCCTTGGCGGATTTGGCGGCGTTAAGGTCGGCGGAATTATCGTTGCGGGCATCTTCCTGCTTCTCGGCGCGCTTGCGATGATTGCCGCTTCGCTGGCTATTATCCTTAACAAGGAAGACATCATCAAGTTCAAGCCGAAGTATTGATAATTTGACGGAAAAACTTAAATCCGCTCGGTAGCTTTGCCGAGCGGATTTTTTTACTTCTCAACCGCGAGTATCGGATAGCCGTCGATGTAGGGCTTCACGATTTCGGGGTGCTTTTCGGCTTCGGAGAAAAGCATTTCCGCAAAGCCGTCCTGCTGAACGAATTCCGAAAGTGTTTTGAGCGGCAGATGAAAAACCGTTTCGCATACGGGCGAAACCGTGATTACGCGCAGATTATCAAGCGCGTTTACGCGAAACGGCCACACCGCGCAGTCGAACGGCTTCAAATCCCCAAGAGAGCAGCCGTTTTCCGAAAGGGCGGGGCAGAACGAAAGATCGCCGCTGAATTCCATGTCAAACACAAGCTCCTTGCCGCGAGGGATCAGCTTCACGTCGAGGCGCTCCTCAACAGCGGCGCGGTTTTCAGCGTAAATCAGCGGGATTTCCCAGATGTCCTCCCGCGTAAAGCCGCAGCAAATGCGGCATTTTCCGCAGGAATCCGCCGACAGTATTTTCCCAAGCCTGCTCATTTTTTCGCCTCCTTTGCGATTTCCCATAAGTAAATTGAAGCCGCCGTCCCGAAAGGGGAGTACAGCTCCTTGAATTTTTTCATCTCCGCGAGGTTTTTCACTCCGTTTAACTCTATGCCGTGCAACACCGAAAGCCCCTTGCGAATTCCGTAATCCGCAAGGCTTAGCACGTCCGCTCGACCGAGGCAGAAAATCAGCGTCATCTCGGCAGTCCACGCGCCAATGCCGCGGATTTCCGTTAGCGTTTTGGTGACCTCCGCGTCGCTCATTGATGATAAAATTTCCGCGGAAAGCTCGCCGCTTTGGAATTTCTCGGCGCAAAGCGAAAGGCACTCCGCTTTCGTTTGCGAAAGCCCGCAGCCTGAAAGCCGCTCGGCGCTTCGGAGGTTTTCGGGCAAAATCTCCCCGACCTCGCGCCGAAGCCTTAGGAACAGCGCGTCTGCCGCCTTCATCGAAATCTGCTGGTTGATTATATTAAAGCAAAGTCCCGAAAACAGATCGTCCGCGGCGCTTCGCTCCACAAAGCCGAGCTTGCCGATATATTTTCCGAGCTTTTTGTCCCGACGCGACAAATATTTCATTTCCTTTTCGCCGTAATTTATAATTCCCAAAAATATCACCCGATTTTATTATATAATAAAATCTGTCAAAAGTCAATCCGAGCGAGCGTTAAATTTCACACATTTTTCATTTTTTAGTTTTCGCAAATCTATTGACAGGGCTTGAAAATAAAGGTATAATATGTTATAGAAGCTCGATATAAAAAGATTTTTGAGCTTTTCTCCCGGTGAATGTGTAGAAAAACAAAAGAAAAAAGGAGTACCTATGAAAACAACTAACAATAACTCTTTGATGATTCGCGCGAACGATTACATAATCGCGGTGAACGAGGCGAGCTATCTTTACGGCGAGTTTATCTGCCGCGAGCTGGAGCGCATCGGGTTGAAGCTGTCCTACCGAGATATCATAAACCCGCTTATGCAGCACGACAGCCTCACCCAGCTTGAGCTTGTGAAGCTGACGGGTTTAAAAGCCCCGACTATTAGCATTTCCCTCCGAAATATGGAGCACGACGGGCTTGTTATCCGCGAAAAGAGGAAACACTCCGACCAAAGAGAAACGCACGTCCGCATAACCGACAAGGGTAAGAAAATGTACGAAAAAATGCTTGTGGCGCTTGACAAAGCGGAAAAGGCGATGCTAAAGGGAATCTCCAAGACCGAGCTTAACGCAATGCGGGAAACCCTCGACAAAATGAGCGCGAACCTGAATGCGAAAATCAGGAAATAAAAAAATCCCGCCGTGTTTTACGGCGGGATTTTTGCGTTATTCCTCAGACCTTATCAAGTATCTCAGCCTTAAAAAAGTCCTCAATCATGTCGGGGGTTATCGAAAACTCCTTGTCGTCAACGGTGACGCAAACGCCGTTCGGGCAGTTGTCCATACAGAACTTCCCGCCGAGGTCGACCTTGTCCTTAAGCCCGTTTTCGGAGATAAGATACGCCAAGCCCTCCACAACGCGCCGCGAGCCCTTTAGGTGGCAAGAGTTGCCTATGCATACGGTAACTGTCATAAAGCCCTCCCAATCAATCGTATTCCACAACATTCGCCCAGCCAAGCAGCAGCTCGCGCTCCTCGGGCTTGCCCTTTACAGACTGCGACGCGGCTACGATCGGCATCCACTTCTGGATATACTGTTTTGCCGTGTCGCTCTTTTTGCAGAACAAATCGAGATACTTATCCGCAAGCTCCGCTTCGCCGCGCAGGTGGAACAGCAGGTACGTTCTCGCCGCGTCCGCGGAGGCGTTGCCCTGCGTTACGTGGCTCCAGTCGAGGATATAAGGCGTGCCGTCGTCCTTTACGATAATGTTTGACGGGTCGAAATCTCCGTGGCAAACCTTGTTGTGTTTCGGCATACTTTCAAGCCGCGTGTGGAGCTCATAGCGCGTCGTCGCGTCGAGATCCGCCTCGCTTATCTTGCGGTTCATTTTATCCTTCAGCTTGTTAAGCATGGGGCAGGTGCAGGAGTGCGTTTTCATCTGCAAATCAACGAACAAATCAAGATACTCGTCGAGCTTGTCGGGGTTTTCCTTCATCAGCTGTTCGAGAGTTTTGCCCTCGATATATTCGTAAACGATAGCCCACTTTCCGTCAACCGTCTTGACTTCAAGGATTTTCGGCACGTTTATCCCGATATTTTCCACACGCGCCTGGTTGAGCGCCTCGTTCAGAACGTCATACTTAGCGTAATCCTTTTCAAAAACCTTAACAGCAGCGTCGCCCTCGCGGTAAATCGTCTTTGACGAACGCTTTGCAATAATATTGTCAGCCATAATTTCCCCTCCCTATCACTTCTTCAGCAAGCTGGTAGACTTGCCATAGTAAACATTCGTG
>CAYSHU010000048.1:3620-13611 GCA_964430965.1 uncultured Ruminococcus sp. | reverse complement strand
TCGTCGGCAGAGCTGCTCGAAGTGCCGAAAATATCGCTCGAGGAGAACGGCTTCGCTTCGGGAATTCCCGTGTCCGCGGCATCATCTTCAACTGCGGGAGCAGGCTCGCCCTCAACGTCCATATCCTCGTCGAAATCAAAATCCCAGTCGTCGTCGATGTTGTCGTTGTCCCAATCGTCGTAGTAGTTGTCCTCGTTTTCCTTATCAAGCTTCTTCTTCGTAAGGTAAGTTGCCGCGGCGATACCGCCCGCAACCGCCATTGCGCCTATCAATAAAACTCCTAAAGCCTTCATAGCCGAATCCTCCTAAAAAAACAGAATTTCCGCGGGTGAGCCCGCCGTCAAGTCAAAAATTTACGCTAATTCTATTATAAACCCTTTTCAAAAAAATTTCAAGTACCCCCGAAATCTTTGGTAATATTTCACAAACCCGCTACATATTTCCTGTCATATTCATCAAAATCGAAAGCGCGGCAACGGGGGCTGTTTCGCACCTTAAAATCCGTTTCCCAAGCGACGCGCACGCAAAGCCGAGCGCTTGCAGCTCCTCCGCCTCGGCGGACTCGAACCCGCCCTCGCTGCCTATTACGATATCGACGTTTTTCTTGAACTCGCGAACCGCCTCGCGCAGCGGCGTTTGTGAACATTCATAAAACAGTATTCCCGTGTTTTCGCCCAAATTCTCATCGGCAATGAGCGTTTTCAGCATGGAAAATTCCACCGCCTCGCCAACGGTCGGGATAACTCCGCGCCCGCATTGCTTTGCGGCTTCAATTGCTATTTTCTGCCAGCGCGGGATTTTTTTCGCGAGCGATTTTTCATCGGGTCTTGAAACGCAGCGCTTCGTAAATATCGGGATTATCTCGCTCGCGCCGCACTCCACCGCCTTTTGCACGATGAAGTCCATTTTATCCGATTTCGGCATTGCCTGAAACAATCTCACGCGAATGTTCGGCTCGGCGAGGTTTGGCGAGCGCTCAAGAATTCTGAACTCGCAAGCGCCTCCCTCGCAGCTCACAAGCTCCGCGAGGAAATCCGTGCCGCGACCGTCGCAAAGCACCGCGATATCTCCCGCTCTCATTCGCAGCACGGAGGAAATATGCCGCACGTCCTCGCCCGAAACGACCGCGGCTTCGTCGGAAATATTCTCGGTGAAAAACCGAGGATAGCGCCAGCGCTCTTGTTTTAATTCAACTTCACTCATTATATTCTCCAAATGCTTCGTTAGTTTATGCCGAACTCTCCGACCGCTCCGAACAGCTTCGCCAGGTTTCCGCGAATTCCCTCGTGCTCCTTTTTCGCGAGCTTCGGGTCGGCTTTTAAAATCTCGGCGGCGAGCTCGTCAACCTCGCCGAGAATATCCGCGTCGTCGGCTAAATCCGCGACCTTCATCGGCGGCAGACCGCTCTGCTCGCGCCCGAAGAAGTTTCCGGGCCCGCGCAGCTGCAAATCAATATCCGCGATTTTATAGCCGTCCGTCGTGTCCTTCATAGCGTTCATTCTGGCGTTTGTATAATCCGACTTGTTGTCCGACATCAGAATACAGAAGCTCTCGTCCTTGCCGCGCCCGACGCGGCCTCTGAGCTGGTGAAGCTGCGAAAGCCCGAAAAGCTCCGCGTTTTCGATAAGCATAACGACCGCGTTCGGCACGTCAATCCCGACCTCGATTACGGTCGTGGAAATCAACAGCTTCAGCTTGTTGTCGTGGAAATCGTTCATCACCGCGTCCTTGTCGGCCTGCTTCATCTTGCCGTAGAGCAGCCCCGTCGGAATTCCCGCGAACTCGTTCGCGGTGAACTTGTTGTAGTATTCGATAGCGCTTTTTCTGTCGCTTCCGTCGCTGTCGTCCGCCTCAACTCTCGGGCAGACGATAAACGCCTGTTTGCCCGCCGCGATGTACTTTTTGATGAAGTTATAAACGCGCGTCCGAAAGCTCGAATCCACCGCGTAGGTCTTTACGGGAATTCTGCCCTTTGGCATTTCGTTCAGCACCGAAACATCAAGGTCGCCGTACATGATAAGCGCGAGCGTCCGCGGTATCGGCGTCGCGGACATCGCGATGATGTGCGGCGTGTTGCCGCCGCGCTCCGCCAGCGCCGAGCGCTGCCCCACGCCGAAGCGGTGCTGCTCGTCAACAACGACAAGCCCCAGCCTCGCTATCTCGACGCTTTTTTGTATCAGCGCGTGCGTGCCGATAAGCACTTCTATCTCGCCGCTTGCCGCCGCCGCGCGGACTTTTTTCTTCTCCGCGGCGGTCATACTCCCCGAAAGCACCGCGAGCGTTATCCCAAGCGGCTCCAGAAAGCCGCGGAACGTTTCGTAATGCTGCTTGGCGAGCACCTCGGTCGGAGCCATAATAAGCGTCGTAAAGCCGTTTTTCGCAGCGAAGTACGCCGCCGCCGCCGCGACCATTGTCTTTCCCGAGCCCACGTCGCCCTGTATCAGCCTATTCATCGGGTAGGGCTGCTTCATATCGCTTACACAATCACGAACGGCGTTTAATTGCGCGTTTGTCGGCGTGAACGGCAGCGATTTATAAAACTCGCCCAAATCCACATCGGACATAACCGCGCCCGAAAGCGTCCGACCGCGGTTTTTCAGCTGCGAAAGCCCGAGCTTCAGCGTCAGCAGCTCCTCGAAAACCAGCCGCCGCCGCGCCGCCTCGTATTCCTCCCGCGTTTTCGGAAAGTGGATCTTCCGCATTGCGTCGTCCGCTCCCATTAGCTTATATTTCGCGAGAATTTTTTCGGGGAGCGTTTCGGAGCGCTTGATAATGCGAAGCGCGTTTTGCACGTCCTTGCTGACGGAAGCGTTTGAAAGCCCGCGCGTAAGCGGGTATTTCGGCAGCAGCCCGATTTCTCCCGGCTGAATAAACTGCGGCGACATAATCTCAAGCGCGAACGGGTCGCCGCTTATTTTTCCGCAGAAAATATATTCTTTGTTGAGCGAGAGCGTGTCAAACGTGAACTTCGCGTTGAAGAACACCGCCGTCATTTCCCCGAGCCCGTCCGTCAGACGCGCACGGAAAACCTGCACCCTCGCGCCGTAGTTTGAGGGATAGGCTTTATGAACGACTGTCGCGCGGATAACGCACACCTCGCCGATTTCCACGTCGCAAATGCGCTTTGGTTCGGTGAAGTCCACATAGCCGCGCGGATAATATTCACAAAGCCGCTCGACGTTTTCCACGCCGAGCTTTTTGTAGAGCGCCGCCTTTTTCTCGCCGACACCCTTTAAGTCAATAATATTCATAAAAACAACCATTTTTATGCGGATTTCCCCGCCGAAAGCGGGGAAATCGCAGGTAATTATTCAACCGAGATTATATAATAGTAAACCGGCTGCCCGCCGTTTACCAGTGCGATTTCTATATCCGAGCTGATTTTCGAGCGCAGAGCCTCATACGCCTCGTTTGCGTCCTCGTCGGGAACGTCCGCGCCGTACATCACGGTGACAAAGCTCGATGTTGACGTAAGAAGCCGCTTTGTCAGCTTGACGAGCGATTTTGTGAGGCTCTTTTCCGTAAAGACTATCTTGCCGTTGTCCATTGCGAGAATATCGCCCTGCTTGATTTTGTGCCCGTCGTATTCGCTGTCGCGCACCGCGAACGTAATCTGCCCGCTGCCCACGCGGTCGATAGCCTCCGTCATCGCCGCGCGGTTTGTCTTGAAATCGCCGCTCGGGTCGTAATTCATCATCGCGGAGATGCCCTGCGGGATAGTCCGCGTTTGCAGCACGCAGACATTCCTGTCCGTAAGCTGCGCCGCCTGCTCCGCCGCCATAATTATGTTCTTGTTGTTCGGGAGGACAAAGACGTTTTTCGCGGGGGTCTGCTCGATAGCCTCCAGCAGGTCTTCGGTCGAGGGGTTCATCGTCTGCCCGCCGCGGACTATTCGGTCAGCGCCCAGATCCCTGAACAGCGCCTCAATGCCCGCGCCCGCCGCGACGGCTGCAAAGCCCGTGTCCTTAGTGATCGCCGCGGGGGCTTTTTTGCCGCCCTGCGAGCCCGCCTTGATAACGTCCTTCTGCGTCTTGCGCATATTTTCGATAGTCACGGTGTCAAGCTCCCCGAGCTTCAAGCCCTCCTCGAGAGCCTTTCCCGGGTGATTTGTATGCACGTGAACCTTGACGATCCCGTCGTCGTCCACGACAGAGGCGTTCCCGCCGATAGTTTCAAGAACCGCCCTAAGCGCCGCCGTGTCGCGGGCTTCGTCCGTTTTTCTGATGACGAACTCCGCGTTGTAGGAATACGCGGGCTCCTGCTCCGCCGCAGCCGCAGCCGCGGGGGTTTTCGGCTTTGTGTCACCCGCGAGAGCTATCATCGCGCCGCCCGAGATAACGGCGTACATTCCCTCGAGAATAACGATAAAGCCCATTCCGCCCGCGTCGACAACTCCCGCCTTTTTCAGCGCGGGGAGAAGCTCGGGCGTGTGCTCCAGAGACTTTTTTGCCTCGTTAATGTATTCGTTAATAAATTCCGCCGCGGAAATGCCCGTTTTCGCGACAGCCGCGGTGTTCTCCCACGCCTCGCGCGATACCGTTAAAATCGTGCCCTCGGTCGGCTTCATCACGGATTTATACGCCGCGTCCACGCCGATTTTAAGCGCCGCCGACAAATCCTCGGCGCTTGCGGTTTCCTTGCCCGCAAGACCCTTTGAAAGCCCGCGGAACAGCAGCGACAGAATTACTCCCGAATTCCCGCGCGCCCCGCGCAGCATCGCCGAGGCGGCTTTCTTCGCGACCTCGCCCGCCGTCGCGCCGTCGGGGGTGTTCTGAAGCTCGTCGACGGCGTTCTTTATCGTCATCGACATATTTGTGCCCGTGTCGCCGTCCGGCACGGGGAACACATTCAGCTCGTCGACCTCCACCTTATTGTTGAAAATATTATTAGCTCCCGAAATAAGCGCGTCCCTTAGGAGCTTTCCCGAAATAACCATTTTTACATAATCCCTTTCCGTCTTATTCTCCGCTAAATGAAAAACATTGCGTTGTTGCCTTATAATGCGTTTTTGCTTTTCCTCGCTCACACCCGAATGTTATCGACATAAACGTTGACCTTCTCAACGTTTATCCCCGTGCTTTGCTCGATAGTATAGCCTACTTTATTTATAATAGACCGAATGACGGCGTTCATATTTACACCGTACATCAGCGAGATGTGGAGGTCCACAAGCAGCTTTTCCTTCAGGAACCTCACGCGGACGCCGCGCCTGCGGTCGTCCCTCTTCGCCGAGGGCATCGCCGCCAGCAGCGTTTCCTTTACTCCAGTAACGTTCATCGAAATCACCCCGAAGCACTTCGCGACGGTGTTTCCGATAAGCTCGGTGAAATAGTTCGGCGAGATAGAAATCTTGCCGACGTGATTTTGCAGAGTTACCATAAAAATCCCTCCTTATTTTAATTTAAAATTCGAGAACCGCGCAGTTGAGCGAAGCTCAACTGCGCTAGCAAGCTGATGCTTCGCACTCTCCGCTTCGCTGCGAGTACAAAGCATCAGCTTCTTTCTCGAATTTTACACTTCGCTTGTAGTGTTGACTTTCACGCCAGACTGCTCTTGACGCTTCGCTGGTCGTGTTGCTGTTGGCCGGTTTATTTTAAAGTCGCGAAAAAGCGGCTCACTTCGTTCGCCTAGCCGCCTGCTAAGGTTCCGTTCCGCTTCGCTTCACTCCACCTTAGCAGGCGCTTTTTTCGTTCCACGCTTCGCCGGGAGCACTCTCTATTGCAAGAGATGAGAGCCGCGCTCTAACTTCTTACATCTAATACGGAAATCCCCTTGCTTGCCGCGTGACAAACCGCCGTAAAATACATTGGGAACTTTTTCGCCGCCTCCTGCGCATCGTAATCGTTCTCAAACGCCCCGAACACCGCCGAACCGCTCCCCGTGAGCTCCGCCGCCGCTGCCCCGAGGCTTTTCAGCTTCTCTGTAATATCGTTGATTTCCTTGTTCTTGTAAATCTCGCGGAAGACGTTGTAATACTCGCCGTTCTGCCGTTCGCGCCGCGGGATCATCGTCACGTCATAGCTTTCGTAAGCCGCCTTTGTGTCGCAATTGAAACTCGGCTTCACTATCAGAAAATCCCGCTCGGGATAAGGCGCTTCGTCTGTCATCACGTCGCCGATGCCTCGGCAGAGCTTCGTCCCGCCGACAAGGCAGAACGGCACGTCAGCGCCTGTTTTCGCGGCGAGCTTCAACAGCGCCGCGTCGTCAAACGGCTTGCCGTGGAGCCTGTTAAGTCCCCGAAGCGTCGCCGCGGCGTCCGCGCTGCCGCCGCCAAGTCCCGCGCCGTGCGGAATTCTTTTATCGATATAAATCTCCGCGCCGCCCTTTTGCCCCAAAAGCGTGTAGAACAGCTCCGCGGCTTTATAGCAGATGTTGTCCTCGTCCTCGGGGATTTCGGGGTCGGACGCGCTCACCGTAATCTCGTCCGCGAGCTCTATCGTCAGAATATCCGACAAATCGACGCTTTGCATTACGGTTTCCAACAAATGATACCCGTCGGAGAGCTTGCCCGTGATGTCCAGAAACAGGTTGATTTTCGCGTGTGCAATAAGAGTAATCACTTTATTTCCTCCTTATTAAAGGGGATTTTTTTGAGCGGCTTTCCCCGCCTCCGGCGGGGAAAGCCGCCATTAAGTCAGAGCTCCTTAAGAAATTCCCGAATTCTTTCGAGTGCGGTCGTAAGGTGCGAAACGGAATACGCGTAGGAAACGCGGACGTACCCCTCGCCGCTTTCGCCGAACGCCGAGCCCGGCACGACCGCGACCTTCTTCTCCGTAACAAGCCGCTCGCAGAACTCCGCGCTTGTCATACCCGTTGACTTTATGCACGGGAACACATAAAACGCGCCCTCGGGCTCGAAGCACTCCAGCCCCATATCGTTGAAGCCCTTGACGACCAAGCGCCGCCGCATATCATATTCCTCGGTCATATGCTTCACATCGTCCGCGCATTTTTCCATTGCCGCGATAGCCGCGTACTGGCTCACCGTCGGGCTTGACATAATGCAATATTGATGCAGCTTCAGCATCTGCTTGATTATCGGCTGCGGCCCCGCGACATACCCGAGCCGCCAGCCCGTCATCGCGTATGCCTTGGAGAAGCCGCTTATTACGAGCGTCCGCTCGCGCATACCGTCTATTTCGGCGATAGAAACGTGACGCTCGCCGTTATACGTCATCTCCGCGTAGATCTCGTCACTCGCGATTATAATGTTCGTGTCCTTGAGAACCTCCGCGATAGCCTCCAGATCCCCGCGCCGCATTACCGCGCCTGTCGGGTTGTTCGGATAAGGGAGAATAAGGAGCTTAGTGCGCGGCGTGATTTTCTCGCGGAGCGCCTCGGCGGTCAGCCTGAATTTATCTTCCGCTTTAGTAACGATAGGCACGGCAGTGCCGCCCATCATTGTTGTTATCGGGGAGTAGCACACGAAGCTCGGCTCGGGAACAAGCACCTCGTCGCCCGGCTCTATCATCGCGCGTATCGCCAAATCGATAGCCTCCGAGCCGCCGACGGTGATTATTATCTCGCTCGCGGGGTCGTACTCCGTGTGAATGAAGTCCTTAAGATAGCCGCAAACCGTTTTCCGAAGCTCCATAAGCCCGCTGTTGGCGGTGTAGGCGGTCTTGCCCTTTTCGAGAATGTTTATCGCTTCCTTGCGCGCCGCCCAAGGCGTTTTGAAGTCGGGCTCGCCGACCGACAGCGAGATTACGCCCTCTATTCGCTGCGCGATGTCGAAAAACTTCCGTATTCCCGACGGCTGAATATCCCTTATTTTCTGCGGGATCAGCTTATCATAGTCTATCTCGCTCACGGGGAAACCAGCCCCCTGTCGTCGAAATTATCCTCGTTGAAGATGTGCCCTTTCTCCTTATAGCGCCGCAGAATAAAGTGCGTCGTAGTTGAAAGCACGCCGTCCAGCACCGCGAGGCGCTCCGAAACGAACAGCGCGACATTGCGCAGGCTTGCGCCGCTTATCGTCACGGAAAGGTCATTCGCGCCCGAAAGCAAAAACACGCTGTCGACCTCCTCATACTCCATAATCGTATGCGCCAGATCGTCAAAGCCGCAGTCCTTTACGGGAGTGATTTTCAGTTCGATGATAGCCGTAACGCCGTTCTCGTCGACCTTCTCCTCGTTGATTATCGCCGAGTAGCCCATTATAATGCCCTCGCTCTCAAGACGCTTTATCTCGGCGGCGACTTCCGCTTCCGAAGCGCCGAGCATTGTCGCAAGCTCGCCGTTGGAAAGCCGAGCGTCTTGCCTTAGTAAATCAAGCAGTTTGTAAGTGTTCATCTCTAATCTCCTTATTTTAATTTAGATTTAGAATTCTAGAAACGCGCTTCGCGCGCTGTGTTGTGTCAAGGCGACTTCCGATAATATAAGTCGTTATTATGCGTCGAGGGTTGCGAGGGAACACCCCCGACGCCGCGCATCGACCGGAATGGGTGTAATCCGTGTTTATCGTCTATACCGAAAAGCCCCGTACAAGGCTACTTTTAAATCTTAATGAACCTCGGCTCTTTCTTCTCAAACACGCAAACCTCACTAAACCCAAGCTCCCGCAGCAGCGCGTAGCACTTGTCGATATCCGCCGCGATGTCCGAGGCCTGGTGTGCGTCCGAGCCCACCGTTATCAGCTTGCCGCCGAGCTCCCTGTAACGCTTGATAAACGGTGCGGGAGCCATAGGCCCGCCAAGCCCGCGGCGGTAGCCCGAGGAGTTTACCTCCAGCGCGATATCCTTTTTCACTATTATCCTGAGTATCTCGTCAATGATTTTTTTATGTACGTCATACGCCGCTTGGGCTCGCTCCGTTTTGTCGGTGACCAACCCCGTCGGAGTGTCGACGTTAACAAATCGTAGCAAAAACGTGATATGCGCCAGCGAGCAGAATTTCCCCCACTCGACGAGGTTCAGCATATCCTCCCAGTATTCGATCATCACGCGCTTGCGGTCGAATTCGTTGTCGGGGATTTTCCCCATATGCTCATAGTGGCACGTGCGGTGAACCGAGCCGAGCACGTAGTCATAATCGTGCGCCGCGAGTATTTCCTCGGCGGTGTGGAGATTGTACATCGGCTGCCCTATCTCCGCGCCGTAGTATATCTTCATTCGACCGTCGTATTCCGCTTGTAGCTTCTCGAACGTCGGGCGGGTCTTGTCCATCGCCGCCCAATAATCCCACTCGCCGTCGTGGAACTCGTCAAGCTCGATATGGTCGGTAAGCGCGAAATGCTTCACTCCATGCTCAAAAGCCGTCCGTGCCATATCCTCGGGCAAAGCCGCGCTGTCCGATGAAAGGTTGCAATGCGTGTGAATGTCTATCAGATTGTCCATATTTAAACAAATCTCCTCTAAAATGCACAAAAACTATTTGAGCATTATTCTACATTTATCATTTTAGCACAAATTTTCAAATTTGTCTAGAAATAGATTTACTTTTTTTGAAATTTTTAGTATAATAGAGAAGAAGATATAAAAATTTAACATTTGCGGGGGCATTTTTTATACAAAATGACCGCAGAACGGAGGAATTATGAGAGCAGTTGTAGCTGTAATCGGAAAAGACACGGTAGGAATTCTCGCGAAGGTGAGCGGCATCTGCGCCGAGCACAGGGCAAACGTTATGGACGTTACCCAGACCATTATGCAGGATCTATTCGCGATGACAATGCTTATTGAGATAACGGACCTGACTATCGAGTACATTCACTTCGCCGACAAGCTGAAGAAGGCGGGCGAGGAAATGGGCTTGCAGATACACGTTATGCACGAGGACATTTTCAACAGTATGCATAAAATATAAAGGGGAGAATTGTTAAAAATGCTGAACACAGGCGATATTTTAGAAACAATAAAGATGATTCAAGAGGAAAACCTCGACATTCGCACGATTACAATGGGAATTTCCCTCTTGGACTGCATAGACGGCGACGTTGACCGCGCGTGCGATAAGATCTACGAGAAGATGATGCGCAAGGCGGAGAACCTTG
>CAYSHU010000048.1:0-3610 GCA_964430965.1 uncultured Ruminococcus sp. | reverse complement strand
AATCCCGATAATCAACAAGCGCATTTCGGTGACTCCGATAGCGATAGTGTCCGCGGCGTGCGGACAGCCCGTAAAGCTCGCGAAAACGCTCCAGCGCGTCGCGGAGGGCACGGGCGTAAACTACATCGGCGGTTACTCGGCTCTTGTTCACAAGGGCTTCTCGGCGGGCGACAGGGAGCTTATCGAAAGTATTCCCGAGGCGCTTGCCGAAACAAAAAACGTCTGCTCCTCCGTCAACATAGGCTCGACAAAGGCGGGCATAAATATGGACGCGGTGGCGATCATGGGAAAAATAATCCGCGAGGCGGCGGAGAAAACCAAGGACGACCACTGCTTCGGCGCGGCGAAGATAGTCGTGTTCTGCAACGCCCCGGAGGACAACCCCTTTATGGCGGGCGCGTTCCACGGCGTTGGCGAGTACGACTGCGAGATAAATGTAGGCGTTTCGGGCCCCGGCGTAGTCCGCGCGGCGCTTTCAAAGCACCCCGACGCTAATATCAGCGAAATAGCGGACGTGATAAAGAAAACCGCGTTCAAGATAACAAGAATGGGGCAGTTAGTCGGCACGGAGGCATCAAAGCGCCTCGGCGTGCCGTTCGGAATTGTCGATCTGTCGCTGGCGCCCACCCCCGCGGTCGGGGATTCCGTCGCGCATATTCTGGAGGAGATAGGGCTTGAAAGCTGCGGCGCTCACGGCACTACGGCTTGCCTTGCTTTGCTCAACGACGCGGTGAAGAAGGGCGGCGTTATGGCTTCGTCGCACGTCGGCGGGCTTTCGGGCGCGTTTATCCCCGTTTCCGAGGACGCGGGTATGATAGACGCGGTGAACTGCGGCTCGCTGTCGCTTGAAAAGCTCGAGGCGATGACGGCGGTCTGCTCCGTCGGGCTTGATATGATAGTTATCCCGGGCGACACCCCCGTTGATACAATAAGCGCGATAATCGCGGACGAGGCGGCAATAGGCATGGTAAACTCCAAAACCACCGCCGTGCGCGTCATTCCCGCGATCGGCATGAGGGAGGGCGACACGCTGGAATTCGGCGGGCTGTTCGGCAGCGGCCCCGTAATGCCCGTGAGCCGCTTCAGCTCAACAAAGTTCATCTCCAGAGGAGGACGTATTCCCGCGCCGCTTCAGAGCTTGAAGAATTAACATTTTGCTGTTTTCTCGTCTTTGAAGAGAGAATGGCAAAATCAAGCAGACGAGAAAGGAGAATTTATGTCCGAAAAATCAAGGAAAATCGCGTTTACGATTATCGCGGTGCTTCTGGCGCTTATCACGATATGGATCGCCGCGGGGTACTGCTCCATAATCACCTCGCCGATCATAAACACGGACGAGATAGACAAAATGTACGTTGACGGCTCGGACTGCACGCCGATAGTCCAAATGGGCGTCGCGTTTTATAACTTTGCGATAACGCTGGTGTTTACCATATTTTTCATCGCCGTTGAGGCCATTGTTTTCCCGACAACGTGGGGGATTTTCCGCGCCGTTTCGCTCAGGAAAAGCCCCGTCGTCACGCAAGAGGAGTTTGCTTTCTCGCGAAAGGTTTTCCTTATCACGATGCTTGCCGCGGACGGCGTTTCATTCGTGATCATGATTGCGTCCGCCGTAATCGCCAAAAGCGGCTTTCCGTTTTCGGCGCTGTTTTTCTGTTGGCTGAACCCGCTGCTTATGTGGGGGATTTACATAAGCAAGCTGAAAAAACTGTCGGCTTGATAGCGCGCTGAAAATCAAGAAAGAGGTCATCTTGTTAATGGAAAAAGAACGATTTCATTTGAATAGAAATCAGATCAAGTATATCGTCGTCGCGGCAATGCTCATAGACCACATAGCGTGGAGCTTTGTTGACAGGCCTCATCCTTTTCTCGGCGGCGTTATGCACCTTATCGGACGACTTACGGGCGCGACTATGGCGTATTTTGTGGGGGAGGGGTATAGATACACCCGGAATGTTTCAAAATATCAGCTGAGGCTGGGGATATTCGCTATAGTGTCTTGGCTGCCGTATGTGTATTACGAGTCCGGCCATTTGCCGTTCTGCAATGAAAACATAAGCGTTATGACAAGCCTCAGTCAAAGCGTGATATTCACGTTGTTTTTGGGGCTAACGGCGATACGCGTGTGGGAAAGTCCGAGGCTGAATAAGCCCGTGAAGATCTGCTTGATCGTCTTGATCTGCGTGGTGTCGTGCATAGGAGATTGGGCGTTGATGAACGTGCTCGGGTGCCTGTTTGTTTATGTGTACCGCGACGATCCTAAAAAGAAGTGGACAGCGTTTACGCTTACATATTTTATACCGCAGGCTTGTTTGATAACATATTCGATCATTCGGCGGGGCTTCGACGGATTTTTGGCGTCATGGTTTCAGCTCGGCGTCTTGCTTGTTCCGGTTATGCTGCGGTACGTGTACAATGGCGAAGGCGGCAGCAAGGCGGCGGCGCATAAATGGTTTTTCTATGTGTTCTATCCGCTCCATTTGCTGATTATCGGCTTCTTGAGGTGGGGATTTTAATATGGAGGTAAGAGGCAGCTCTTACCTCTTGCATTTTTTTTGCGACTGTGCTATAATGTATTTATATAATGATTAAAGAAAGGACTGTTACTATGAACATTCTTATAATCGGCGGCGGCGGGCGGGAGCACGCTATCGCGGCGGCTTTGGCAAAATCCCCTAAGGTTGAAAAGCTCTTCTGCGCGCCGGGAAACGGCGGCATTGCGGCGCTTGCGGAGTGTTTTCCCGATGTGAAGGCAACGGATTTGGACGGCGTTGTTTCCCTCGCGGAGCGCCTTAAGCCCGACTATGTTTTTGTAGCTCCCGACGACCCGCTTGTAATGGGACTTGTCGATATGCTGAACGAGCGCGGCTTCAAGACGTTCGGCCCCCGCGCGAACGCCGCCATTCTCGAGGGCAGCAAGGCGTTCTCGAAATCGATGATGAAAAAGTACGGAATTCCCACGGCGGCTTATGAAACGTTCACCGACGAAGCAAAGGCGGTCGATTACATAACCAAGCAGAACAGCTTCCCCGCGGTAATTAAAGCGGACGGTCTGGCGCTCGGCAAGGGCGTTATCATCGCGCAGGATATCGACGAGGCGAAGACCGCCGTTCACTCTATGCTCGTTGACGGAAAGTTTGGCAAGAGCGGCTCGGAGATCGTGATCGAGGAGTTTATGGACGGCACGGAGGTCACTGTCCTCGCGTTCACGGACGGCAAGACCGTAAAGCCCATGATTTCCTCAATGGATCACAAGCGCGCATACGACAACGACGAGGGCTTGAACACGGGCGGTATGGGAACGATTGCCCCGAACCCGCTTTACACGGACGCAATCGCCGCGGAGTGTATGGAGCGTATCTTCAAGCCGACAATAGCGGCGATGAGCGCCGAGGGCAGACCGTTCAAGGGTTGTCTTTATTTCGGCTTGATGTTGACTTCAACAGGCGCAAAGGTAGTCGAGTACAACTCCCGCTTCGGCGACCCCGAGGCGCAGGTCGTTCTCCCGCTCCTCGAAACCGACCTCGCGGACATTATGGAGGCAATCTGGGAGGAGCGCCTTGACGCGCTCGAAATAAAATGGAGCGAAAAGTCCTGCGCGTGCGTTGTT
>CAYSHU010000047.1:0-14055 GCA_964430965.1 uncultured Ruminococcus sp. | reverse complement strand
ACTACCGAGGGATTTTAAGTCCCTTGCGTCTGCCGATTTCGCCACAGCAGCATATTTAATATTATATCACAAAAATTTTGGTTTGTCAAGGGATAAATTTGAATTTCTCAGATTGACTTTTTTGCTGAATAGTGGTAGAATATAAGTGAAGTATCCTTGCTGTCGGTGCGGGGTGGAAAAACAAATCAGAGAGGAAAAACTATGAAGAAAAATGTAATTGAGGAATACTCCAAACAGGTTGAGGAAGTGCGGGCTTACTACGACCGGAACGATAACATTTTCAAAATAATGCGCCTTGATAAGGAAACGGCTCATTCAAGGGGCTGCTTAACAGCAACGCTTCTCACGGGCTGGGCGACGGCTTTTTGCGCTTTGTGTTGAAACAGACGCACCATGTAGAATTCGGCGAGAATTCACTGAAAACAGAAAGGATAACAAACGAGGAATGGCTTGAAACTATAAAGGAGTATGGCGAAACGGAAGTCGAGGAAAACCCTAAAAATGGCAAGCGTCCTGTTGATATTCTGGTTCTTGCGGAAGACAGAAAGAGCAAAAAGAAGTTTGTTTTAAGCATAGAAAACAAGTACGGCTCCTCCGAGCATGGCGGGCAGTGCGTCGATTACATAAAAAGCATTAAGAAAAAATACATTCGCGATAAGGGTTGTTATTATTTTGTATACCTCGATATCAAAGAGCCGCCGGATTTTGAAAAAAATAAGGACAGATACGACGAGTATAAGTTTTTGTGCTACGAAGACGTGATGAAATGGCTTGAGGAACAGCTCAAAACGCTCCCCGAAAGTGCGACACGGCTCTACCTTGAGAAGTATGTCGAGCTTTTGAAGCCCAGATACGCAGATGAGCTCGACGCGGATTTGTCCGCGATATGCAGCAAAGTGCCCGTGGAGGATATTGAAAAAATCAACGGCATTATCGGCAGCGCTTATGACGCGCTCAGCGCGGACGAGCAGATCTTTGTTGATGTTGTTAAGCAATATCGGGAAAAGAATAAGGAAAAAGCAGATGATAAAGTAAAGGGGATTCTTGATATTATTATCAACAGCAAAAAGAAGAGCTTGTGCCAAATCAAGAGTGATTATGGGAGAACATCCAAATCCGCCGAAAATATAAAATATGCATACACGCTGGAGCTTAAGAACAAATTTTTCAAGGAAGACGGATGTGCGCTGAAAACCGTTGATTTTCCATATGAGGGCAAGCTGAAGGTTAAAATGGTAGTTGGGCTCAAACCAAGCTATACCAAGGTCCTACTTTCGTATATTTATAAAACGTCTGATTTCTTGGATAAAATAAGAAATCTGCAAGAAAACGGGTGGACGATAATACCCGAATTTATTGTTTTAGATGCATCTCAGCTACAAAATAACAAAATATTCAACTTGTATTGTAAATCCGTCCCTAGCGATGTTGAAGCGGTGGTGAAATTCCTTAAAGATAAGGGACAAGGACATTTTGTTGAAGAAACCTGGGTTAAGGACGGCAGAAAAAGAAGTAAAGCCGATAATGGTAAGGTTAAGCAATGCAAGAAATATCTCCAAACAGTATTAAGCAAAAATTTTATAGCAACCGCGCAGTTTAGAAAAAACGGGGAACGCGAACCCTTTACCAAAGAAACAAAGGGCAATATAATTGAAATGGTGAACACGGCTGTTGAAAAAAAAGGCAACAGGGTTAGCCCTATATGGGCTATGACTTTCGTGTATACAGTTGATGATGTTCTGGACGGCGACAAGACAGACGCGGCACTGATATTCAGAAAGAAGGCTATCGAGGCGCTTGATGTGTTCTTCGGCGCGGAGAGGGCAGAAGAGCTTTTTAAGAGCGAGGAAGAAATTAAGACCCTTATTAAATAAGTAGGAAACAGACAAAGTATAGAATATTTTACGCTTTCTGTCCCGTTTTCGGGATAGAAAGCTGTTTTTTTATATTCCCCCTCAAAAAATTGTTTACAGATTTTTTTCTTTGTGCTATAATGTGAAATGTAAAATTTAAATAAAAATTTGAAAGGTTGTGATTTGTGATGAGTAACAAAAACAAACTGTATAACGAAGCCGCGGAGCTTCGGATGCGGGAGCTTTGCGATGTGGGGCTTTGCGAGCGGTACGGCGAGAGTGTCCCCGAGGAGGTTTCGGCGCGGCTTGAAGCCGAGCTTGCGATAATCTGCGGGCGCGGGCATTTCGCCCCGTTCCTCCTCGCTTATGAAATCGCAAGATTTTTCCGCGAGCAGGACGCGCCGTACATTGCCCGCGCGTTCGCGGGGAATTCGCTGACGGCGTTTTTGCTCAGAATTTCGAGCGCAAACCCGCTGCCGCCGCACTATTACTGCCCGCAGTGCGGCTTCACGAATTTTTCGCCGAAAAGCTCCGCGCGGTGCGGGTTTGATTTGACCGATGTACCGCGTTGCCCCAAATGTAATGAACAGCTCATTGGGGACGGGCACGACCTGAGTTTTGAAATTTTCGCGGGGGCGGACGGCAGCAGACTGACGGGCTTTAACATCGGTGTGCCCATGGAGCTATACGACGAAGTAAGCCAACGGCTTCGCGAGCTGCTTGACAATGACGAGCTGCTATGCTCGGAGGACAACGGCAATTATGAGGAATTCGCGATACCCGAAATTGAACGTAACAGCACCGTTTTAATTGTCGGAGAGTCACTGCTTTCGCTTGCCGACAGGCTGCAATATCTCACGAACGTTTCCAACCCCATAGTGCCGTTCGAGGAGCTTGATTACGAAAAATTTTTCGAGTGCTATCAGTACGACGTTCCAGCGTTCAATTATCTTTTCAAGAATACATCGCTGCCCCTTCCGAAGAAATTTTCCGATTTGGTTCGGCTGTTCGGACTTCTCAGCAACAAGGACGTTTTTGAGGGCAGACTCAGCGAGCCCGAGGGGGCAATTGCCCACTGCGACGATGTTTTTGAGGAGCTTTTGCGGCACGGCGTTTCAAAAGAAACGGCGTTGCGCGCAATGGATATGACGCGGCACGGCAACGCGCTGGAGCTTTCGGACAAGGAGCTTGCCGAGCTCCGCTCGTGCGCTGTTTCCGAGGAGTTCATCAATTCGATGATGAAAACCGACTGCCTGCTGCCGCGGGCGCACGACACGGAGGCAGCGATAAAGCTCGCGAAGCTGATGTGGTACAAGCTGCACTTCCCCTCGGATTTCGCGCAGGCGCGAAGAGATGTGCGCTAATATTACAAGAAATGGACAAATTTTTGAATTAAAGAAAGGAAAATTATTGTGGAGAAAATTATTGAAAAGCTATATAATTCGAGAAATGACGATTCTGCGAGGAGCGATTACGCGGCGTTCTTAAAGGAAATTTTCCGCGAGGCTTATGACTTCTCCGTGAACGATGACGAGGCGGTTGCAAGCGAGGCGGCGCGGCTTCTGTCGACATTCGGGGGGCTTTGCAGATTCTTTACGGAGGAGCGCTATCTCCGCGGGAAATCTCTTAAACAGACAGCGGAGTATTTCCGAAGCGTCGTTGATTCGGAGGAGTTTGTAATCGCGTGCGTTGAGGACGGCTTTGACAATTTTATGGATTGCTTTTTGGATATTGCAAGCGATATTTTTGACGAAATTAAAAGCAACAACTTCCGCGAGCCGCAGGAAAACGGAAAGCCGAGTGTTCTCCCTCAAACGGAGAATTATTACGAAAAGGACGCGTTCAAAAGCGTGTTCTGCGTTCTGAGGGCTTCTATCGACGAATACGAGGCGTTTGGGGAGCGCTTTGAGGACGCTTACACCGAGGCGGATTTCGAGAAGCTCCGCGATATTTTCATCGGCAAACTCTATAATCTTTTCTTCGGGATTAAGGACAACGATTTCCTTGAGCTTTGGTTTTATCGCAAGAATACAGACGCGTTCACCGATGACAACTGCGAAAGCGGCGCGTTAAAACGCGTCGTCGAGGTTTTAAGCGACGCGCTTTCGGAGCTTGAGGACAGCGAATATCTTACCAAGGAATTCTTCGAGGGGTATCTGATAAACGGCAAGAAAATTCCCGAGCTTTCGCGAGGGCTCTCCGAGAGCTCCGAAGAGTTTGTTGAAAAAGTCTGCAACGCGGCTCTGCGAAAGGCGTGGCAGAGAGGAAATAAGCTAAGACAGCTCGCGGATAAATATCGGATAGCCTGATGAAAAACGCGATATGTCCCATTTTCGGCACATATTGCTATTGACATTAAAATATTTTTAAAAATCACTTTACAAACGAAAAACAAAGTGGTATAATAAAATTTACCTCCCTCAAAACGGTGGAGGGAAAAATGAGTTTAATACAAAGGAGGACAGCTTCAGAGCAGCGGAAATCAGCGAGAATTTACGAGATTTTTGAGGAGTATTTTTATGCGTTATTACAGCTTGGCTCTTGGTACAACAGCGACGAGCCCGGCTTTGCTTATGAGCTTTTGTCGCTGGTCAGGAATTGTGTTATCCCCGTTACTCTTAAAGAGGGCAAGGGTGACAGAAAGGCGGCTGTCAGGTATCTTAAGGAGCTTATCAGGAATTCCGAATACGCAAAATTCGCCGCGCAGGCTTCGGAGTTTTTCAAGCTGTATCCCGGCGAGGAATTTTCGCAGACGGAGGTTCTGGCGGCGTTTGAGCAGCTCGGGCTGTGGGCGCTGAACAAAAACGTGCTGAAGGCGTATAACTACGACCCGCTCGACACGTTCGCGCTTGACAGGGACGCAAACGGCGACAGCTCTTACGAGGCGCTGCAAAGCCTTATCGGGCTTGCGGCGGTTAAGGAGCAAATCGACAACATCATTGCGGCGGACATTATGGAAAAGGAGCGCAGAAAGCGCGTCGGAACCGCCTACGAAAGCGGCGCGATGCATATGGTTTTCAGCGGAAACCCCGGCACCGCGCGGATTGTAAAGCAGAAATTCAAGGAGGCGCAGGGCGGCGTGCTGTTTGTTGACGAGGCATATTCGCTTTGCGATTTTCACGAAAACAGCTTCGGCGATGAGGCGATAAGCGCGCTTGTTCAGGAAATGGAAAACCACCGCGACGACGTAATCATGATCTTCGCGGGATATTCAGATAAGACGAACGCGTTCCTTGACAGAAACCCGGGAATGTCCTCGCGAATTGCGTTCCACGTGGATTTTGACGATTACAGCATAGACGAGCTTTGCGAAATTACTACGCTTCTGCTCTCAAAAAAGCAGATGACGATTACCGATGAGGCGCTTGAAAAGCTGCGGGAAATCTACGAGAAAGCAAGCGCGGACAAGGGCTTCGGCAACGGGCGCTTTGTGTGCAAAATGCTTGAGGAGGCGGAAATGAACCTCGCCGAGCGCGTGGCGAAGCTCACCGAGGAAAAGCTCACCGAGGCGCTGATTACAACAATCGAGCTCTGCGACTTGCTTGATCCGTCCGAGGAGAAAAAGCTCTCCGAGCGGCGGCAGATAGGGTTCAGATGCGCTTGATTTAAAACCCGGCAGACCGCGGGAAATCGCGGTCTGTTTTTTGTTGCAATTTATTTAATTATGTGCTATAATATCTACATAACTAACAGATTTTCTCTAAATATTAAACGCGGAGGACAAACGCAATGTTACTTGACTATAAGGGCAACAAGGGCTTTCGCCTGTTGAATATTTACGAGCGGCTGAACAAGGGCGAAACCGTCAACAAGCAGGCGCTCGCGAATGATTTCGGCGTTTCGCAAAAGACGATACAGCGCGACATCGACGACCTTCGCGCGTATCTTGCGGAAACGCATTTTACGGAGCTCGAAACGTCAATAAAATACGACAGGGCAAGGGACGGATATTATCTCGTTCGGCCGGAGCGCGAGTGGCTTACAAACGAGGAGGTGCTTGCGCTCTGCAAAATCCTGCTTGAAAGCCGCGCCTTCTGTCAACGCGAAATGAACGCGCTGATAAACAAGATAACCGCGCAGTCAACGCCCAACGACCGCAAGGCGATAAAGGACATCATTCGGGGAGAATATCGCTCGTATATCCCGCTGCGGCACAACAAGCCGCTTTTGTCGCGGCTCTGGAAAATATCCGAGCTTATCCGCGGGCAAAGGGTGATCACGTTCAATTATGAACGGCAGGACAAAAAAATCGGCGCAAAAAGGGCAAAGCCCGTGGCGATTATGTTTTCGGAATTTTATTTTTATATGATAGCCTACGTTGCGGACGACCCGAAAAATATCCCGATAGTATTCAGAGTTGACAGAATGAAGAACATAAAAAGCACGGGCGAAACGTTTCGGATCCCTTACCGCGACAGGTTCAACGACGGCGAGTTCCGCAAGCGCGTGCAGTTTATGTATTCGGGCGAGCTGAAAACCGTCAGGTTCAGATACAGCGGCGTTTTGGAGGCGATACTCGACAGACTGCCGACCGCGAAAATCCTCAGCGAGAAGAACGGCGTTTACACAATCTCCGCCGAAACCTACGGCGACGGGATTTATATGTGGCTCAGAAGCCAAGGGGATTTGGCGGAGATTTTATAAATTTAAGGCAACACCGCACAATTACCGCCCTTCGGGCTTTGTTGGCGTTTGCTTGCAAATTTTCCGTCATTTTTGCCCCAAATCTCCTCATAGGCGCCAGCCTTATTCGTCGATTTTGGGCAATCTTCCGAAAAATTTGGCGGCGCAGCCGCTCGACAATAATTGTGCAATGTTGCCTTAACTGCAAGCCGCTCAAAAGAGGGGCTTGCGATTTTTTTAAAATTACCAAATTGTAATAAAACTGTAATGCAATAGTAATATTTCCGTATTATAATTTAATCATAAAAGGGAGGTATTCTTATGGAGCTTTTAAAAATCGAAAACTTAAGCAAGACCTACGGCAAGGGGGAAAACGCCGTGAAGGCGCTGGACGGCGTTTCGTTTTCCGTGCCGAAAGGACAAATGACGGCGGTTATGGGGCCGTCGGGCTCGGGGAAATCCACGCTGCTGCACATTCTCGGCGGAGTTGACCGCCCGACCGACGGAAAGGTTTTCCTCGACGGGCAGGACGTTTACGCGCAGAACAACCACAACCTCGCGATTTTCCGCCGCAGACAGGTCGGGCTTATCTATCAGTTTTACAACCTTATCCCCGTGCTGAGCGCCGAGGAAAACATCACGCTTCCGATGATTATGGACGGCAGAAGACCCAAGCCGCAGCAGATAACCGCAATGCTCGACAGGCTGGATCTGCTTGAACGCCGACATCATCTTCCGTCGCAGCTTTCGGGCGGGCAGCAGCAGCGCGTTTCGATAGGCAGAGCGCTGTTCAACTCGCCGGGAGTAATTCTCGCGGACGAGCCCACGGGAAATCTCGACAGCAAAAACTCCGCGGAGATCGTCGCGCTGCTCAGAAAATCCAACCTTGAGCTTAACCAGACGATGCTGATAATCACGCACGACGAGAATGTCGCGCTGCAATGCGACAGAATAATCACGCTTTCCGACGGGAAAATCGTCAGCGACAAGCTCACGGGGCAGGCTCGATATTATAATGAGGAGGGCTGACGATGTTTGAGGGAATGATAGCGCGGAAATACATCTCCGCGCAGAAGCGCCACTCGGCGCTTACGATTTGCAGTATCGCGATAGCTCTCGCGATTATCGCGACGCTGTTCTCGCTGTTCTCCACGGGGTTGAGCGTTATGCGCAATATAGCGTATAACAACGGGCCGTTTCATATCAGGATTATCGGCACGCGCCATTTTGCGTTGACGCAGGAGCAGTACGACGTGGTGGAAAAAGCCGTCGGCGAATACGGAACCTGCACACCCGAGGACGACATTTGGGTTTCGGGGCAAAAGGGATTTTACGCGAATATAATGCTTGACAAGGACATTGACAGCACGATTAATTTTGTTGACAAAATCGAGAAAGAAATGGGCTTGCCCAAAGACGAAAAACTGGTATACACCCCGAACTCCACGCTTATGCAGCTCGATATGAGAACCGACCACGCAAAGCTGATGATGCTGGCGACAGTCGCGGCATTTTACGTGTTCGTGCTGTTTTTCATTATGATGCTTCGGCTTATTATCGACACGGCGTTTGAGGTGTCGTCAAAGGAGCGCGAGCGGCAGTTCGGGGTTTTGCAGTCTATCGGCGCGACTCCCAAGCAGATAGTGAAAATAATCACGTGCGAGGGACTTTTGCTCTCCGTTATCGGGATCCCGCTCGGAACGGCGGCGGGCGTGGGACTTGGGTATCTGGTTTACCGCGCGGTGCTCGGCACGGGGCTGTTCGATTTGTACCTCTCGGCTTCAAAGGCGGCGGAGCTTGTGCATTTTTCCGTTAATCCGTGGCTTTTGCTGCTCGGAGTTGTGACGGGGCTTGTCTGGGTGCTGCTTTCCGCTTACGGAACGGGAATGAGAGTTATAAAAATGAGCCCCGTGGAGGCGATAAGCGGGCGCGCGAGCACCGTAAAAAAGGTGAGCCGCTCGCCGATGCTCGGCAGGCTTTTCGGCTGGACGGGAAAGCTCGCCTCGCGCAACAACAAGCGCCAGCCGAGGCGCTTCGCCGCGGCGATCGTGGCGCTGACGCTTTCGATAGCGGATTTCTCGGCGACAATGGTCGTGGTAAGCGACCTGCGCGGCGCGGCGGAGAATTATTTTGAGGAATACGGCACACAACGCGATTTCACCGTGTATCTCTACAACGGAACAAACGCCGACACCATTGCTCTGAACGATGAAAATCTCACAAAAATCGAGCAAAGCGGCTTGTTTGAAGCGCCGCCGCTC
The DNA here is from genome assembly GCA_964430965.1 of uncultured Ruminococcus sp. Classification (GTDB taxonomy): domain Bacteria; phylum Bacillota; class Clostridia; order Oscillospirales; family Ruminococcaceae; genus CAG-115. The sequence goes on along the minus strand of CAYSHU010000047.1, from coordinate 5,318 downwards.
AGGATTGCCATGAGCGGCTACAGCCCAAAAGACGAGAATAAATACCCCAAATATTTCGTCGTGTATTATTTCAACAAGGTCGCCTACAACGAGCTTTTCAACGGCAACCCGCCGATGTCCTACGAGGATTTGGCAAAAAGCGGAAAATACATCGCCGCGGACGAGGTTCTTGAATATCTGAACGCCGACAACAGCTTTTCGCTTATTTTCCAAGAGGACAAAAATGTGGAAATTTCGGAGGAGGAATACAACGCCCTCTCGCCCGAGGAGCAGGAAAAATTCGTCAACAAAGCAACGATAAACGGCGTGACGACCTACGGCTACTATCCCCAATACACCGTGGATTTCGCGATAGACCGCGACCTTATCTCCTATGAAAGAAACAACCTTCTTGTCGCAACCTACGACCAGTTCAAAAACGGCGCTTACACGCTTTTCCCGAATGAGGAGTTCAGCAACATTATCCCTTGCGAGCTTCTGAACCCCGACGACCGTGAAAAAGCGATTGAATTCTTTAAGGAAAATTCGATTATTTACGAGGACGAAACCGCCGAGCATCGGCAGCTTCTCGCGGCGCTTTCCTCGGTGAAGATCATTGCTATTGCGCTCAGCGTGCTGATAGCGCTTATCGCGATTGTGAATATGGTGAACGTCCTCGCGACGGGCATTTTGAACCGCCGTGCTGAGCTTGCGGCGCTGCAGTGCGTCGGAATGACCGAAAAGGACCTCCGTAAAATGACGTTTATCGAGTGCCTGCAATACGCGCTCACATCGGGAATTGCGGCGGTATTCGTCTGCGAGGCTCTGATGCTGCTCACGAAGCTTATGCTGACAACATTGACCGAAGCGGTTGAATTTGAGTTCCTGAACAGCGTGATTTCGTTCGTGCAGCCGCTGCCGATAATTCTCATCGCGTCGGTCTGCGCGTTTGCGGTCGCGGTGGCAGCGTCGGTTATCGCGCTGAAATCAACGCGAAAGATGACGCTTGTGGAACAGATCCGCGCGAATTAAAAACGGAAAATCCTCCGCTTCGCGGGGGATTTTTTAGTTGTAAATTCGTATCTCGAACTCCGCGCCGAGCGGCGGGGCGTTTCTCACCGTAAGGCTCCCGTTTTGCAGCGCGATTATTTTCCTCGCGAACGCGAGCCCTATGCCGTAGCCGTTTTTATTAAATTCGCCCCTATGAAATCTCTCGAAAACGCGCGGGAGCTCGCTTTCGGGAATTCCGTCGCCGCTGTCCGTGATGATAATTCCCGTGTAAAGCGCGTTTGCGGCGGCGGAGATTTTTATCTCCCCGCCCTCGGGCGTGTGCTCCATACAGTTTTTCAGAATGTTCGAGATTGCCTCGGCGCAGTATTGCCTGTCGCCGCGGAAAACGGGCTCGCCCTCGATTTCGGTTTTAAGCGTGATGCTTTTCAGCTCGATTGAGATCGAAAGCGGCTCGAGCGCCTCTTCAATCAGCGCCCTTACGCCGATTTCCTCCGTTTTGAACTCCACCGCGCCCGCCTCAAGCCGCGACAGTCCCAGCGTTGTTTCGAGCATACGCTGCATTCTCGACAAAAGCGCGTAAAGCTCTTGAATATGCTCGGCGCGTTCGCGCTCCGACAATTCGGGCTTGCGCAGCATTCCGAGCACGAGAAGCATCGCCGTAAGCGGCGTGCGAAGCTGGTGCGTCATATCCTCAAGCGCTTCCTTCATAAACTGCTTGTCGCCCCGCAGCGCGGAATTCTGCTCGCGGAGGCGCACCGTCAGCTTGCGTATCTCGTCGGAGAGAATGCTCAGCTCTCCCTCGCAGTATTCGCTTAAATCCACATTGTCCGCGCCGCGGAGAATGTCGTCGATATCCCCGCAAAGCCGCGAGATTTTTTCGCCGCGCTTTGACAGCGGCATAAGCTGCATTAAAATTACCAAAACAGACACCAAAAGCAGCACCGCCGCCGCGGGAACGCTGATAAACAAGCACCCCGCAAACCCGAGAATTACCACCGCCGCCTGGCAAATAATCGGAACGCGCGTTTCGGGGTTTCGCATTATATTCGTGAAATTCATAATTTTAATCACCCACCGCCTTATAGCCCAGGCCGCGCACGGTTTTGAGTATCTGCGGCTTTTGCGGGTCGTCCTCTATTTTGTCGCGAATTCGCTTGATGTAGACGTTCAGAGTATTGTCCTCAACAAACTCGCCCGAAATAGTCCAAAGCTCGTCCGCTATCCTGTCTCGCGACAGCAGAATTCCCTTGTTCGTGAAGAACAGCAGCAAAAGGCGGTATTCCAGCGCGGACATCGAAAGCTCGGAGCCGTTTTTTGTGACAACGCCCTTTTCGGGGTCGACACAGACGTTTTTGCATTGAAGCAGCGGCGACGCGGGCGGCTTGCGCTTTCGCATTGCGTTTTTTATCCGCGCGACTAATTCCCGCGGGCGGAACGGCTTGCTGATATAGTCGTCCGCGCCGACCTCAAACCCCGCGACCGTGCAGCCCTCGTCGGCGGAGGCGGTGAGGAAAATGACGGGTACGTCGCGCGATTTCTTTATTTCGGAGCAAATCGAAAAACCGTTGCCGTCACCGAGCGAAATATCCAGCAAAACGCAGTCGAACTCCCCGTCCTCAAACGCCCTGAGCCCGTCCGTCTGCCCGAACGCGTGAGCAACGGAAAAATCCTCCGAGCGGAGATATTTCACGAGATTTTCGGCAACCGCCCTGTCGTCCTCCACAAGCAAAATGTTAGTCGGCATTGTGTCCTCCTGTTTTTTGAAGCGTTTTTATCGTTAATATAATTGTACCACAAACTCTTCGTTTTTTCAAGTGGGCACGGGAAAACTTGCAGCTTTTTGCAGTTGTTTTTCGGGGCAATAATAAGTCGGACGGAATTGCTGCGCAGGTTGGGCAAAACCGCCCGACAAGCTGTAACAAAACAGTCTAACAAGTTGTAACAAAACCGTCCGACAAGTTAGAACAAAATGTAAGAACTTACATTATAATCTAAATAATAAATCTAAACCCAAAATCCAAATCAATCAATCGCACGGGCGCGATTGATTGATAGGATCGATATTTCGCGGTAGGAGTGAAATTTAATTAACTCGGATCAACGACCGTCCCGATAAACAGCGGCTGGTTTGTGTCGCTTGTGATGACAAAGACGAACGGTTTGTCGAGGATAAAGTCCATTTCGTCTTCGGGCGGAAGCGCGCTGCCCGCCATAATCATTTCCGTGTATGCCGCCGCGGTGCAGCCCTCCTCGTCGATTACGACCCGCGCCGCGTGGTCTGCTTTGCCGATGAACACCTCGCCGTCCGTAAGCGGGGAGAAATCGGCCGCGGAGGAATCGAAAACGTCCGTCACGCCGAGCCTCTCCAAGCCCTCCCTAAGCTCGATTTTCGACGAAACATCAAACTTCGGCACGGAGAAGTTTATCTTTAAGCTCTTGCTGTTCTCCCACGGGTTTTCATAATCGCGGGATTTGCTTATCACATCAAGATACTCGCCCGAGCTCAGCACGTCGTCTATCGTCTTGTCCTCGTCGGGCAGGAAAAACCACATCGCGCCGCCATCGCTGAACCGCATATTCGCCGCGCCGAAATCCTCCCCCGCGTAGAATGTGCCGTGTTCTCCCGTTTTGTTCATAAACTCGGTATCAACATCGCCGCCCGGCGCGTGGAATTTTTTCGTATCGTTGTTGTTTTTGTTGAATTCGTAATCCCATTTCGCGCGGAAATACACGGTGGAATACAGCGCCATAACCGTTTCGGGGTAGAGCTCAACGTCCTTCACATAATTTTTCAAAAGCCCGCCCGTCTGGTCGTTGAGCCATTTCTGAATTGCCTCGTTGATTTTGTCCGAGCCCAGATTTCCGCGATAGGACGACGCGTAATATTTCTCGGCAAGCGTGTCGACCGTCTGCTGCTTGAAGCTGACGTTTTCGTTCAGCCAGACAGAGTTCGCGAGAATTGACGTTACCGCGCCGTCGTCGCAGTAATTCGCGAGCCACATATTCTTCGCGTCCTTGCGGAGGTCTTCGATATTCTCCGAGCCGAGCAGGTCAAGTATCTGCTGACGGCTCTCGCCGTCGGTCATTTCGCCGACCATCGCGAGCGCCATATAAACATTCACGGGAGAATACGCCCTGTTCTCCTCGCCCGACAAAAACTCCGCCGCGGATTTTTTGTAGAACTCGTTCACGTCGCTGTCGATACGCTGACCGCAATCCCACCGCGCGCGGCGCTGCTCGTGCCACTTCTCGCTGTTTATTTCAAACGCGCCGGGGTATTTCACTTGCTTCGGATAAGCCGCCTCGGCAAGCGCTAAGCCCGAAACGCCGCGCGGAATTATCGCGAAAACCCCGATCGCGACAGCCAGACAAGCCGCTACGGGAGCGACAATTTTCAGCGGAAATTTTTTCGCTTTTTTAGCGGATTTTTGCGTTCGTTTTTCGTCGGCCTTTTCAATGATTCTCTCGTCGATCTCGCCGATCGCTTTGCTTAATTCTTCGGATTTTTTCATATCACATACCCCTCGCTTTCCAGATGTTTTTTCAGTTCCTTTCGCACGCGGAACAGCGTGTTTTTCACCTTTGAAACGTTCACGCCGAAATATCCCGCGATCTCGTTTATGCTGTCGCAGAAATAATATCGGCAGACGAACATATCCCGCTCGTCATCGCGGCATCGGCGCAGGAATTTCTCGATGCTTTCCACGAGCTCGGAAAGCTCCGCCTGCTCGGAAACATCGCCCGTGCCCGCGCACTCCGAAAGCTCGTCCAGCGACACTTCATACTCCGTCCCGCCGCGCTTTTTGCCGGTTTTCCAACGCAGACGGTCGATAGACAGCTCCCGCGTGATCTTGCCGAGAAACAGCCTGAGCCTCGCGGGAATATTCGGCGGGATAGTGTTCCACGCCTTGAAATAAGTATCGTTGACGCACTCCTCGCCGTCCTGAAAATTCCCGAGCACGTTCAGCGCGATCTTCGTAAGATACCCCGAATATTTAGCCGCGGTCTGCTTTATCGCGCCCTCGTCGCGGCTTTGATACAGCGCGATTATTTCCTTGTCGTCCAAGAGCCTTCCTCCTTTCCGTCTTCATAAATATAACCGTAAAAACCGAGGGGTCGGTTTAAATTTTCTTAAAATATTTTATCACATATTTATAAAATTGTCAAATTGCCAAAAAAAACGCCGCGCGGAGCAAATAACTCCGCGCGGCGCTTCAATATGATGAAAAAGCAAGAAAGCCTTTACGGCTCGTAAACCTTAAACAGTTCGATGTCGTCCGTGTCGAAATCCAGATTCGCAACGGCGTTTCTGTTCTCCCAGCACGCGC
>CAYSHU010000046.1:0-14077 GCA_964430965.1 uncultured Ruminococcus sp. | reverse complement strand
GGGTTGCCGAGCTTGCCCTTTGTCTGCCCCTCAAACTCGCACTCCGGCAGCTTTACGGAGATGATCGCGTTTATCGCCTCGCGGCTAGCCTCGCCGCTGTACCCCGCGAACGGCTTTTCCTCCTCGCCCTTCTTAGCGGGCTTTTTCTTCTTGGCTTTATCCTTTTTCTCAAGCTCCTGCTTCGCGAAGTCGTTGACGACCTTATTCAAAGCTCTCTTGAACCCAAGCTCGTGCATACCGCCCTCACCCGTGTGAATGTCATTCGCGAACGAGCGGAAAACCTCGCTGTTAAAATCCGTCGTGTACTGAAACGCGACCTCGACCATGATACCGTTTTCAACGCCCTCTAAGTAAATTACATCGGGGTGGAGCACGTCCGCGCCGCGCTTTTTGTTAAGCCACGCGATATACTCACGAATTCCGCCCTCATAGCGCATTGTTTCCTCAACAATATTCTCGGGGTCGCGCAAATCGTGCAGCGAGATTTTCAGGCCGCCGTTGAGAAACGCCTTTTCGCGCAGTCTGTCATTCAGCGTTTCATAGCTGAACACCGTCGTGTGGAAAATCGTCGCGTCGGGCTTGAACGTCACCTGCGTCCCCGTGTGGTCGGTAGTACCCGTGATTTTTATATCCTCGGCATATTCGCCCCTGTCAAACCGCTGAAAGTGAATGTTTTTGCCGTCGTGTATCTCAACCTCCAGCCATTCGGAAAGCGCGTTTACGACAGAAGCGCCCACACCGTGCAGACCGCCCGACACCTTATATCCGCCGCCGCCGAACTTGCCGCCCGCGTGGAGCATTGTAAACACCATTGTCGCCGCGGAAATGCCCTCGGCGTGGTTTATATCGGTCGGGATTCCGCGGCCATTGTCGATTACTCTGATAACGTTTTCGGGGAGTATCGTCACGTCTATCTCGGTGCAATCCCCCGCCAGCGCCTCGTCAACGGCGTTGTCGACTATCTCATAAACAAGGTGATGCAGTCAGCTTTCGCCCGTGGAGCCGATATACATTCCGGGGCGCTTGCGCACGGGGTCAAGCCCCTTAAGCGCCTGTATGCTGTCCGCGCCGTATTCAAGAGCCTCATCGGGCTCTGTCACATTATTCTCGATGCCTGTCACCTTTTCCTCGTCTGCCATTTTTCTCTCCTCTTATTTTTTCGGATAATTCTTGTTTCTTTCAGAACACCTATATTATATATAGTATACCACAAAATCGAAAAAAAATCAAGTATTTTCACAAAAAAGAGGCAAGATTTTTAGAAAAAAGCAACAATTTTTTCGACATTTGCACAAGCAGAAATCCCCTGCTGTCAAGCAGGGGATCTCAATATATAAAAGCGGCATTCTGAATTATTGGTAAAGCGTTTTCAAAGCGTAAACGAGCGCTGTTTTTTTGCGTTAGCTTAATCCGCCTTTAACCGAAATTGTCCGTTGTCAATTGAACATATAGTCCGCAGCGAGCTCCCTCATCAGCTCCAGAACGCGCGGCTTGTTCTCTTCGGTGACTCCGGGCTCGTTCGGACCGTTAAATACCCTCATTCTGAAATTAGGGTCAATCGGCTCGCCCTCGCTGACCTCAAGAAGCGACACAAGCTCCTTCACCCGCTCGTCGTCCTTGTCCTCAAACGGAATCCTAACCAAGAACGTTTCCTGATTCACGCCGTAGTTGTCGTATTCAATACTCAGATAGATGACAGCGTGGTTGTCATCGAGGTCGTAGCTTACATCCGACAAATAGGCAATCGTTCGCGTGAAATTCTCCCCGATTGCAAAGCTGCGATCTCCGTTAGAGCCGCCGTAAAAAACAATTTCTATAACGGTTTTAGCGTTCGGGTCGTGCTTCTCTTTCGCCTCCTCGTGGAGGATTTTGATAAGCTCATCAACATCTTCATCGTGAACCCACGTTCTCGCGCTTGATACCATATGGTTTGCCATATACCTGTAGGATAAATACGCCTTCCACTCCTCGGGGCTGTCCTCAAGCTCACCGAAGAAATAGTCAAGATACCCGTCAAGGCTGCGTATAATCTGCTCGACGACGGGCGCGTTGCTGAAACCCCTCAACGTTCTTTCTCCGTCCGTTTTCTTCATTTCAACGAAAAATCCGCCATTGTTACTATATTGCAAGCCCTTGGGGTTATCGCGCAGCTCCTTGTTGAGCATTGAGGCGAAGTCCTCGATGTCCTTCTTTTCGGTGATTGTATACGTGCTGTTGATTTTAATATACTCTATACCGTCTGCGCTTTTCGGATAATACCGCGCCCCGAACGAGCCCGTTTTGTCGACAACTACCCAAGCCGCGAGCATCACAACAACCGCCCCCGCGCCGACAGCCAGCGTGCGCAGGAATGTCTTTTTCTTCTGTCGATAAAGCAAAACCGTCACAAGGCAGGTCAGAAGCCCCGCTGCCGCCGAGAATATGTGATAAGAGTGAAATAACCCCCCATATCCATAGAATTCAGAGCTTGTGCAAAGCGTCGTGATAGTTATCGCCGCGGTTATCCCGCCGCTCAGAACCCAGAACATCGGCTTAATCGCGAACGCGCTGCCCGTGTGCTCGGCAAGGCGGCGCTTGCCGAGGAAATACGCCAAAGCGATAATTCCCGCGGCGAGAATTAAATAAACCAGAATTTGCCAAAAGCTGAACGTCACAAGTTCATTATGCTCGATAAAATAACCCAAGTAGCCTGAAAACGGCGCATCCACCGCGTCTAAAATCGAATGGATAAGCCCCGCGGGAGGGAAGAGCTTGACGGCTTCCCAGAAATATTCCTTGTCGTCAATTCCGAGAATTCCTTTCGCGAAGCATTGCGCCAGCCCTCCGAAAATCAGCGGCAGAACAGCAATCGCGATTACGACAAAAACCACCGAATGGAAAACCTTTCCGCAGCAGACGCTTGTCAACACGGTGAAAAGATACGTGAAAATCACGATAAAAAGCACCGACGCCGCGATATAAAGCCCGATGCCTGCCATATGGAAATTGCCAAGCATCGCCGTATTATAACGCGCCAGGAACTTTCCCTGCAAATTCGCGAAAGCAATCGTGCAGAAAATCCCGCACGGGATAATCGGCACGGCGTTCACGATAAGCCCCGCCAGCAAATCGGCGAAAAAGCGCTGCTTGTGGCTTAGCGGCAGCACGCCTATCGTGTCTGTCAGGTCCTTTTTGTGATAATAGTCAAACGAAGACAGGGCGTTGAAAATCGCGATTGCGGGCAGCGCGGCAATACAAATCATCGAGAAAAACCGCGCCGTCGCCGAAAATTCCGAAATCGCTCCGCCAAAGCCCTTGCCTGCAGCCACCGCTAAAAGCGGCAATCCCAGAACGTTTAAAATACAGCACATAACAAAATTCATTTTCATTATGCCGAGCCTGTATTTAAAATACGTTCCGAAAAGATTCTTAGAAGAGCCCTTAGAGGAGTTTACTGCGGTCATAGTTCAACGCCTCCATTTCGTATATGAATATTTCCTCCAGCGACAGCGGAATGAGGTCGCAGAACGAGGGATTTTTCTGCTTGATTTTCCCGAGAGTTTCGTCCGCGCTGCCCTTTGCGATGATGTTCACAACCCCGCCCTTTTCCTCAATAAGCAGAATATCAAGCTCGGGGAAATCCTCCTTTTCGGGGAGCTTGGAAAACGAGCATTGAACCTTGTGGATATCGCCCTTAAGCTCTCGCAGGTTTTTGTTGAACACCATTTTGCCGTCGTTCAAAAGCCCAACCGTATCGCAGAATTCCTCTATCTCGTGGAGGTTGTGCGAGGACATCACAACGGTCATATTGTTGTCGCACATCGCGTCGACGATCATTTTCTTTACCTCCGAGCGCATCGAGGGGTCGAGCCCGTCAAACGCCTCGTCTAAGAACAGGTAATCCGTCCCCGCCGCGATGCCGCAGATAACCGCCGCCTGCCGCTTCATTCCCTTTGAGAACCCGCCGAGCTTTTTCTTCAGCGGAAGATTTACAACCTTATGGAGCTTCTCAAACATCTCGTCCGAGAATTTTTCATAAAACGTCTTATAGAATTTTTTCATCTGGAGAAGCGTCATTCCGTTGAACTGCGAGGTTTCGTCGCTTATCAGCAGAATTCTCTGCTTGACCTCGGGGCTGTCATAGACCTCCTTGTCGTCGATCAGCACCTTTCCCGCGTCCGCCTTGTACACTCCCGAGAGAATTCTCAGCAGCGTGGATTTCCCCGCGCCGTTTGTTCCGAGAAGCCCATAGGCGCAGCCCGTGGGTATCTCAAGGTCAAAGTTCTCCAGCGCCGTAAAATCGTCGTATTTTTTAGTTACATTTTCAAATTTTATCATAGCTAACTCCTTATTTCAACCGAAAAACAGGGTTTTCTTTTTTTTGAATCAGTGCCTGTCGAGGAAGATTTCGAGCATCAGCTCCTTCGCGCGTTCCTCGTGAGCTGGGTCTATCCTGTAAGAAAGTCCCGAATACATACCCGTAACGCGGACATTCTTGTTCGGGTCAAAGTCGTCGTCGTCGCTTCTCGGAATGATGTAGGACAACAGCTCCTTCGCCGCGGGGCTTGTATCGTCGGTCGCGATATAAACACGAACCGACACCTTTTCGCTGTTGTAGACCACAAAATATTTGTCCACGTCGCTTTTTATTTCCTCGTTCGTGTAGTTTTCGGGGTTTTCGAGGAATTCTATCGTCGCGGTGTAGCTCGGAAGAACGTCAATGTCGTCGCTAAGGTCGTGCTTTTGGTTTTTCTTAGTTATCATCAGACTCCCGTAGTAACTATTATGGTCGCTTAACGAATAGTTGTATTTCATATCATTTTGCAAAATCTCCGCAAGCTCCGGGAGCTTTTCCTCGAAGATATATTTCCTGGGCTTGCCGTTTTTTATCAGCACGAACGTGTAGTTGCTAAGGTCTGGATCGTCGATTATCCCGAGGTCGCCGAAATCGAAATCGGGGTGATTTTTTGCCGCGTCGCTGAAGCTCTTGATCATGTCAAGCTCCAAATCTGTCGCGGAGTAATTTCGCATAACCTCCTGCCCGTTTTTCAGCGAGTAGACGATTTTCAGCTCATCGCCTGTTTTTACGCCGTTTGAATTCAGCAGGCTTTTGTGCTCGTTTAAAATATCCGAAACGGCGGCTTTTGTGTCAAGAGTATACTGCTTTTCGTGATATAAGCTCACGGAATAAAAATACTTTCCCGAAACCTTGACCTCTTGTACGCTTCCCGCGCTTGGGAGAGATTTGTACATATTGAAAGAGTTTGTGCTTTTTACGATCGCGAAAAATCCCATACAAGCCCCGAACACCGCCGCGAATCTTACCGCGGTTTTCCAGAAGCCCTTAAAGCCCTTGTTTTGAGAAATCTCCAGCGCGGCGTAAACGATAAACGTAAACAGCAGCACCCAATGAATTCCCGAGTTTTCCATTACCTCGGAATACCCGACAAACGAAGCGCCGATAAGCAGCACCATAAACGTCAGCGTCAGCACATGATACGCCGATTTAAACGCGAAGCTCTCCCCGACGTTTTCCGCGCGGCGGCGCTTGCCGATAAAATAAGCCCCCGCTATAAACGCCGCTGTGATGATAAGGAAAACCACAAGATAAAGCGGGTTTTCGTTAAGCAAACAATATTTAGGATCAATGGGGTTGCCGCCGCGGTAGGTGTTCACCATCAAAATCGAAACCGCAGGTCCGAACGGCGGAAGCATACAAACGTTTTTCATAAGCTCGTAAAACGCGTCCATACCGACAACCTGAGAAAACATATTGTTTCCGTATACATAAAAGATTCCGGGCAGCACCGCCATTGCGATAAGCGAATACAAAACAGCGCTTCCCTTTTTGCCGCAGCAGATTGAAACAAACATCGTCACCGCGTATACTCCGAGATAGGTAAACAGCATCGTGAAAAACAATCCAGATAGATTCCGCGGAAATGTTTGATAATCCGAAACAAAATAACCATCAATAACGGCATATTTCGAATCTCTCATATTTCCTATGAGTATCAGCGAGATTAAAAATAACGGCACGAACGAGATAAAGTTCGAGCAAACTCCGCTCAAAAAATCTCCGAAAAATCGCTCGCGGTAAGAGATAGGCAAAGAGCCCAGCGTATCCACGGCGGCGCGGTTATTGTACAGCTTCATCGAGTTTATCGTCGTCGCCGTGATCATAACGATGCTGATTACGGATACCAAGAAAATCAGAAATAACGAAATTCCTGAAAAATCTAAAGAACCTATAAATAAGATGCCCGTCGCGTTTTTGATTTTCTCAACCTCTCTCAGCATATCCACGTAGGTAACATTCATTAAAATCGACGGCAGCAAAACGCCGAATAAATTCAAAATCGCGAAAAAGATTATCGAGCGCTTGCTTTTCGAGAGCTTGTAGCAAAAATATTTTTTAAAGCCCTTAGTCACCGCTATCACTCTCCTTTTTTGAATTACTTGAGATTACATCGATCTGCCCGTGGAGCTCATCAGCGGAAAGCCCGCATTTCAGCGCGTTCTCAACCGAGATTGAAAAAGCCGTCAGACTGTCGCCGCGAACTCTTTCAATAAAGTTTTCCCGCGCCGCGACGTAGCTTCCCTTTGCGGGGATAGAATAGATAAGTCCGCGCGCTTCAAGATTTACGTATGTTTTCTGGACGGTGTTCGGATTTATCGAGAGCTGTTTCGCGATTTCACGAACCGCCGGGAGCTTTTCGTTCTCCGCCATTTCTCCCGAAACAATAAGCTCGGTGATTCGTCCCTCAAGCTGTTCATAAATCGGAGCTCCGCCTTGTAGTCGCATTGTAAACATTTTGTCACCTCTTTTAGTAAGCTGTATTATTTGGGTTAGTACAGTTATTATAGCATACATATTTTTATTTGTCAAGAGTTTTTTTAAAAAAATACGAAAAAAACCGCCCTGCGGCGGCTTAATTTATCTAATCAAAATTTACTTCTTACCTCTGAATTCCCTTTTTCTGATAGTATTGTGTGATACGTTGGAAATATAGGTCTTATCTTTAGTCAAAATAAAACTCTTAGGCATATCTTCCGAGATGTTGACAATTTGTAATCTATTAGCGGAAGCATTCAGAAAGTCCGCGGTCGTGCGGCTTGCCGAGCACTCCTCAATGTCAAAAATCCCGATAACGTCATCAGCTCTGATTGTAACGTCCCCGCCTAAAAATAAATACATATTACTCTCCGTTCAAATCAACGTAAATCTTCCGTTTTCGGTATTCCAAGCCTTGCCGTTAGAAAGCGCGGACAGCTCATTTATATTACAGCAGGTAATAAACACCTGTGAATTTTCAATATGTTGAAGAACATACTCCCGCCGAACCGCGTCCAGCTCGCTTAAAATATCATCGAGAATAACAACAGGGTTGGTCTTATTCCTTCGGCGAATTATCTCCGCCTCGGATAGCTTCAGCGCCAGCGCAATACTTCTTATCTGTCCCTGCGACGCGTATTCCCGCGCCGCCATATTATTTACGAAAAAGCTCACGTCGTCACGGTGAACGCCCGTCAGTGTATAGTGCAGTTTCATTTCCGCGTTGAGATTTTTCTCCAGCTCCGCGAGGTATTTTTTATACAGAACGTCAATATTATTAAAATCTATACTTTCTGTCTTAAAAGCCGAGCTCTGATAGCTCATCGACAGCTTTTCCACATCGTTTGTCAGCTCGGAATAAAGCTCCGCGGCGCATTTTTTCAGAAACGAGAAGTATTTCAGCCGCCCGTATGTAACGTTGATCCCCTCCGCAGCAAGCACCTCGTTCCAAGGCGCAAGCATATCCGCGACAGCCTTGCGATTATCATTATAAACGGACAGTATATTATTACGCTGTTTTAACGCTTTGTTATAGCGCGATAGCTTCTTGAAATGCGTCTGGGTCTGCATCAGAGCCACGTCATCAAGATAATCCCGCCGAAGCTCCGGCGCGCCCTTGATAAGATTTAAATGCTCCGGTATAAAAACAACGTATTTTAACACTCCGTATAATTCCGCAGCGTCTTTCATTTTAATTCCGTTATAGGTTATCTCCACATTATTTTTACGGATAGTATAATCTATAACATTTTCGCGCTCTTGTATATCATCGCGAAAAAACAGCTTGACCCTTACCTCCGCCTTTGGGTTATCGGCCGGAACAAGCTGTGAAAAACGAATATGTCGGAAGCTGCCGCCCAGACAAACCGAAATTGCCTCGCAAAGGTTGGTTTTGCCCTGGGCGTTGCGTCCGACTAACATATTCAGATTTTTGTCAAACAGAAGCTCCGCCTCACGGATGTTTCTGAAATTTTGTATATTTAATTTTGTTATATACATTTTATTTTTTATGGATAGTATATTTTAGTTGTTTTCGGCGTTCTCCTCAGCCGCAGCTGCCGCAGCGCCCTCCTCGTCGAACACTACCTTATATTTCTTGCCCTTAAACTCGATAATATCCCCGATTTTGATTTTCTTGCCTCGCTTTGTGCACAAATCCCCGTTGACGTTAAATTCCCCAAGGTCGATAAGGATTTTAGCCTTTGCGCCCGTTTCGGAAAATCCCGCAAACTTTACAAGCTGATCGAGCTTAATCGACGGGGTTATGATTTTAAGTTCCTCCATTTTTTCACCTTCCTAAAATATTTCAAAAAAATTATTTTAACCTCATGGGCATAATCAAGAACGTAAATTCACTGCCCTCTTTCGGAACGACAAGCACGGGCTCGACGCTTTTTCCCGTCATAATAAACTTAACGTCCGCGCACTCCGCCGCCTTGAACGCGTCGAGAAGGAGCTTTGTGTTAAGCCCTATCGTAAACGGCTCGCCGCTGTATTTTACACTTATCTGATCGTTATATGAGCCAAGCGGCGTTGTGCAGCTGAGCGCAAGTGTGTCGTTTGAAAACTCGCACTTAAGCGGAAGCCGAACCTTATCGCTGATAACTAACATTCCGCGCTCAAGCGTGTTTATCATATCCGAACAGCTTATCTCAACGAAAACCGAATTGTCGTATTTGATATATTTGTGGAAATCAAGAAAATCGCCGCTTATCAATCTTGAGATCATCGTGTAATTTCCAAACAGGAACGAAATCTGATTCTTTTCAAGGCTTATCGAAATGTCCTTGTCATCATCGTCGGAGAGCATTCTCGCCAGCTGATCGAGCGATTTTGACGGAACGATAAATTTCATATTCTCGTGTGTAATCGGCTCTTGTCTGACCGCGATTCTCATACCGTCCATTCCGACTACACTTAAAACGTTATCCAGAATCTCAAACAAACACCCCATAAACACGGGCTTTGTTTCGGAAACTGCGCACGCGTATTTTGTCTGAATTATCATGCTTTTAAGCGTTTTTTGCCTCATAGAGAAGCTGTTTTCAACATTCGCCTGCGGCACCTGCGGATATTCGTCGGCGCTCATGCACATAATCGAAAGGCTTGTTCTGCCGATTTTTATCGACGCGGACTTGTTGTCCTCAATAGTAATTTCAAGCGAGCCCGACGGCATTTTTCTGACGATATCGCAAAGGCGGCCGGCGTTTATAACGATGCTTCCGTCTTCGGCGTTATCAACAGCGATTTTCGTTTTAATACCTATTTCAAGGTTATATCCCGTAAGCGACAGCGAGCCGTTCTCAAGCTCCAACAGCAGACCTTCAAGCGCCGGGATTGCGGATTTTGACGAAGCTGCCCTTGAGGTTGTGAGGATAGCTTCTAAAAATACGTCTTTATTACAGCTGAATTTCATAAGAGAAATTCTCCTTTCTTAGTCTTAGGTCATATCTCAAGTTATTGCAAATTGTTGCAAGTCGGGTTGCAAATCAAGTTACAAAACAAAAAATGTAATGATATTATTATTTTAAGAATAATAATAAGGGTGGTTGAAACTGTTTAAAAAACCCTGCGACGGTTTTTTAAGCCGTCTTGGAAACGTTTTTTATTCAACGTATGTCTGTTTAAATTTGTTAAAAAATTTTTAAAAGTTTTTTTATTCAACAATTCGGTTAAAAGATTTTAAAACCTGTTAAAAACTCCGTTGAAAATATTATTGATTAGTCTTGATATTTTTTATAATATCCTCAACAACGGAGCGGAAATTGCTGTCGCGCTCCATTTCCTCGCGGACGGATTTAATCGCGTACACAACCGTGGAATGGTCGCGCCCGTTAAACTCCTCGCCGATAGTTTCATACGGCAGCCCCGTCACGTCCTGAATTACGAAAATCGCGACTTTCCGAGCTTGGGAGATATTGGCGGTACGGCGCTTTGAGCGCATTTCCTCGGGGTTGATATTGTATATTTTTCCAACCTCGTTGATAATTTTATCGATCGTCACAGGAATGGGCTGGTGGTCGGTAACAATATCCTTGATGACGTTCTGCGCGACTGTAATTGTCGGTTTCATCTGCGACACCATATAAAGTGCGTTCAGCTTTGTGACAACGCCCTCTATCTGGCGAATATTAGATTTCAGTTTTGTCGCGATGTAATCGATAACCTCGTCGCCGATGCTGAAATTCAAAAGCTCCGCCTTGCGCTGAATGATAGCAAGGCGCGTTTCATACTCCGGCGGCTTGATATCAGCGATAAGCCCGCTTGAAAAGCGTGTTCTGAGTCTGTCGGAAATCGATTTTATTTCCTTTGCGGGTCTGTCGGCGGTCAGCACGATAACCTTATTCTGATTATAAAGCTCGTTGAAAATATGGAAGAACTTTTCCTCGGTCTGGTCCTTGCCCGCGATGAACTGAATGTCATCAATAAGCAGTGCGTCCGCGCTTCTGTACTTCTCGTCAAACTCCTCGACGCTGTACGAGGACAGCGAGTGAAGAAACTCGTTCGTGAACGTTTCGGCGGGAATATAAATTATATTTATTCCGGGGAAGCTGTTCTGCATTTCAAACTGAATTGCCGACAGCAGATGCGTTTTTCCAAGCCCGCTTTCACCGTAGATAAACAGCGGGTTGAATTTATCGTGCTGCTTTTTCGCGACCGCCTTTGCCGCGACAAACGCGAGGTTATTCGACGGACCTACAATAAAGTTATCGAATGTATACGTTATCTTATTGGCAATAGAGCCTATCGTATCGTTGACGGGCTCGGCGTTAATCATTTTTGAGAGCGGCTGCTTTGCCGCAGCGGCGTTGTTGTCAACGATAATTTCCGCCTTGACGGGCACGCCGAGAATTTCCTTCAGCTGCTCCTCAATAAACGGAACGTAAAGCGAATTAAGCGTATCGCGCTTGAACTCGAGATTTGTTGCCAAAACGAAGGTATTTCCCTCCATTTTCACGGGCTCGAGCGGTTCAAGCCAGATATTTCTCGCCGTATCGGACAAATCGTATGCTTTCGCGCAGTTTTCCACAACGCGATTATAAATATCGGACAGAGATGTCATAGAATCCATTTTTTATCACCACTTCTTGTAAACAATTGACAAATTATAATTGACAATTATCGCCAAAGACTGCGTTTTTATTTAAATATTATCCGCAGTTTATTTTAAAGCTATATATTTAATTATACCATATTCAACATATTATTTCAAGTTTTTTTAAGCAGAAATAACAAGGCTTTTTTAACAATAAACTGTTACTTTTCAACAAAAGGATAAATAAATGGCGATTTAATGCGACTTTTTCCGCTGATAAGAGCAGTTCTGAAAATTTTACGCACTCTCTACATATGAATGAGCCTTCGCGGACTTATTCTCTTTAATTTAGTAAAATTTTAACCGCCGCTTGTTGAAAACCACGTTTTTGATTATACAAAAAGTAAAGTTAATTACATTGTTGAAAACTATGTTGAAAATGTGAATAAGTATCTTTAAAAGGTCGCTTTTTTATCAAAAATTTACTTTTAGTAAAAAAACCCGGTAATTTTTCTTTAGCTTAAAACATAAAATATTTCATTTTATAATATTTTATAGCCGAGCCAAACGCGATTACTCCGTTCGGGAGGCATTTTTTTCAAAATTATTGTTGAAAACCTATTTTCAACACCCAAAAATCAAATCAAAATAAACAAGTTTTCAACTAAAACCCTCACAAACGCGATAAAAACGGTTGAAAACTATGTTGAAAATGTGGATATTCGGCTTGAATTAAAGGTTTATATCTCTGTTGAATAAAATAAGTCCGCAAAGCGGACACAAGAATTTTACATTGTCAATTCTAAATTATACATTAAAAAATCCTCGCGTAAGCGAGGATTTTTTTCAATATATCATATCCAGAATAATATCGGCGATTTTATACAACGGCGCCTGAACCTCTACCGCGCCGCAGTTGAACGCCTCCATAGGCATTCCGTATACGACGCTTGTGGCTTTGTCTTGCCCTACTGTAAACGCGCCTGCCTTGCGCATTTTCAGCAGACCGTCCGCGCCGTCGCGGCCCATTCCCGTAAGAATTGCGCCGATTGCGAGAGAGCCCGCGACATCGGCTACGGAATTAAACATCACGTCCACCGACGGGCAGTGCCCCGAAACCTTTTCACCGGGCTTCGACGAGATATACCAGCCCTTTGCGTCCTTACAAAGCCGCAGGTGATGTTCGCCCGCGCCGACAACTATTAAGCCGTGCCGCAGACGTTCGCCGTCGACGGCTTCCTTAACCTCCATTTTACAGGATCTGTTCAGCCGTTCGGCGTACAGCTTTGTAAAGCCCGCGGGCATATGCTGTACGATGATAACGGGCGGGGTGTTGACCGGGAACGCTCTGACCACTTGCTCGAGCGCTTCGGTGCCGCCCGTTGAGGCTCCGAGCGCGATAATCGCTTCGTTTCGCTTGATTTTTGCGTGCTTGCCGGACGGCGGGTTCGGGTTTTCAGTGTTATTAGCGTAGGAGCTGTTCGTGCCTTGATTTGTTATTCCCTGTGCTCTTTGCTGGACGGTTTTTTCCGCTTTCGCTGCGATTTCCGCAATATTGCCAAGTCTGCCCGTGTTGGTGCTTACGGCAGATTCCGTTTTTGTCGGAGTGACCGCAATCGGAACTTTATTTGTATCGATTTTCGCGTTCGGGTGATTTGACTTATACGCGCGTCGTATCGCCTTGCAGAGCTCCGCCGCGAACGCCGCCATATCGTTGTTTGTCCTTGCCGCCGGCTTTGTCAGAAACTCCACCGCGCCCGCGCTTTTGCACGCGGATCTTCTTGCCTCGGAGCTTGAAACGACGATTGTCGGGATATAGTACTGCGGCAGCAGCTTCTCAAGAAAATGAACTCCGTCCATTCGCGGCATTTCGAGGTCGAGCGTCATAACGTCGGGCTCGTACTGAATTATCATATCCCGCGCGGAATAAGCGTCGCCTGCTTTCCCAACAATATCTATCATATCGTCCTGCTTGATATACCGCGTCAGGACTTCTCTGAACAGAATAGAGTCGTCGACGACCAATAGTTTGATTCGCTCCATAAAATCGCGCTCCTAAATAGTAATTAGTTTAATAGCGATTAGTAGCTAGTTTTCCTTTCGGGGAACCTGCTGCTTTTTTGTTTGTTCTACACTATATATTATAATAGGTATATCTGTTTTATTTCCCCGCCGAGGGCGGGGAAATAAATAATTTTTTATTCGGGTCTGCGATAAATCGCGGGCTGAATGTACTGGAATTTCGTGTCGTTTCTGTTTACGCTTTCGGCGTGACCTATGAAGAAATACCCGCCCGGCTTTACGACATCAAAAAATCTGTTGACAAGCGCCTGCTTTGTCGGCGCGTCAAAGTAAATCATAACATTGCGGCAGAATATCAAATCAAACGGTTTTGCCTTGTATTTTTCGGGCATCGGATCCATAAGATTAAAGGTCTTGAAAATTACCTCGTCTTTAATGCCTTGGCAAATCTCATATTTCCCGCCGCCTAGGTCGTTGAAGTATCTAGCCTTCCACTCGTGCGAAAGCCCTTTCATTCCCTCCTCGCTGTAAACGCCGCGCTTTGCCTTGCCGATTACATCCTGGGAAATATCCGTTGCTAAAATTCTCGTGTCCCACTTTCCCTTATCCGCGCCGAAATACTGGTCGATAAGCATCGCGGTGGTATAGCACTCCTCGCCCGAAGAGCAAGCCGCGCTCCAGATTCTCAGTGCATGATCCTTCTG